>JBBION010000199.1:0-6053 GCA_037443345.1 Rubrivivax sp. | reverse complement strand
CCCGTCGTCGCCGCGCCGCCCGCGCCGCCGGCGCCGCCGCCCAGGCGCGCGGCGACGCCGGCGCGCATCGACTTCGCCAGCTGTGCGCGGCCCGACTACCCGGCGGTGGCCCGCCGCGCCAACGTCGAAGGCGTCACGCGCATCCGCTTCACCGTCGACGCCATCGGCGCCGTCGCGCGGGCCGAGGTCGAGCGGCCCTCGGGGCCGACGCGCGAGCACCGGTTGCTCGACCGCGCCGCCGTCGACGCGCTGAGCGCGTGCCGCTTTCAGCCCGGCACCGACGAGGACGGCCGCCCGGTCGGGGCGACGTCGGTCGTCGAGTACGCGTGGCGGCTCGAGTGAGCCGGCGCCCCCGTGCCGTGGCCCTGCCCGTGATTCGTGTCCCTGGAGAACGCATGTCCCTGACGAAGACCCTGCGCGCCGCGCTGGCCCCGTGGCTGCTCGCCGTGACCGTGGCGGTCGCCGCCCTGCCCTCGCCCGCGTGGGCGCAGCCGGCGACACCGGGCGCCACGCCCGTCGTGACCCCCGCCGCGACCGCGCCGGTGCCCCCGCCGCCGCTGCCGCAGACCGTCGTCGTCGACAACCCGTACGGGCTGCAGGCCCTGTGGGCGCAGGGCGACTGGGTCGCGAAGGCCACGCTGCTCGTGCTGCTGGCGATGTCGGTGGGCAGTTGGTGGGTCATCGTCGTCAAGCTCGTCGAGCAGCGCCGGCTGATGGCGCATGCCCTGGCGGCGCAGCAGTCGTTCTGGCGCGCACCGACGGTGGCCGACGGCGCGCGCGCGCTGGCCGGCGACAGCGCATTTCGCTACCTCGCCGAACAGGGGCTGAAGGCCCGCGAGAGCCTGGCCGGCACGCTGGTGGCCGGCGTCGACCGGCCGACGTGGATCGCGATGAGCGTGCAGCGTGCCGTCGACGCCGTGCAGCTGCGGCTGCAGAACGGGCTCGCGCTGCTGGCCACCGTCGGCTCGACGGCGCCCTTCGTCGGCCTGTTCGGCACCGTGTGGGGCATCTACCACGCGCTGGTGGCGATCGGCGTGTCGGGGCAGGCGTCGATCGACAAGGTCGCCGGGCCGGTCGGCGAGGCGCTGATCATGACCGCCATCGGCCTGGCGGTCGCGGTGCCGGCGGTGATGGGCTACAACTGGCTCGTGCGCCGCAACAAGGTCGCGATGGAGAAGGTGCGCGCCTTCGGCGGCGACCTGCAGCAGGTGCTGCTCACGGTCAAGGACTGACCCCCGCACGGACGCACCGCGATGGCCATCACGCTGCCTGCCGCCGACGGCGACGACGACGCGCTGAACACGACGATCAACACGACGCCGCTGGTCGACGTGATGCTCGTGCTGCTGATCATCTTCCTGATCACGATCCCCGTCGTCACCGCGTCGATCCCGCTCGAGCTCCCCAAGGAGCGCACGACGCCGGCGCAGAGCCCGCCGCCGACGATCGTGCTCGCCGTCAACCGCGACGGGGCCATGTTCTGGGGCACCGAGCACATCCCCGACGTCGCGACGCTGGTCGAACGGCTGAAGGCCGAGGCCGTGAAGACGCCGCAGCCCGAGGTGCACATCCGCGGCGACGCGAAGGCGCGCTACGAGGCGGTCGGCCGCCTCGTGCTGGCGTGCCAGCGCGCCGGCATCCGCAAGGTCGGCTTCCTCACCGAGCCGCCCGCACTCGCCTCGGCGCGCTGACCCGGGAGCCGCTGCGATGGCGATGCCGCTGGGCCCCGACCGCGACGACGACGAGCCGCTCGTCGACATCAACACCACGCCGCTGATCGACGTGATGCTGGTGCTGCTGATCATGCTGATCATCACGATCCCGATCCAGACGCACGCGGTGAAGATGCAGATGCCGGTGCCGGCAACGCAGCCGCCGGCCGAGCCGCGGGCGCCGGTGCGCATCGACATCGAGGCCGACGGCACGCTGGGCTGGAGCGGCGAGGTGCTCGCCGGCCGCGCCGACCTCGAGGCGCGGCTGGCGCGCGTGGCCGCCGACCCCGACCCACCCGAGGTGCACGTGCGCCCGAGCCAGGACGTGGCCTACGAACACGTGGCCGCCGTGCTCGCGAGCGCGCAGCGCCTCGGCGTGGGCAAGATCGGCATCGTCGGGCACGAGCAGTTCCTCGACGCCTTGCGCTGACCGCGTCGAGGCGCTGCCTAGAATGCCGCGCATGAGTGCACCGCTGCCCGCCTACGTCGAGCCGCTGGGCCACGGCGTCCACGCCATCGACACCGGCTTTCACCGCGACCGCTTCGACGCCGCCTACCTGATCGTCGAGGGCGGCCGCGCGGCCTTCGTCGACACCGGCACGCACTTCGCGCTGCCGCGGCTGCTCGGCGCGCTCGACGCGCTGGGCATCGCGCGCGACGCGGTCGACTACGTGATCCCGACGCACGTGCACCTGGACCACGCCGGCGGCGCCGGCTCGCTGATGCGCGAGCTGCCGCGCGCGACGATGCTCGTGCACCCGCGCGGCGCGCGCCACATGATCGACCCGTCGGCACTGTGGGCCGGCGCGACCGCGGTCTACGGCGCCGACGAGATGGCGCGCTCGTACGGCGAGGTCGTGCCCGTGCCGGCCGAGCGCGTGCGCACGACCGACGACGGCATGACGGTCGAGCTCGCCGGGCGGCCGCTCGCGTTCGCCGACACGCCGGGCCACGCGCGCCACCACCACTGCGTGTGGGACGCGGCCACGCGCGGCTGGTTCACCGGCGACACGTTCGGGCTGAGCTACCGCGAGTTCGACGTCGACGGCCGCGCGTGGATCCTGCCGACCTCGACCCCGGTGCAGTTCGAGCCCGAGGCGCTCGAGCACTCGATCCGCCGCCTGCTCGCCGCCGACCCGGCGTGCATGTACCTGACGCACTACGGGCGCGTCGACGACGTGCCGCGGCTCGGCGCGCTCGAACTCGGCCTGCTGCACGAGATGGTCGCCATCGCCCACCGGCTGCGCGACGCCGACGACCGCCACGCGCGGCTGAAGGCCGCGCTCGCGGCGCTCTACGTCAGCAGCGTGCACGACCACGGCTGCACGCTGGCGTCGGCCGACGTCGAGTCGCTGCTCGCGATGGACGTCGAGCTCAACGCGCAGGGCATCGCCGCGTGGCTCGACCGCGACCGGCGCAAGGTGGCGGCATGACGGCCCCGGCGATCCGCTTCGGCCTGGACGGCCGCGTCGTCGTCGTCACCGGCGCCGCGCAGGGCATCGGCGAAGCCTGCGTGCGGCGCCTGGCCGACGACGGCGCCGCCGTCGCGCTGTGGGACGTGTCCGACGACGCCGGCCGCGCGCTCGCGCAGTCGCTCGCCGCGCAGGGCGCGCGCACGCACTACGTGCACTGCGACGTCGCGCGCAAGGCCGACGTCGACGCGGCATTGGCCGCCACGCTGGCGGTGTTCGGCCGCGTCGACGGCCTGGTCAGCAATGCCGGCATCTTCCGCGCCGCGCCGTTCCTCGACGTCACCGAGGCCGACTGGGACGCGGTGATCGGCGTCAACCTCAAGGGCAGCTTCCTCGTCGGCCAGGCGGTGGCGCGCCAGATGGTCGCGCAGGGCGGCGGCGGCGCGATCGTGCAGATGAGCTCGGTCAACGCGCGCCTGGCGATCCCGACGATCGCCAGCTACAACGCGAGCAAGGGCGGCATCGACCAGCTCACGCGCGTGATGGCGCTGGCCCTCGTCGACCACGGCATCCGCGTCAACGGCGTCGCGCCGGGCACGATCGCCACCGAGCTGGCGAAGAACGCGGTGCTCACCAGTGACGAGGCGAAGGCGCGCATCATGAGCCGCACGCCGATGCGCCGCCTGGGCGAGCCGCGCGAGGTGGCCGACGTCGTCGCGTTCCTGCTCAGCGACGCGGCAGGCTACGTCACCGGCGAGACGGTGCTCGTCGACGGCGGGCGCATGACGCTGAACTACACGATGCCGCCGGCCTGAGCGGCGCCGCATCGGCTCGTCTTGCTCGAAGCCTTCTTCGTCTCCACCGGCGTCGTCGCGCTCGGCGAGGTCGGCGACAAGACGCAACTGCTCGCGCTGCTGCTGGCGGCGCGCTACCGCAAGCCGCTGCCGATCATCGCCGGCATCCTGGTGGCGACGCTGCTCAACCACGCGGCGGCCGCGGCGCTGGGCGCGTGGCTCGCGCGCACGATCGACCCGCAGTGGATGCGCTGGGGCCTGGGACTGTCGTTCCTCGCGGTGGCCGTGTGGCTGCTGGTGCCCGACGAGGCCGAGGAGGTCGAAGGCCGCGGCAGCGGCCGGCTGGGCGTGTTCGCGCTGACGACGGTGGCCTTCTTCCTCGCCGAGATGGGCGACAAGACGCAGGTCGCCACCGTGATGCTGGCGGCGAAGTACGACCAGTTCGTCGCCGTCACCGCGGGCACGACGCTGGGCATGATGATCGCCAACGTGCCCGCGGTGCTGCTCGGCGACCGGGCGGTCAAGCTCGTGCCGGTGGCGTGGGTGCACCGCATCGCGGCCGTCGTGTTCGCGCTGCTGGGCGTGGCCGTGCTGGCGGGTTACGGCCTGCCGTAGGGCCGAACGCGGGCACCTGCTGCAGCGGCGCGCGCAACGCGGTACGCTGCGCGCCTCGACTTCCACCGCGTCGGCCGCGGCCGCCCCCCAGACGATGAGACTGCTCCACACGATGCTGCGCGTCGGCGACCTGCAGCGTTCGATCGACTTCTACACCCAGGTGCTGGGCATGCGGCTGCTGCGCACGACGCGGCGCCCGGACCAGAACTACGACCTCGCCTTCGTCGGCTACGCGGCCAACCCCGAGCAGGCCGAGATCGAGCTGACCTACAACTACGGCGTCGACCGCTACGAGATGGGCACCGCCTACGGCCACATCGCGATCGGCGTGGCCGACGTGTACGCCACCTGCGCCGCGCTGCGCGACAAAGCGGCGCAGTACGGCGGCGCGATCACGCGCGAGCCGGGGCCGGTCAAGGGTGGCACGACGGTGATCGCGTTCATCACCGACCCCGACGGCTACAAGATCGAGTTGATCCAGCGCGACGCGTGAGCCTCCCCCTACGCGCTGCGCGCGCCCCCTCCCGAGGAGGGGGGCGAGCCCGGACACGAAAGGTCCGGTGGACCTTTCGTGCCTGGCGAGCGGCAGGGCCGCGAGGCCCGGCGCGGCCTGCAAGGCCCGCCAGCGGACCGGCAAAGCCGGATCCGCGGCGGTCGTTTGAAGCGTCGCGGTTCGTCGATCGCAGGCGCTGTCGGCACGGCGTGGGCCGCTGAGATGTACCGCCCCGCTCACTTCGCCACCGACGAGCCGGCCGCGCTCGCCGCGCTGATGCGCGCGCACCCGCTGGCCACGCTGGTGCACCTGCAAGGCGGCGCGCTCGACGCCGACCCGATCCCGCTGCTCTACGACCCGGCGCCGTCGCCCGAGGCGCCGCACGGGCGCCTGCGCGGCCACGTCGCGCGCGCCAACCCGCTGTGGCGCCGCGCCGACGGCGGTGACGTGCTCGCGATCTTCCACGGCCCGCAGGCCTACGTGACGCCGTCGTGGTACCCGAGCAAGGCGGCCACGCACAAGGTCGTGCCGACGTGGAACTACGCCGTCGTGCACGCGCACGGCCGGCTGCACGCCGTCGACGATGCCGCGTGGCTGCACGCGCTCGTCACCCGGCTGACCGACACGCACGAGGCACCGCGTGTGCAGCCTTGGGCGGTGTCCGATGCGCCGCCCGACTACGTCGCGCAGATGCTGCGCGCGATCGTCGGCATCGAGATCGCGGTGACGCGGCTCGAGGGCAAGTTCAAGCTGAGCCAGAACCGCAGCGCACCCGACCGGCAGGGCGTCGTCGACGGTCTCGCAGCCGAGCCCACGGCGCAGGCCGCCGACGTCGCGCGCTGGATGCGCTGACCCGCCGACCGCGTCAGCGCCTTCCGCCGGCGACGTCGATGCGCCGCTGCACGCGCGCGGCCTGGGCCGCGTCGCCGGCGCTCTCGGCCTGCCGGCGCTGCACGTGCAGCCACGCGAGCAGCGCGCGCCGCCAGCCCTGCGCCGACGCGGCGTCGACCGCCTGCGCGACGACCTC
>JBBION010000198.1:0-6094 GCA_037443345.1 Rubrivivax sp. | reverse complement strand
GCTAGACTGCCTTCGACCGCGCGCACCGCCCGCCACCGATGACCCCGAAACCCGCGACCAACGTGCTCGGCACCGACCTCGTGCCCTGCTCCTACGACCCGCTCACGGGCTGGTACCGCGACGGCTGCTGCCACACCGACGAGCACGACCTCGGCAGCCACGTGATCTGCGCGCGCGTCACGGTCGAGTTCCTGAACTTCCAGTTCGAGCGCGGCAACGACCTCATCACGCCGCGACCCGAGATGCGTTTTCGCGGCCTGAAGCCCGGCGACCGCTGGTGCGTGTGCGCGCTGCGCTGGACCGAGGCGCTGCGTGCCGGCTGCGCGCCGCCGGTGGTGCTCGAGTCGACGCACGAGCGCGCCCTGCACTACGTGCCGCTCGAGCAACTGCAGCAGCACGCGTGGAGCGCGGTGGGCTAAACTGCCGCCGGTCTCGCGAGGGCCTGCACGCCCCGCCGCGAGACGCATCGGGCCCTCGCCCCGTCCGGGTCCGCGCAGGCGGACCCGGAGCCGCGGGGCTCGGAGGGATGGATGAGTGGTTTAAGTCGCACGCCTGGAAAGCGTGTGTGGGTTAACAGCCCACCGCGGGTTCGAATCCCGCTCCCTCCGCCACCTGTGCTCAGCCGCCGCGCCGCGCCATGAACGGGTGCACCAGCTGGCGCCAGAAGCCGCGCGGCACGTCTTGGCCGACGACGCCGTAGCGCTCGGGCCAGGTCCGCTGCGCGACGACCGCGGTGCCGAACAGGCGGTCGATGAAGGCAGAGTGCGCCGCGTAGTTGCGGTCGATCGCCTCGCGGTCCTGCGCGTGGTGCCAGTGGTGGAAGGCCGGCGTCGCGAAGACGTGGCGCAGTGGCCCGAGGCGCAGGTTCACGTTGGCGTGGTCGAGCACGGCCTGAAAGCCGGCGACGACGATGTAGGCGTCGATCACCGGCTTGTCGAAGCCGAGCGCGTAGATCGGCACCAGCACCAGCGCGCGCGTGACGACGACCTCGAACAGGTGCAGGCGTGAGCCGGCCAGCCAGTCCATCGTCTCGACGCTGTGGTGCACGGCGTGGAAGCGCCACAGCCACGGCACCTCGTGGTAGGCGCGGTGCACCGCGTACTGCACGAGGTCGGCGACGAGCATCAGCGCCAGCAGCGCGACGACGAACGGCAGTTCGCGCACGCGTGCGTGCACGCCGTCGTCGGCGAGCCACGCCACCAGCGGGTGCACCAGCAGGTTGGCGGCCAGCAGCATCACGCCGATGCCCAGGTGCGCGACGACGAAGTGCTGCAGGTCGGTCTGCCACTCGGCGCGGAACACCGGCTGCGCCGGGCGCAGCGGCCACAGCTTCTCCAGCACGACGAACACCAGCGCCGAGCCGAGCAGGTCGAGCACGAACCAGTCGCGACCCAGGTACGCCGTGCCGCCGGCGACGTCGCGCCCCGGCACGCGGTGCCCGCCGAGGGCGACGGCCAGCGCGACGAGCGCGAACGCCAGCGCCGGCACCCAGCGCACGCGGGCCGTGACGATGCCGAACAGCGCCAGCGCGCCGGCGACGACCAGCGCCCAGTACAGCAGCTCGCGCAGCCACGCCTGCGGGTGGATGGCGCGCAGCTGCGGCGTCGTCAGGTACTCGGGGAAGTGGAAGGCCAGCACGCCCAGCAGGCACAGCGTGGCCAGCATCGTCGCGACGACCCCCGAGGCCAGGCCGCGCTGCCGGTGCGCAGCTCGCCGTGGGAACGCAGCAGGCGGGCGAGGCAGTGAAGCAGCGGAATGGCGGCGGGCAGCGGGCCTCACGATTGTCGGCACGCCGCGGCGGTCACGAGACCGCGCGTGAGTCGCACCACGGCGCGTGGTGTCGAGGATTGCCGCGCTTGCCGTGCGGCGACGGGCGCCTCAGCGCGGGCCGGCCTTGCGTGGCGCCGCGCGGCGCGTGCGCACCGCCTCCTCGTACAGCCCCAGGTACTGCCGCGCCGCGGCGTCCCAGGTGAACTGCTGCGCCATCGCGCGGCGCACGATCTGCCGCCACTTCGCCGGCTCTCGGTACAGCGCGATCGAGCGCGCCAGCGCCGCCTCGAGCGCGCTGGGGTGCGCGGCGTCGAACACGAAGCCGGTCGCGCGGTCCTCGGCCAGCGCGGTCGCGTCGGCGTCGACGACGGTGTCGGCCAGCCCGCCGACGCGCCGCACGAGCGGCAGCGTGCCGTAGCGCAGCCCGTACATCTGCGTGAGGCCGCAGGGCTCGAAGCGCGACGGCACGACGATCAGGTCGGCACCGGCCACCAGCCGGTGCGCCCGTTGCTCGTCGTAGCCGATGTGCAGCGCGACCTGCTGCGGGTGCTGCTGCGCGGCGCTGCGCAGCGCGTCCTCGAGCGGGCCGTCGCCGGTGCCCTGCACGACGAGCTGGCCGCCGCGCGCCACCAGCGCCGGCAGCGCGCCGAGCAGCAGGTCGAGGCCCTTCTGCGACGTCAACCGGCTGACGACACCGAGCAGCGGCGCGTCGGCACTCGCCTCGAGGCCGAACTCGCGCTGCAGCGCAGCCTTGCAGTAGGCCTTGCCGCCCAGCGAGGCCGCGTCGTATCGCGCGGCGATCCACGGATCGGTCGCGGGGTTCCACACGTCACGGTCGACGCCGTTGAGGATGCCACGCACGTCGTGCCCGCGGTCGCGCAGCACGCCGTCGAGGCCGCAGCCGAACTCGGGCGTGGCGATCTCGCGCGCGTAGGTGGGGCTGACGGTGGTGACGCGATCGGCGTACAGCAGCCCGGCCTTCATGAAAGAGACCTGGCGGTGGAACTCGATGCCGTGCGGCCACAGCAGCCGCTGCGACAGCCCGAGCAGCGCGAAGTCGCCGAGCGGGAACAGCCCCTGGTACGCGAGGTTGTGCACCGTGAACACGCTGCCGGCGGGCGTCGTCGGGTGCATCGCGAGGTAGGCGCAGGCCAGCGCGGCGTGCCAGTCGTGCGCGTGCACGACGTCGGGGTGCCAGTCCGGGTCGAGCTCGCCGGCGGCCAGGTGCGCCGCGGCCCAGCCCAGCAGCGCGAAGCGCTGCAGGTTGTCGGGCCAGTCGTGACCGTCGGGGCCGAGGTAGGGGTTGCCGTCGCGGCGGTACAGGTACGGCGCGTCGATCACGTACGCCGGCACGTCCAGCCCCTGCAGGCGGCCGTGCAGGAGGTCGACCCGCGCGGCGCCGAACAGCGGCCCCAGGCTCGCGACGGTGCGCGCGCCGCCGAGCGCGTCGCCGATCGCGGGCAGCCCCGGCAGCATCAGCTGCACGTCGGCGCCGCTGGCCGCGAGCGCCGGCGGCAGCGCGCCCAGCACGTCGGCCAGCCCGCCGGTCTTGACCAGCGGGAACGCCTCGGCGGCGACCTGCAGGACCCTCATGCCGACGCCAGCCGCGCCAGCATCTCGCGCGTGACGAGCGTGATGCCGTTCTCGGTGCGCAGGAAGCGGCGTGCGTCGTCGGCCGCGTCCTCGCCGATGACCATGCCCTCGGGGATCACGCAGCCGCGGTCGACGACGACGCGCGACAGCCGCGCGTGGCGCCCGACCTCGACGTCGGGCAGCAGCACCGACCAGTCGACCTGCGAATACGAGTGCACGCGCACGTTGGAGAACAGCAGCGTGCGCCACGTGCGCCCGGAGACGATGCAGCCGCCCGAGACCATCGACTCGACAGCCATGCCGCGGCGGTTCGCCAGGTTGTGCACGAACTTGGCCGGCGGCAGCTGCGGCTGGTAGGTCCAGATCGGCCAGCGCGTGTCGTACAGGTTGAGCAGCGGGTCGGTCGCGGTCAGGTCGATGTTGGCGTCCCAGTAGGCGTCGATCGTGCCCACATCGCGCCAGTAGGGCTCCTGGCCGGGCCGCGTGCCGACGCAGCTCAGCCCGAACGGGTGCGCCACCGCCTGCCGCTGCGCGACGACGCGCGGGATGATGTCCTTGCCGAAGTCGTGGCTCGACGCGGCATTGGCCATGTCGTGGCGCAGTTCCTCGTAGAGGTACCTGGCGTCGAAGATGTAGATCCCCATGCTGGCCAGCGACGTGTCGGTGCGGCCGGGCATCGTCGGCGGGTCGGCCGGCTTCTCGACGAAGTCGGTGATCAGGCGCGAGTCGTCGACGGCCATCACGCCGAACGCGGTGGCCTCGGCCTTGGGCACCTCGATGCAGCCGACCGTGCACGGCCGCCCGTGCGCGACGTGGTCGGCGAGCATCAGCGCGTAGTTCATCTTGTAGATGTGGTCGCCGGCGAGCACGACGACGAAGTCGGCGTCGTAGCCGTCGATGATGTCCAGGTTCTGGTAGACGGCGTCGGCGGTGCCGCGGTACCAGCTCTCCTCGTCGACGCGCTGCTGCGCCGGCAGCAGGTCGACGAACTCGTTCATCTCCGACTTCAGGAACGCCCAGCCGCGCTGCAGGTGGCGCAGCAGGCTGTGGCTCTTGTACTGCGTGATGACGCCGACGCGGCGGATGCCGGAGTTCAGGCAGTTCGACAGCGCGAAGTCGATGATGCGGAACTTGCCGCCGAAGTACACCGCCGGCTTCGCGCGCCGATCGGTCAGGTTCTTCAGACGGCTGCCGCGTCCCCCGGCCAGTACCAGCGCCACCGCGCGCTTGGGCAGGTCGAAGCTCGATGCCAGGTCCACCGGGGTCATGCAGGTCTCCTCGCTGCGCGACGACGCCGACGACGACGTCGGTTCACATGATGCAACGAAAAAAGGCGCCGGCCTCGCGGCCGGCGCCTTGCGGTCAGCACCGATGCGCGGGGTCAGCGCACCACGCCAAGCGACTCGCGCGTGTTGCCTTTGTAGGTGTAGAGCGTCAGCGCGCCGTTCTTGATGTCGCCCTTCTCGTCGAACGAAATCGCGCCCGTGACGCCCGGGTAGGTCGTCGTCTTGGCGAGTTCGGGCAGGTACTTGGCCGGGTCGGCCGAACCGGCCTTGACCATCGCCGCGACCATCACGTTGACGGCGTCGTAGACGTACGGGGCGTAGATTTGCACGTCGGCGTTGAAGCGCTTCTTGAACGCGGCCTTGAAGTCGTTCATCTTCTTGACCGCCGCGGCGTCCTTCGGGTCGATGCCGCCGGCCTCGGCGCAGATCACCTGCCCGTCGGCCATCGTGCCGGCCGCCAGCTTGGGCAGCTCGCCCGAGCAGATGCCGTCGCCGCCCATGAACTTGGCGTTGATGCCGAGCTGCTTCATCTGGCGCAGCATCGGGCCGGCCACGGCGTCCATGCCGCCGAAGAAGACGACGTCAGGGTTCTTGCCCTTGATGCTGGTCAGGATGGCCGTGAAGTCCGTCGCCTTGTCGTTGGTGAACTCGCGCGCGACGACGTTGCCACCCTTGCCCTTGGCGCCCTTCTCGAACTCGTCGGCCACGCCCTGGCCGTAGGCGGTGCGGTCGTCGATGACGGCGATGCGCTGGGCCTTGACGGTCTCGACCGCGTAGCGGCCGAGCGTGCCGCCCAGGTGCACGTCATCCGCGACGACGCGGAACGCAGTCTTGTAGCCCTGGCGCGTGTAGCGCGGGTTCGTCGCCGACGGGCTGATCTGCGGGATGCCCGCGTCCAGGTACAGCTTGGACGCCGGGATCGTGGTGCCCGAGTTCAGGTGGCCGACCACACCGTTGACCTTGCTGTCGATCAGCTTCTGCGCCGCCGCGGTGCCCTGCTTCGGGTCGGCCGCGTCGTCCTCGGCGAGCAGTTGGAACGTCGCCTTGCGGCCGCCGATCGTCACGCCCTTGGCGTTGAGCTCCTCGATCGCCATGCGCGCGCCGTTCTCGTTGTCCTTGCCCAGGTGCGCGATGCCGCCGCTGGTCGGGCCGACGTGGCCGATGCGCACGACGAGGTCCTGTGCCGAGACGCCGCCGGCCACGATCAGCGCCGCCGACGCGGCAATCAGTTTCGCTTTCAGTTGCATGCAATACCTCCGTGGGGATGCGTTGAGCGAATGGGGTGTTTCTCAACGGCGCGAACGTTACTCGAAATCGCGATGAATTCCCCTCCCGGGCGACCCGCAACCCCGCGGGCCGCAAGGCGCCGGCGCCGCTCAGCCAGCGGCCGGGCCGCCGGGGCGGCCGTCGGTGCCCGCCAGCGCATCGCGCACCGCCACCGCCAC
>JBBION010000197.1:0-6178 GCA_037443345.1 Rubrivivax sp. | reverse complement strand
GCCACCGGCTCGCGCCGCGCCAGACGGTGCGCGATCTCGACGATCGCGCGCTCGGGGTTGTACCGTGCGCTGCAGCGCCGGCTTCGGCCCCGGCGGCGGTGCCAGCTCGACCAGCGCATCCAGCACCTCCTGCACGCCGAAGTTGTTGATCGCGCTGCCGAAGAACATCGGCGTGCAGCGGCCGGCCAGGAACTCGGCCTCGTCGAAGCCGGGCGCGGCTTCGCGCACCAGCTCCACCTCGGCGGCGGCCTGGTCGTAGGCCATGCCGAAGCGTGCCGCCAGCGCCGGGTTGTCGATGCCGTCGACGATCTCGTCGGCGTCCTTGACACGGTCCTCGCCGGGCGCGAACACGCGCATCTGGTCGCGCCGCAGGTCGAGCACGCCGCCGAACACCTTGCCCATGCCCACCGGCCAGGTGAAGGGCACGACGCTCATGCCGAGCTCGGCCTCGATCTCGTCGAACAGGTCCAGCGGCGCCTTCACCTCGCGGTCCATCTTGTTGACGAAGGTCAGGATCGGCGTGTTCCGCGCGCGGCACACCTGCAGCAGGCGGCGCGTCTGCGGCTCGACGCCGTTGGCCGCGTCGATGACCATCAGCGCCGCGTCGACCGCGGTCAGCACGCGATACGTGTCCTCGCTGAAGTCCTGGTGGCCGGGCGTGTCGAGCAGGTTGATCACGCAGTCGCGGTACTCCATCTGCATGACGGAGCTCGCCACCGAGATGCCGCGCTGCTTCTCGATCTCCATCCAGTCGCTGGTGGCGTGGCGGCTGGCCTTGCGCGCCTTCACCGAGCCGGCGATCTGGATCGCGCCGCTGTACAGCAGCAGCTTCTCGGTCAGCGTGGTCTTGCCGGCGTCGGGGTGGCTGATGATCGCGAAGGTGCGGCGCCGCCGCACCTCGTGCGCGATGCGCTCGACGAAGTCGTTCATGGGGGTTCCTGCGGCGCCAAGCCGCTGCGCAAGGGCCGCGGCGGCGCGAAACCCGCCATTATCCGGCGCTCTACTCCTCGAGCAGCGAGCGCAGCATCCAGGCGGTCTTCTCGTGCACGTCCAGCCGCTGCGTCAGCAGGTCGGCGGTGGGCTGGTCGTCGGCCTTGGCGGCCAGCGGGAACACCGTGCGCGCGGTGCGCGCCACCGCCTCGTGGCCTTCGACCAGCACGCGCACCATGTCCATCGCCTTCGGCGGATCGGCCGGCGCGTCGCGCAGCGAGCTGAGCTTGCCGAACTGTCCATAGGAGCCCGGCGCGGCATTGCCGAGCGCGCGGATGCGCTCGGCGATCGGGTCGACCGCGTTCCACAGCTCGGTGTACTGGGCCATGAACATCGCGTGCAGCGTGTTGAACATCGGCCCGGTGACGTTCCAGTGGAAGTTGTGCGTGGTCAGGTACAGCGTGTAGGTGTCGGCCAGCAGCCTGGACAGGCCGGCGGCGATCGCCGCGCGATCCTTGTCGCTGATGCCGATGTCGATGGCCGGCGCGCCGGCCGTGCTCTTCTTGCCCATGAGCCCTTCCTTCAAGCGAGATCGAAACGGTCGAGGTTCATCACCTTGACCCAGGCGGCGACGAAGTCTTCGACGAACTTGGTTCTTGCGTCGGCGCTGGCATAGACCTCGGCCAGCGCGCGCAGCTGCGAGTTCGAGCCGAACACCAGGTCCACGCGCGTCGCTGTCCAGCGCGCTTGGCCGCTTTGGCGATCACTGCCCTCGTAGCCGCCGTCGACCGCCTTCCATTCGGTGCCCATGTCGAGCAGGTTGACGAAGAAGTCGGGCGTCAGCGCGCCGGGCCGGCCGGTGAACACGCCATGCCGGCTGCCGCCGCTGTTGGCGCCCAGCACGCGCAGGCCGCCCACCAGCACCGTCATCTCCGGCGCGGTCAGCGTCAGCTGCTGCGCCTTGTCGACCAGCAGGTGCTCCACCGCCACACCGCTCGGGCCCTTGAAGTAGTTGCGGAAGCCGTCGGCCACCGGCTCCAGCACGGCGAAGGAGTCGACATCGGTCTGCGCCTGAGAGGCGTCCACGCGCCCGGGCGTAAACGGCACCTCGATGGGCACGCCAGCGGCCTGCGCCGCCTGCTCCACGCCGACGCCGCCCGCCAGCACGATGATGTCCGCCAGCGACAGCTTGCCCGAGGTCTGCTGGATGCCTTCCAGCGTGGCCAGCACCTTGGCCAGCTCGCCGGGGGTGTTGGCCTCCCAGCCCTTCTGCGGGGCCAGGCGGATGCGCGCGCCGTTGGCGCCGCCGCGTTTGTCGCCGCCGCGGAAGGTGCTGGCCGCGGCCCAGGCCGTGCCCACCAGCTGCGCCACGCTCAGGCCCGAGGCGGCGATCTTCGCCTTCGCGTCGGCAATGTCGGCGGCTGTGGGCTGGTGCACTGGCGCGGGCAGCGGGTCCTGCCACAGCAGCTCTTCCTTCGGCACCTCGGGGCCCAGGTAGCGCACGCGCGGCCCCATGTCGCGGTGCGTCAGCTTGTACCAGGCGCGCGCGAAGGCCTCGGCAAAGGCCTGCGGGTTGTCGAGGAAGCGGCGCGAGATCTTCTCGAAGGCCGGGTCGAAGCGCATCGTCAGGTCGGTGGTCAGCATCGTCGGCTTGTGCTTCTTGCCGGGGATGTGCGCGTCGGGAATGATCTCCGGTGCGTCCTTGGCCACCCACTGCTTGGCGCCGGCCGGCGAGCGCGTCAGCTCCCACTCGTACTTGAACAGCAGCTCGAAGTAGTCGTTGCTCCAGCGCGCCGGCGTCGTGGTCCAGGTCACCTCCAGCCCGCTGGAGATGGTGTCCTTGCCGTGGCCCTGGCCGTAGCCGCTGATCCAGCCCAGGCCCTGCGCCTCCAGCGGCGCGCCTTCGGGCTCGGGGCCCTTGTGCGCTTCGGGCGCGGCGCCGTGCGCCTTGCCGAATGTGTGGCCGCCGGCGATCAGCGCGACGATCTCCTCGTCGTCCATCGCCATGCGGCCGAAGGTGGCGCGGATGTCCTTGGCCGCGGCCACCGGGTCGCCGTTGGCATCGGGGCCTTCGGGGTTGACGTAGATCAGGCCCATGTGCGTGGCCGCCAGCGGCTGGTCCAGGTCACGGTCGCCGGTGAAGCGCTTGTCGGTGGCCAGCCATTTCGTTTCGTTGCCCCAGTTGACGTCGAGGTCGGGCTCCCACACGTCGGGCCGCCCGCCGCCGAAGCCGAAAGTGCGGAAACCCATCGACTCCAGCGCCACGTTGCCGGCCAGCAGCAGCAGGTCGGCCCAGCTGATCTTCTGGCCGTACTTCTGCTTGATCGGCCACAGCAGCCGGCGCGTCTTGTCGATGTTGACGTTGTCGGGCCAGCTGTTCAGCGGCGCAAAGCGCTGCTGGCCGCGCCCGCCGCCGCCGCGGCCGTCGGCGGTGCGGTAGGTGCCGGCGGCGTGCCAGGCCATGCGGATCATCTGCGGGCCGTAGTGGCCGAAGTCGGCCGGCCACCAGGGCTGCGAATCGGTCATCAGCGCCAGCAGGTCCTTCTTCAGCGCGAAGTAGTCGAGCTTCTTGAACTCAGCCGCGTAATCGAAGGACTCGCCCAGCGGGTTGGACTTGGCCGAATGCTGCGCCAGCAGGTCCAGCCGCAGCTGCTGCGGCCACCAGTCGCGGTTGGTGGTGCCGCCGCCGGCGGCATGGTTGTACGGGCATCGGGCTTCGCTGGACATGGGGGCCTCCTGGGTCGGTGTGGGCTGCGGAACGCTTCCGCAGCATAGTCGCCCCCCGTGACGGCTGCCAATTGAATGCCCGTATCGCGGGCATAGCGCGGTCTTCAGGACAGGCGCGTCGCCCCGTCCAGCTTGCAGGCGTAGACGGCGTTGCGCAGCGCGGCGATGGCTTCGTAGCGCGTGAAGCTGCGGCGCCAGGCCAGCACCACGCGCCGCGTCGGCACCGGCGGCGTGAAGGGGATGTAGCGCACGTGCGGCTGCGCTTCGGCATCGACGCTCAAGCGCGGCAGCACGGTCACGCCCATGCCCGAAGCCACCATGTGCTTGATCGTCTCCAGCGAACTGCCCTCGAAGCTCTTGCGGATGCCCTCGGCATCGCTGGAGAAGCGCGCGAACTCCGGGCAGACCTCGAGCACGTGGTCGCGGAAGCAGTGGCCCGTGCCCAGCAGCAGCATCGTCTGCTGCTTCAGCTCCTCGGCGCTGATCGTCTTGCGCTGGGCCAACGGGTGCGACATCGGCACCGCGGCCATGAAGGGCTCGTCGTACAGCGGCGCGATCGCCAGGCCGGTGTCCGGAAAAGGCTCGGCCAGGATCGCGCAGTCGAGCTCGCCGGTGCGCAGCATCTCCAGCAGCTTGACGGTGAAGTTCTCCTGCAGCATCAGCGGCATCTGCGGGCTGCGCTCGATCACCTCGCGCACCAGCTCGGGCAGCAGGTACGGGCCGATGGTGTAGATGATGCCCAGGCGCAGCGGGCCGGCCAGCGGGTCCTTGCCGCGCTTGGCGCACGATCTCCTCGCCCAGCGGCGTGACCGTGACCTCGTTGCCGCCGCGTTCGAAGAGCTTGAGTTCCAGCTCCTCCTCCAGCTTCTTGATGGCCACGCTGAGCGTGGGCTGCGAGACGAAGCAGGCTTCGGCGGCACGGCCGAAATGGCGCTCGCGGGCCACGGCGACGATGTAGCGCAGTTCGGTCAGCGTCATGCCTGCATTCTGCGCAACTTCAGGCCCTGCGGGCCCGCGCTCGCGATTTGCATTCGCTCGCCCCTGATGAGGCGTTTGGCCCTGCGCAGGCAGGGCCTCACGTCCCCATCAGGCCCTGCGGGCCCGCGCTCGCGATTTGCATTCGCTCGCCCCTGATGAGGCGTTCGGCCCTGCGCAGGCAGGGCCTCACGTCCCCATCAGGCCTTCAAGAACTCGGTGCCGGCGCCCAGCCAGCGCTGGACGTGCTGGCGGGCGGCCTGCGGGTGCTGCTGCAGCAGCAGCGGGGCGATGCGCCTCGCCTGTTGCAGCAGCCGGCTGTCCTGCTGCAGGTCGGCAAAGCGCAGCAGGGCGTCGCCCGACTGGCGTGCGCCCATGAACTCGCCCGGGCCGCGGATTTCCAGGTCGCGCCGTGCGATCTCGAAGCCGTCGAGCGTGTCCAGCATCGCCTTCAGCCGCGCCCTGCCGGTCTCGCTCAGCGGCGAGGCATAGAGCAGCACACAGACGCTGGCGGCGCTGCCGCGGCCGACCCGCCCGCGCAGCTGGTGCAGCTGGCTCAGGCCGAAGCGCTCGGCATGCTCGACCACCATCAGGCTGGCATTGGGCACGTCGACACCCACCTCGACGACCGTGGTCGCCACCAGCACCTGCAGCCGGCCGGCGACGAAATCGGCCATCACCGCCGCCTTCTCGGCCGGCTTCATGCGGCCGTGCAACAGGCCGACGGCGTGGCCAGGCAGCGCGGCGCCCAGTTCCTCGAAGGTCTGTGTCGCATGGCGCAGGTCCACGCTTTCGCTTTCCTCGATCAACGGACACACCCAGAAGGCCTGCCGGCCCAGCGCCAGCTCGTCGCGGATGCGCGCCACCACCTCGGCGCGGCGCGTGTCGGCGAAGACCTTGGTCAGCACCGGGCTGCGGCCCGGCGGCAGCTCGTCGACGGTGCTGACCTCCAGGTCGGCGAAGTAGGTCATCGCCAGCGTGCGCGGGATCGGCGTCGCCGTCATCATCAGCAGGTGCGGCTCCAGCGCGCCCTGCGCCAGTTTGCGGCGCAGCGCCAGCCGCTGCTGCACGCCGAAGCGGTGCTGCTCGTCGATGACCGCCAGCCCCAGCCGGGCGAAGCGCACGTCGTCCTGGATCACCGCATGCGTGCCGACGACGAGCGCCGCCGCCCCGTCGGCCACACGCTGCAGCATCTGCGTGCGCGCCTTGCCCTTGCGGCTGCCGGTCAGCCAGGCCACGTCCACACCCATCGGTTGCAGCCAGTGCACGAGCTTGCGGAAGTGCTGCTCGGCGAGGATCTCGGTCGGCGCCATCAGCGCGCACTGCCAGCCCGAGTCGATGGCCACGGCGGCGGCGAGCGCCGCGACCACGGTCTTGCCCGAACCCACGTCGCCCTGCAGCAGCCGGTGCATCGGCCGATCGGCACCGAGGTCGCCTTCGATCTCGCGCACCACGCGCTGCTGCGCGGCCGTCAGCGCGAACGGCAGCGCCGCCGCGCATAGGAATTTCAAACGGCCCTTGCTAGCCCGAGAACGTCCGACTGCCG
>JBBION010000196.1:0-6180 GCA_037443345.1 Rubrivivax sp. | reverse complement strand
GCCGGCTCGCCAGGACGCCCACAGCGCCGGCCCGAGCCCGCGCCAGGGCGCGAACCAGGGTCGCGACCAGTCGGGCTCGGCAGGCGGCGCCGGTGGCGCGTCAGTCGCCGCGCGCCTCGCCACGGCTGCTGCGACGGTCGCGCACGAACAGGTGCGTGCCGCGCTTCTCGACGTCGAACAGGCCGATCGCCTCGATCAGGTCGCCGAGCTTCTTGAAGCCGTGATTGCGCGGGTCGAAGCTGGCCTGGTTGGCGATCTGCGAGCCCACCGCACCGAGCTGTGACCAGCCGTCCTCGCCGGCGGCGTTCTCGACCGCGTTGCGCAGCAGGCTCACCAGACGCCCGTCGCGCTTCAGGTCGGCCGCCGTCGGCTTGCGCGGCGCCGCGGCCTTGGCCTTGCCGGCCTTCTCGGCACCGGGCTCGGCCGCCGCGGCCTCGTCGCGGCCATCGCCCAGGCTTTCGAGGTACAGGAAACGCGAGCAGGCGTTGACGAACGGCTCGGGCGTCTTCTTCGCGCCGAACCCGTAGACGGTGGCGCCCTTGGCGCGCAGGTGCATCACGAGCGGCGTGAAGTCGGCGTCCGACGAGACGATGCCGAACGCGTCGGGGCGGTCGGTGTACAGCAGGTCGAGCGCGTCGATCGCGATCAGCATGTCCGTCGCGTTCTTGCCCTTGCTGACGTCGAACTGCTGGATCGGACGGATCGCGAACTCGTGCAGCACCTTCTCCCAGCCCTTGAGCTCGTTCTTCTTCCAGTTGCCGTAGGCGCGGCGGATGTTGGTGACGCCCAGCTTCGCGAGTTCAGCGAGGATGACCTCGATCTTGGCCGCCGGCGAGTTGTCGGCGTCGATCAGCAGCGCGATGTGGCGCTCGGTGCGCGCGTTGCCGTTCATGCCAGCCTCCAGCCGATCGTCTCGCCGCCGCGCAGCGGCTTGAGCGTCGCGTCGCCGAAGGGCAGCACCTCGGGCAGCGTCCACGGCTCGCGCCGCAGCGTGACGGTGCCGCGGTTGCGCGGCAGCCCGTAGAAGTCGGCGCCGTGGAAGCTCGCGAAGCCTTCGAGCCTGTCGAGCGCGCCGGCGGCGTCGAACGCCTCGGCGTACAGCTCGAGCGCGCTCAGGGCCGTGTAGCAGCCGGCGCAGCCGCTGGCGTGCTCCTTCAGGTGCGCCGGGTGCGGCGCGCTGTCGGTGCCGAGGAAGTACTTCGGGCTGCCCGACGTCGCCGCGGCGACCAGCGCGCGGCGGTGCTCCTCGCGCTTGAGCACCGGCAGGCAGTAGTAGTGCGGGCGGATGCCGCCGGCGAAGATCGCGTTGCGGTTGTACAGCAGGTGGTGCGCCGTGATCGTCGCCGCGGTGTTCGCGTCGGCATCGCGCACGTACTGCGCCGCCTCCTTCGTCGTGATGTGCTCGAACACGATGCGCAAGCCCGGGAAGTCGCGCCGCAGCGGGCGCAGCACGCGGTCAATGAACACCGCCTCGCGGTCGAAGATGTCAATCTCGGCGTCGGTCACCTCGCCGTGCACGAGCAGCAGCAGCCCTTCGCGCTGCATTGCCTCGAGCGTCGCGTACGTCTTACGGATGTCGGTGACGCCGGCGTCGCTGTTCGTCGTCGCGCCGGCCGGGTAGAGCTTGACGGCGACGACGCCGGCCTGCTTCGCGCGGCGGATCTCGTCGGGCGGCAGGTTGTCGGTCAGGTACAGCGTCATCAGCGGCGTGAAGTCCAGCCCCGCCGGCACCGCGGCGGCGATGCGCCCGCGGTAGGCCTGCGCCGCGGCCGCCGTCGTCACCGGCGGGCGCAGGTTGGGCATCACGATGGCACGCGCGAACTGGCGCGCGGTGTGCGGCACGACGGCCGCCAGCGCGGCGCCGTCGCGCACGTGCAGGTGCCAGTCGTCGGGGCGGGTCAGCGTCAGCGTCGCGGTCATGTGCGGTATTGTCCCACCTCGCCCGCGCGCGCCGATGGTGCGATCGTCTGGCGCTATGCCGGCGATCGACGATGCCTATGCGCATCGCGCGCGCCGGCGGCAGAATCGATTGCGTTGTTTCGTGGCCCCGGTGGTCGTGTGCCGGTGCCGTTCCCACCGCTCGCTCCCCTGACGAGGACCACGATGGGCCCCAACGAAGCCACCCTGCCGTCGCGCCAGCCGTCGCCGCGCAGCGACATGCCCGCGCCCAAGATCATCGAGGAACTGCTCGCGCACGCCGACGTGCGCCTGAACGGCACGCGCCCGTGGGACATCCAGGTGCGCAACCCGCGCCTGTACCGCCGCATGCTGACGCAGTGGTCGCTCGGCGTGGGCGAGGCGTACATGGACGGCGACTGGGACTGCGAGCAGCTCGACGAGCTCTTCCACCGCCTGCTGCGCACCGACATCGAGTCGCGCGCGGTGGGCACGGCCAGGCTGCGGCTGGCCGTCGAGACGCTGCGCCAGAACCTGCTGAACCTGCAGACGCAGGGCCGTGCGTTCGAGGTCGGCGAGAAGCACTACGACGCCGGCAACGACGTCTTCGAGCGCATGCTCGACTCGCGCATGATCTACTCGTGCGCCTACTGGGAGCACGCGGTCGACCTCGAGCAGGCGCAGCTCGACAAGCTCGACATGATCTGCCGCAAGCTGCAGCTGCGGCCCGGCGAGAGCCTGCTCGAGATCGGCTGCGGCTGGGGCGGGCTGGCGCGCCATGCCGCCGAACGCTACGGCGTGCGCGTCACCGGCATCACGGTGTCGAAGGAGCAGCTCGCGCTGGCGCAGCAGCGCTGCGCCGGGCTGCCGGTCGAGCTGAGGCTGCAGGACTACCGCGACCTCGACGGCCAGTTCGACAAGATCGTCTCGGTGGGCATGTTCGAGCACGTGGGGCCGAAGAACTACGAGGTCTACTTCGACACCGCGCGCCGGCTGCTCAAGCCCGGCGGGCTGTTCCTGCTGCACACGATCGGCCTCGACGTCACGTCGCCGCGCACCGACCCGTGGATCGACCGCTACATCTTCCCGAACGGCAAGCTGCCGTCGGCGGTCGAAATCGCGCGCGCCGTCGAGGGGCGGTTCCTCGTCGAGGACTGGCACAACTTCGGCCCCGACTACGACCGCACGCTGATGGCGTGGCACGCCAACTTCGAGCGCGCCTGGCCGCAGCTGAAGGACCGCTACCCGCCGCGCTTCCAGCGCATGTTCCGCTACTACCTGCTGATGTGCGCCGGCTTCTTCCGCTCGCGCCAGGGCCAGCTGTGGCAGCTCGTGCTCGCCGGGCGCGAGCGGCGCGAGGCCTACCGCTCGGTGCGGCCGACGGCGCCGGCCACCTGACCCGGGGCGGCGGCGACGTCGCCACCGCTCTGCTGCAGCCGCCACATGCGCGCGTAGGCGCCGTCGCGCGCCAACAGTTCGGCGTGCGTGCCCTGCTCGACGATGCGCCCCGCCTCGAGCACGACGATCGCGTGCGCGTCGACCACCGTGCTCAGCCGGTGCGCGATCACGAGCGCCGTCTTGCCCTGCGCCGCGGTCTTCAGCTCGGCCTGGATCGCGCGCTCGTTGGCGGAGTCGAGCGCCGACGTCGCCTCGTCGAAGATCAGGACCGGCGGGTTCTTCAGCAGCGTGCGCGCGATCGCGACGCGCTGCTTCTCGCCGCCCGAGAGCTTGAGCCCGCGCTCGCCGACCATCGTCTCGTAGCCCTGCGGCGTCGATGCGATGAACTCGTGGATGTGCGCGCCGCGCGCGGCGGCGACCACCTCGTCGTGGCTCGCGCCCGGCCGCCCGTAGGCGATGTTGTATTCGACGGTGTCGTTGAACAGCACCGTGTCCTGCGGCACGATGCCGATCGCGCGGCGCAGGCTGGCCTGCGTCACCGCGCGGATGTCCTGGCCGTCGATCGTGATGCGCCCGCCGGTGACGTCGTAGAAGCGGTACAGCAGCCGCGCGAGCGTGCTCTTGCCCGCGCCCGACGGGCCGACGACGGCCACCGTCTTGCCGGCCGGGATCTCGAAGCTGACGTGGTGCAGGATCGGCCGCGCGGCCTTCGAGCCGCCGTCGGCGCGGTCGTAGGCGAACGAGACGTCCTCGAAGCGCACGACGCCCTGGCTGACGACGAGGTCCGCGGCGCCCGGTGCGTCGGCCACCTCGCGCTCGCGCTCGAGCAGGCCGAACATCTTGTCGAGGTCGGTCAGCGACTGCTTGATCTCTCGGTACAGCACGCCGAGGAAGTTCAGCGGGATGTACAGCTGGATCATGAAGGCGTTGATCATCACCAGGTCGCCGAGCGTCATGCGCCCGTCGACGACGCCGGCCGTCGCGCGCCACAGCATCGCGATCAGCGCGGCCGCGATGATCAGCTGCTGGCCGGTGTTGAGCAGGCTCAGCGTGCTCTGGCTCTTCAGCGCCGCGCGGCGCAGGCGCTCGAGGCTCTCGTCGTAGCGCCGGGCCTCGAAGTCCTCGTTGTCGAAGTACTTGACCGTCTCGTAGTTGAGCAGCGAGTCGATCGCACGCGAGTGCGCGCGCGCGTCGAGCTCGTTCATGTGGCGGCGGAACTGCGTGCGCCACTCGGTGACGCTGACGGTGAACGCGACGTAGACGACGAGCGCGCCGAGCGTGATCCACGCGAACGCGGCGTCGAACTTCCACGCCAGGATCGCGAGCACGAGGCCGACCTCGACGAGCGTGGGCAGGATGCTGTAGAGCGAGTACGAGATCAGCGAGTGCACCGCGCGCGTGCCGCGCTCGATGTCGCGCGTCATGCCGCCGGTCTGGCGCTCGAGGTGGAAGCGCAGGCTCAGGTCGTGCAGGTGGCGGAACACCTTCAGGCTCACGCTGCGCGCCGCGCCCTCGGTGGCCTTCGCGAAGATCAGCTCGCGCAGCTCGGTGAACAGCGTCGTGGACAGCCGCAACGCCCCGTAGGCGACGACCAGCCCGACCGGCACGACGAGCAGCGCGGCGGCCTCGCCCGGCTTGATCGACAGGCTGTCGACGAGGCTCTTCAGCAGCACCGGCACGCCGACGTTGGCCAGCTTGGCCGCGAGCATGAAGCCCAGCGCGACCGCGACCCGCCAGCGGTACTGCCAGAAGTACGGCAGCAGCCGGGCGAGCGTGCCCCAGTCGGAGCGTCGCTGCGCGGAGTCGGCGGGGGTCAGGGCAGCGGCAGTGTCGCGGGCGAGCGCGCGCATCGTGTGAGAATCGTCCGGCAGTCGAGAACGCAATGATGCCCATGTCCACCGATTCGCGCCCGGCCGGCGTGCAGCTGCCCACCGACAAGGAGCTCGTGCTGCGCGTGATCCCGATGCCCGCCGACGTCAACGCCAGCGGCGACGTGTTCGGCGGCTGGGTCATGGCGCACGTGGACCTCGCCGGCGCCGTGCTGCCGGCGCGGCTCGCGCAGGGCCGCATCGCGACCGTCGCGGTCAACCAGTTCGTGTTCAAGCAGCCGGTGCGCGTGGGCGACCTGCTGAGCTTCTACGCCGAGATCGTGCGCATCGGCAACACGTCGATCACCGTCAACGTCGAGGTCTATGCGCAGCACCTGTCGACGCAGCACGACGTCGTCAAGGTCACCGAGGCGACGCTGACCTACGTCGCGACCGACGCGCAGGGCAAACCGCGGCCGGTGCCGCGCGACTGAGCGGCCCGCCGCCGGCTGCGTACGGCGGCGGGCGGGCTCAGCGCGACGGCGGCGCGCCGCCGATGCGCGGCCACACGTGGGTGGCGATGTGCCCGGCCAGCGCGAGGCCGCACAGCCGGTACACCGGCTCGCCGGGGTGGAAGCCGTCGCTGGCCATCACCTTCGGGTCCAGCGGCAGGTCGATCGGGACGTGGCTGACGTCGTCGCGCGGCCGTGCCCATTGCGCCAGCGCGGCGTCGTGACGGCGCGCGTCGGCGCCCATCACCCAGCGCAGCGGCTGCGGCAGGCCGGGGAAGCGGTGCACCGGCGGCAAGGGCATGAAGACGACGTGGCGCACGCCGGCGCGCTCGCGCAGGTGCGCCACCAGCCGCTCGCGCGCGGCGAGCGCGCGCCGCGGCGGCACGAGGTCGATCACGTCGTTGACGCCGAGCGCGAACACGGCCACGTCGGCGTGCCACGGCTCGGCGGCGTCGACGAGCAGGTCGGCGCACTGCGCCGTCGTCAGTCCCGAGCGCGCGACGAGCCGCCACGCCACGGCGCCGCCGATGCGCTCGGCCAGCGCGCGCACGGTGTGGCCGGCGAGC
>JBBION010000195.1:4379-6194 GCA_037443345.1 Rubrivivax sp. | reverse complement strand
GGCGCCGGCCCGCGGCGCGTGGTGCGCGCCACGGTCAGCACCTCGGCCTGGATCTCGGCGTGCATCTCGACCGGCAACTCGGCGGCGGTCGCGCCGCGGGCAGCACGTGCCGTGCCCGCCCGGGTGCGTGCGGCCGCCGCGCCGACCGTGGCGGCCTTCCCGGCCGCCAGAGTCGTACCGGCCGTCGCGACGTCCTCGAGGGCCACGCCCCGCGCGATCAGCGCCAGCCACCGGGTCTGCACCACCGCGTCGGCCGTCTCGACGCGCACCGTGCCGGTGGCCAGACTCACCGTCCAGCGCGCGCCGGCCGGCGCGCGCAACCGCGCCGCCAGCGCAGGGTTGCGCAGCAGGCCGCGCACGCGCACCCGCACCCAGCCCTGGCCGCGGCCGATCTCGACGACGTCGATGCAATCCTCTCCCACTTGACCCCTCAAGTTAGGGATCGATGATGACGGTTCCGTGACAGCCGAGCGGTTCGCTGTGCCGCGGGTGCGGATTGGCCGGGCACGCAGAATCGGCACGTCCCGACTCGCTGGGAGCACGCCCGATGGCGTCGATCGATACCACGGCCGCACGTCTGGACGTCGCGGCCGCCCACATCGAGCCGCCGTGGCTCGTCGCCACCGCCGGCGAGGCGGTCGGCACGCTGCGCGGGCGCGCGCGCGAGGCGACGCTGCCGGCCGGCGAGATCGTGTGCGTCGTCGACGACGCCGGCAGGCTCGTCGGCAGCGTCGAGACGGCACGGCTGTTCGCCAGCGCCGACGACGCGCGCGTCGACGCGCTCGCGCGGCTGGACCTGCCCGTCGTGCCCGCCGACGCCGACCGCGAGCAGATGGTGTCGCTGGCCATCGGGCACGGCTTGGCGGCGGTGCCCGTCGTCGACGCGGCGGGCCACCTGCTCGGCGTGGCGCGCGCGACGACGCTGATGGACATCCTGCGCCGCGAGCACGTCGAGGACCTGCACCGGCTGGCCGGCATCTCGCGCGAGACCGAGCGCGCCGTCGAGGCGCTCGAGGAGCCGCCACTGCGCCGCGCGCGCCACCGGCTGCCCTGGCTGCTGGTGGGGTTCGGGGGCAGCGTCGTCGCCACCTTCGTCGTCTCGCGCTTCGAGGCGGCGCTGGCCGCCGTGCCGGCGATCGCGTTCTTCGTGCCGGCGCTGGTCTACCTGGCCGACGCGATCGGCACGCAGAGCGAGGCGGTGGCGGTGCGCGGGCTGTCGCTCAGCCGCGTCGGCGTCGCGCGGCTGCTCGGCGGCGAGCTGCGCACCGGACTGCTGATCGGCCTCGTGCTGGCGCTGGCCGCGTGGCCGCTGGTGTGGCTCGCGTTCGGCGACGCGCGGCTGGCCGCCGCCGTCGGCCTCGCGCTGGCCGGCGCGAGCGCGATCGCGACCGTGCTCGGGCTGATGCTGCCGTGGGTGCTCGCGCGGCTGGGCACCGACCCGGCCTACGGCAGCGGGCCGCTCGCGACCATCGTGCAGGACGTGCTGAGCCTGCTCATCTACTTCGCGTGCGTGTCGGCCGTGGTGCTGTAGCGGCGGGCGGCGCCTGGCGGCGCGACGTGCAATTCCGCACGTACCGTGTGGTCACTTGGTGACTAACTAGTTATTTTTTTGAACTTTTCGGTAACTTCTCGCTCCGAGCAGTTGAGCTCGATCAAGGAGTAGCCGATGTCCCGATGGCTGAAGTACCTGATTGCCACGTCCTCCGTCGCGTTCCTGGCCGCCTGTGGCGGCGGTGACGACGACGACCCGCCCGCGACGCCCACGACCATCGCGTCGGTCGCCGTGTCCGGCGGCTTCACGGCGCTGGTCGCCGC
>JBBION010000195.1:0-4279 GCA_037443345.1 Rubrivivax sp. | reverse complement strand
GCTGGTCGCCGCACTGAGCGACACCACCGCCGACCTGACTGTCTTCGCGCCGACCGACGCCGCGTTCGAAGCGCTGGCGACGACGCTCGGCTTCGCCGATGCCACGGCGATGGTCAATGCTCTCGACGCGGCCACGCTCCAGAAGATCCTGACCTACCACGTGCTGCCGGCACGCAAGACGGCCGCGCAGCTCGCCGCCGGCAACGAGCCGACGCTGTACGAGTTCGAAGGTGGTCCGGCCACGCTGGCCATCGGCACGACCGGCGGCGTGACCGTAACCGACGAGGTGCGCGTGGCGGCCAGCGTGACGACGCCCGACGTCGACGCCGGCAACGGCGTGATCCACGTGATCGACAAGGTGCTGGTGCCGCCGGGGGTGCTCAACGTCGTGCAGATGGCCAAGCTGAACCCGGCCTTCTCGACGCTGGTCGCCGCCGTGGAGGCCGCCGGCCTCGACAGCGCCGTCGACGGCCTGCAGAGCGCGGGACCGTTCACCATGTTCGCGCCGACCAACGACGCGTTCAGCGCACTGCTGACGCGCACCGGCATCAGCGCCGGCGACCTGCTCGCCGCGCCCAACCTCGCCGACACGCTGCTGTACCACGTGGTCTCGGGCAACGTGCGCGCGGCCGACGTCCTCGCGCTGGCCAAGCCGGCGACCGTCCCCACCCTGCTCGCGGGCGCCAACCTCACGGTGCCCGACAACACGCTGCCGCTCACGCTGGTCGACAACAACGACGACAGCCCCGACGCGACCGTCGCGATCACCGACGTCCGCGCCAGCAACGGCGTGATCCACGTCATCACGCAGGTCCTGATTCCGTCGAACTGACGGCCGAAGCGCCCGGCCCGACGCACCGGGCGCGTTCTTCACCCGCGTCAACCGCCCTCTTCATCAAGGAGTACCCATGAAGAAGCTGATCGCCCGCACCACCCTCGTCGGCGCCCTCTCGCTCGCCGCGCTGTCGGCGCACGCCAAGGACATCGTCGACACCGCCGTCGCCGCCGGCTCGTTCAAGACGCTGGCCACCGCGCTGCAGGCCGCCGGCCTGGTCGACACGCTCAAGGGCCCCGGCCCGTTTACCGTGTTCGCGCCCACCGACGAGGCGTTCGCCAAGATTCCGAAGGCGCAGCTCGACGCGCTGCTGGCCGACAAGGCCAAGCTCACCGCGGTGCTGATCTACCACGTCGTGCCGGGCAAGGTGATGGCCGCCGACGTCAAGCCCGGTGCCGTCAAGACGGTGCAGGGCGCGGCGATCAACGTCTCGACCACGGGCGGCGTGAAGGTCAACAACGCCAACGTCGTCAAGACCGACATCGCGGCCGACAACGGCGTGATCCACGTCATCGACACCGTGATCCTGCCGCCGATGTGATCGGCGCGCGGTCGTGTCCGCGAAGGGGGTGGCGCGAGCCACCCCCTTTTTCGTCGCCGCGGCCGGCCGTGGCACGATGCGGCCATGCAGCTTTCGATCCTCGACCAGTCGGTGGCCTGCGCCGGGCGCGGCGAAGACGACGCGCTGCGCGACACCGTCGAGCTGGCCTCGCACGCCGAGCAGCTCGGCTACCACCGCTTCTGGGTCAGCGAGCACCACGCGCTGGCCACCATCGTCGGCACCGCGCCCGAGATCGTGATGGCCGCCGTCGCGGCGCGCACGCGGCGCATCCGCATCGGCAGCGCCGGCGTGATGCTGCCGCACTACAGCGCGCTGAAGGTGGCCGAGCAGTTCCGCGTGCTCGACGCGCTGGCGCCCGGGCGCATCGACCTCGGCGTCGGCCGCGCGCCGGGCGGCGACATGCGCACGGCGCTGGCACTGAACCCCGCGGCGCACCACGCCGCCGACGCGTTCCCTCAGCAGGTGCACGACCTGCTGCGCTGGAGCGCCGGCGAGCGCCATCAGGGCATCGTCGCGCACCCGCGTCCGCCCGAGGGCAGCGGCGTCGAGCGCGTGCCGCAGGTGTGGGTGCTCGGCAGCTCCGACTACGGCGCGCAGCTGGCCGCGCACTTCGGGCTGCCGTATGCGTTCGCCTACTTCTTCATGGACGGGCGCGGCGTCGAGGAGGCGCTGCACCTGTACCGCACGCTGTACCGCGCGAGCGACCGCCACCCGAAGCCGCAGGCCACGATCTGCGTGTGGGCGCTGGCCGCCGACGGCGACGACGAGGCGCGCCACCACGCGCTGTCCCGCGAGCGCTGGCGGCTGGACCGCGCGCGCGGCGTGCTGCAGCCGATCGCACCGCCCGACGAGATCGCGCGCCGCGGCTTCACCGCCGACGAGCTCGCGCAGCTCGAGCCGATGCGCCGCAAGGCCTTCGTCGGCCGCGCCGACCGCGTCGCCGACGCGCTGCGTACGCTCGCCGCCGAACTGCAGCTGGACGAGCTCGTCGTCAACACCTGGGCGCACGACCCGGCGGTGCGCCGGCACTCGTACGCGCTGCTGGCGCGCGAGTTCGGCCTGAGCGTCGCGCCCGCTACAGCTTCAGCTCCAGCCGCAGCTGCCAGCTGACGACCCCGCGCGTGACGGTGGTCGCCGTCTGCCGCACGTCGTCGTACTCGACCGCGCGCAGCGACTGCCCGTCGCGCGGCCACGCGTTGCCCACCGACAGCCGCCACGCGAGCGCCGGGCCCAGGGTCCACAGCGCGTAGGCGTCGAACACGCGGCGCGTGTCGACCTCGACCCACTCAGTGCCGGACAACTGCGTGCGGTAGCCCGGCGTCCAGTTCAGGTTCGCGCCCAGCGTCAGCGGCAGCCCGGCCACGCGCCAGTCGGCACCGACGTTCGCCGTGACGCCCGGCTGCTCGTCGAGGCGGTTGTCCGGCCCCGGCACGCCGTCGACGCGCGAGCGGTACACGCTCAGGTTCGCGCGCAGGTCCACGCGCGGCGCCGCGTCGGCGTCGCCGCCCCAGGCCGCGGCGAGGTCGCGCCAGCGGCCTTTGGCCTCGAGTTCGAGCCCCTGCGTCGTCGCGTCGCCGACGTTGTCGGGGCGGCTGACCCAGCGCGGCTCGTCGGCCCAGGGCACCGCCTCGAGCGTCGTGCGCGTGCGGATCAGGTCGGCGATGCGCCGGTGGAACACGCTCGCGCTGAGCACGCCGCCGCCAGCCGGGTAGCGCTCGAACGCGACGTCGACGCCGGTGGCCAGCTCGGGGCGCAGCGCCGGGTTGCCGACGCGGTCGGGGCGCGTCGGATCGTTGGTCGCCGGCGGCGGAAAGGTGGTGTCGATCGCCGGCAGTGCGACGAGTTGGCTCAGCGACGGCGTGCGGTAGCTGCGCGTCAGGCTCACGCGCACCTGGTCGCGGCCCGTCGGGTCGGGCTTCCACACCGCGTGCAGCAGCGGCGTGAGCACGGTGCTGCGGTTGCGCGGCGCGCTCGCGTCGCCGGCGTCGCCGCGCACCGTGATCGACTCCCAGCGCAGGCCGGCATTGAAGGCCCAGTGCGGCGTGGCAGCCCACTCGTCCTGCACGTAGACGGCCGTGCGCGACAGGCGCGCGTCGAGGTCGCCCGCGCTCGCCAGCGGCACGCCGTCGAGCAGCGGCGTGCGCGACTCGCGCCGCTGCTGCGCCTCGACCTCGGCGCCGGCCGCGAGCTGGTGGCCATTGTCGAGCAGGCGCTGCGCCTTCAGCGACGCCGACAGCGTGCGCTGCACCGCGTCGCTCGCGTCGTCGCGCGTGCGCAGCGGCACGCCGTCGGCGTCGAACTCGACGCGCCGGCCCTCGCTCGTCGCGCGCGTGTGCCAGCCGTTGAGGTTCCACTCGAGGCGCGTGCCGTCGCCGAGCCGGTGGCGGTACTGCGTGTTCAGCCGCGTCAGCGCGAACGTGCCCTCGCCGTCGCTGGCGCTCGTCGCGTACGGCGCCGGCTCGTCGCCCGTCGCGCGCACCAGCGTCGAGCGCGAGCCGCCGTCGCTGGCCGAGCGGATCAGGAACGGCGCCAGCGTCAGCGACGCGCCGTCGCCGAGTCGCCACTGCGCGCGCCCACCCAGCCGCAGGCCGTGGCGGTCGCTCTGGCTCGTCGAGGTCTCGCGGTCCAGGCGCAGCAGTTCGCCGTCGCCCTGCGCCTCGACGGCCGTCGTCGTCACGCTGCGCCCGCCGCCCTGCGTGCGGAACAGCGCGCCGAACACGTTGTAGGTCAGGTCGCCCGCGCTGTCGTTGCGCGCGAAGTTGAGCTCGGGCTGCGCGCCGGCGCCCGCCGTGCCCAGGCTCAGCTTGACTTCGTTGAGCCGCCGGCGGAAGCCCTCGCGCGTGACGATGTTGATCGTGCCGGCGATCGCGCGCGCGCCCGTC
>JBBION010000194.1:0-6196 GCA_037443345.1 Rubrivivax sp. | reverse complement strand
CCGGCTGGTTGTCGTCGGCGGTCGAGAAGGTCTGCGCGAACTTGGTCGGGATGGTCGTGTTCTTCTTGATCATCTTCGTCATCACGCCGCCCAGGGTCTCGATGCCCAGCGACAGCGGCGTGACGTCGAGCAGCAGCACGTCCTTGCGCTCGCCGCCGAGCACCTGGCCCTGGATCGCGGCGCCCACCGCCACCGCCTCGTCGGGGTTGACGTCCTTGCGCGGCTCCTTGCCGAAGAAGGCCTTGACCTTCTCCTGCACCTTGGGCATGCGCGTCATGCCGCCGACGAGGATCACGTCGTCGATGTCGCTCGTCTTGACGCCGGCGTCCTTGATCGCGATGCGGCACGGCTCGATCGTGCGCTCGATCAGCTCCTCGACCAGCGCTTCCAGCTTGGCGCGCGTGAGCTTGATGTTCAGGTGCTTCGGCCCCGACGCGTCGGCCGTGATGTAGGGCAGGTTGATGTCGGTTTGCGTCGAGTTGCTGAGCTCGATCTTGGCCTTCTCGGCCGCCTCCTTCAGACGCTGCAGCGCGAGCACGTCCTTGGTCAGGTCGACACCCTGTTCCTTCTTGAACTCGGTGACGATGTAGTCGATGATGCGCTGGTCGAAGTCCTCGCCGCCGAGGAAGGTGTCGCCGTTGGTCGACAGCACCTCGAACTGCTTCTCGCCGTCGACGTCGGCGATCTCGATGATCGAGATGTCGAACGTGCCACCGCCGAGGTCGTAGACGGCGATCTTGCGGTCGCCCTTGCCGGCCTTGTCCAGGCCGAACGCGAGCGCGGCCGCAGTGGGCTCGTTGATGATGCGCTTGACTTCCAGCCCGGCGATGCGGCCGGCGTCCTTGGTCGCCTGGCGCTGGCTGTCGTTGAAGTAGGCCGGCACCGTGATCACGGCTTCCGTCACCGGCTCGCCGAGGTAGTCCTCGGCCGTCTTCTTCATCTTGCGCAGCACCTCGGCGCTGACCTGCGGCGGCGCGAGCTTCTTGCCGCGCACCTCGACCCACGCGTCGCCGTTGTCGGCGGCGACGATGGCGTAGGGCATCAGGTCGATGTCCTTCTGCACTTCCTTCTCGGTGAACTTGCGGCCGATCAGGCGCTTGACCGCGAACAGGGTGTTCTTCGGGTTCGTCACCGCCTGGCGCTTGGCGCTGGCGCCGACGAGGACTTCACCGTCCTCCTGGTAGGCGACGATCGACGGCGTCGTGCGCGCGCCTTCGCTGTTCTCGATCACCTTGGTCGAGTTGCCTTCCATGATGGCCACGCACGAGTTCGTGGTGCCGAGGTCGATGCCGATGATCTTTCCCATGGTGTTGGACTCCTGATGCGGAATTCGGATGTCGTTGAGTTGCGGCTGCGCGCCGGGCTTTCAAGCCCCGTGCGGCGCGCGGGTCGTGGCGGTCACTTGGCGGCGGCGACGGTGACGAGCGCCGGGCGCAGCACGCGGTCGGCGATCAGGTAGCCCTTCTGCAGCACCGCGACGACGGTGTTCGGCTCCTGGTCGGCCGGCACGACGCTGATCGCCTGGTGCTGATGCGGGTCGAACCGGGTGCCCGAGGGCGGGTTGACCTCGACGACCTTGTGGCGCTCGAGCGCCTGCACGAGCTGGCGCAGCGTCGCGTGCACGCCCTCGAGCATCTGCTCGGGCGTCGCGTTGGCGGTGCCGATCGCGGCCTCGAGGCTGTCGCGCACCGGCAGCAGGCTCTCGGCGAAGGCCTCGACGGCGTACTTGCGGGCCTTGGCGATCTCTTCGTCGGCGCGGCGGCGCGTGTTCTCGGCCTCGGCCTTCGCGCGCAGGTAGGCGTCGGCCATCTCGGCGTGCTTGGTTTCCAGTTCGGCCAGCCGCGCCTCGGGCGAGGCGGCGGCCTCGGCGGCCGCGGGGCCTGCGGCGTCGGCGGGGCTCGGTTCGTTCGGGTTCATCGTCTCGGTCGGGAACGCGGTGTTGCGGGGGCTGCGGCGAAGTGGGGACGTCGGCAGGGATTTCAAGGGCCTGGCGGGGTGGGCGGCCCGGCGGCGTGCGCCGGGGTGTCAGTCGGGGTCGATCGAGGCGCTCCAGCGCTGCCACGACGCCTTGGCGCGCGTCAGCTCGCGCCGGTCTTGCTTGGTCGGGCGGCCGTGGGCGATGGCCAGCGCCGGCTCGACGCCCTGGCGCCGCCGCTCGGCGGCGGCACGGCGCGCCTCGATGCTGGCCGGCGTCTCCTCGTACAGCGCCTGCGCCAGCGGTGCCGGGCCGCGCACCGCGCTGAGCGCGACGACGCGCACCTCGCGCCGCACCTCGCCCTGGCGGATCGTCAGCAGGTCGCCGGGCTTGACGTCGCGCGCCGGCTTGGCCGGTGCGCCGTTGACGAGCACGCGTCCGCGCTCGACCTCCTCGGCGGCCAGGCTGCGCGTCTTGAACCAGCGCGCGGCCCACAGCCACTTGTCCAGGCGCACGCGGGCGGGGCTGCGGTCGTCGTCGGGAGCGTCGTCGCGGCCAGGGTCGCGATCGCCGTCGTCGGCGCGGGACGCCATGCGCGCGCTCAGTCCTGCGCCCCGAGCGCCAACGCGAGCTCGCGCTGGCGCTGCAGCGCCGCCTCGTCGGGGGCGCTGGTCGTGTCCCAGCCCTGCATGTGGCGCACCGCGAGATCGGCCAGCGCGGCGATCCACTCGTGACGGTCGTTCAGGCACGGGATGTAGTGGAACTCGCTGCCGCCGGCGTGCAGGAAGGCCTCCTTGGCCTCGCCGGCGATCTCCTCCAGCGTCTCGAGGCAGTCGGCGACGAAGCCGGGGCACATCACGTCGACGCGCTTGACGCCCTGCGCGGCGAGCTGGCGCAGCGTCGGCTCGGTGTACGGCTCGAGCCAGCGCGCCTTGCCGAAGCGGCTCTGGAACGCGACGACGAGCTGCTCGGGCGGCAGCCCCAGGCGCTCGCCGAGCAGGCGCGCCGTCTTGCGGCACTCGCAGTGGTACGGGTCGCCGAGCATCAGCGTGCGGTGCGGCACGCCGTGGAACGACAGCAGCAGCCGCTCGCCCCGGCCGTGCGCCTGCCAGTGGTCGAGCACGCGGCGCGCGAGCGCTTCGATGTAGCCCGGGTCGTCGTGGAAGCGCGCGACGAAGCGCAGCTCGGGCAGCTGGCGCACGTGGCGCGCCCACGCGCCGACCGCGTCGACGACGCTGGCTGTCGTGGCCGCGGCGTACTGCGGATACAGCGGCAGCACGAGCACGCGTCTGACCCCCTGCGCCTTGAGTTCGTCGAGCACACGCGGCACCGACGGCTCGCCGTAGCGCATCGCGTGGCGCACCAGCACGCGGTGGCCACGCTCGCCAAGGTAGCCGCCGAGCAGCTTGGCCTGCTTGACGGTCCACACGGCCAGCGGCGAGCCTTCCGGCGTCCACACCGTGGCGTACTTGGCCGCCGACTCGGCCGGGCGCTTGCGCAGGATGACGCCGTGCAGGATCAGCCACCACCAGGGGTTGGGGATCTCGACGACGCGCGGGTCGCTGAGGAACTGCCGCAGGTAGCTGCGCAGTGCCGGCACGGTGGGTGCCTCGGGCGTGCCCAGCGCGACGAGCAGCACTGCCGTGCGCGCCGGCTGGCCGTGGTGGAAGGGGGGTTCGGCGTGGAAGTCCATCGCCGGGATTGTCGGCGATGAGGCCGCGGCGCCCGGCGCCAGGGGGTGACGGCGCGACGGGCGCAGCCGCCTCAGCGGCCCAGGCGGTGCCGACGGCACCGCCGGCCGATGATTCGCAAGGCCTCAAGCAGCCGCCGCGGGTCCGGCTTGGCCGGTCCGCTGGCGGCGCCCCCTCCTCGAGAGGGGGCGCGCGAAGCGCGTAGGGGGAGGCTCACTCCACCGCGCCGAGCAGCTGCGCGCGCAGCGCGTGCAGCTCGTCGAGTACGGCGTCGATGTCCAGCGGCTTGGTCCAGTAGCCGCGGAAGCCCGCGGCGAGCGCGCGCTGCACGTCCTCGGGCATCGCGTCGGCCGAGCACATGAACGCCGGCGCGTCGGCCAGCGGCGGGTGCTCGCGCAGCCGGCGCAGCACCTCGTGGCCGCTGGCGCCGGGCAGGTTGGCGTCGAGCACGAGCACGTCGGGGCACCACTGGTCGACGAGCTCGAGCGCCTCGCGGCCGTCCTCGGCCACGCGCAACTCGAACTCGGCATGGCGGCGCAGCGCCTCCTCGAACAGCAGCGCGTTGATGCGGTTGTCCTCGACGTACAGCAGGCGCAGCGGCGCCGGCGACAGCGGCAGCGGGCGCGACGGCGTGGCCAGCGCCGGCTCCGCCTCGGCGGGCGCGGCGGCCGCAGGCAGCTCGATGCGCACCCGCGTGCCGGCGCCAGCCTCGCTGGCGATCGTCAGGCGGCCGTGCATCGCCTCGACCAGGCGCCGCGCGATGACCAGCCCGAGCCCGGTGCCCTCGACCGTCGAGGTCTCGCGCCCGAGGCGCTCGAACGGCTGGAACAGCCGCGCGAGCTGGTCGGGTGTCATGCCGGCGCCGGTGTCGGCGATCGTCACGACGACGCGGCCGTCCTCGGCGGCAGCCAGCGACCACTCGACCCGGCCGGCCGGGCGGTTGTACTTGACGGCGTTCGAGCCGATGTTGAGCAGCACCTGGCGCAGCCGTTGCGGGTCGGCCATCGCGTGCAGCGGCGCGGCGTCGGGGTCGCGGCGCTGGCCCACGGCGCGCGCGTCGGCCAGCGGGCCGAGCATCGTCAGGCACTCGTCGACCAGCGGGCGCAGCGCGAGGGGCCGCAGCTGCAGCGCGAGGTCGCCGGCCTCGACGCGCTGCAGGTCGAGCACGTCGTTGACCAGCGTCAGCAGGTGGCGTCCGGCATCGAGGATGTGGTCGACGTGGTCGAGCCGCGCGCCCGAGCGCAGCCGCAGCAGCTGCGCGAAGCCGATGATCGCGTTGAGCGGCGTGCGCATCTCGTGGCTCATGCGCGACATGAACTCGGTCTTGCTGCGGCTGGCCATCTCGGCGACGAGCTTCTCCTGGCGCGCCTTCTCCGCCTGCTGGCGTTCGCTGAGGTCGTGCAGCAGGCCGATCAGGTGCGTCGTGCGGCCCTCGGCGTCGCGCGCGGCGACGATCGTCAGCTCGTTGACGAAGCGGCTGCCGTCGCGCCGCCGTCCGTCGACGACGACGGTGGCGTCGCCGCGCCGGCGCAACGCGTCGTCGAGCAGCGCGCGGCCGGGGGCGTCGGCCACGGCGAAGAAGTCGAACGGGCGGCCGCTGACCTCCTCGCGCGACCAGCCGCACAGCTGCTCGAACGCCGTGTTGACGTAGACCAGCGCGACGTCGCCGTGCTGCACGTCGGCGATCATGATCGGCAGCGACGCCGGCGACTCGAACACGCGCTGCATCAGCAGCACGTCGCGCACGAGGCTGCGCAGCTCGGTCAGGTCGCGCGTGAGGTACAGCAGCTCGCCGCCGGGCATCGGCGAGACGCGCGCCTCGAAGTGACGCTCCTGCCCGTCGGGCATCATCAGGTCGTACTCGAAGCGCTGCACGCGCCCGAGCGCGCGCGCGCGCTGCATCGCCTCGCCGGCCAGCGCGTTGACCGCCGGCGGCATGCCGTGCTCGAACGGGCGGCCGGCGAGTTCCTCGAACGGGCGCGTCAGCGACGGGTGCCGCGGCGAGCTGACGCGCGCGTAGCGGCCCTGCGCGTCGATGACGAACCACAGGTCGGGCACGGCCGCGAGCACGGCGCTGAGCTGCGCATCGGACTCGAGCTGGCGTCGTTGCAGCGCCGCGAGCGCGCGCTCGGCGCTCTTCTGCGCGGTCTGGTCGACCGACAGGTGCACGACGTGGCCGCTGGGCAGGCGCTGGTCGATCACGAGCCCCCAGCCGTCGCGCCAGCGCAGCTCGCGTGGCGTGGGCTGATCGGCGTCGAGCCCGAGGCGCCATGCGATGAACTCTTCCTCGCGGCCCACCGCGTCGGGGTACTGGCCCTGGTACGCGAAGTGGCGCACCAGCGACGGCCACGTCAGCGGGCCGGGCGGCGTCTGCGCGTCGCCGAGCTGCGCATACCACTCGCGGTTGGCGAGCACGACACGACCGGCGGCGTCGCTGACGGCCACGCCGGCGGGCAGACCGTCGAGCGTGTCGCGCAGCAGCGCCTCGGCGCGCCGCGCGGCCAGCCGGGCGGCCAGCGCGTCGGTGACGACGCGCCCGGCGCCGCGGTAGCCGGCAAAGCGGCCACCGAAGTCGAACACCGGCGCACCG
>JBBION010000193.1:0-6209 GCA_037443345.1 Rubrivivax sp. | reverse complement strand
GCGGCGCCGCGACGGCGTCGTCGTCGCGCGCGGCGCCGGTCCAGGTGCCGCTGCGCGTGGCGTCGGCGTCGTCGCGCGTCGCGAGCACGTGCACCCGCGCGCCGGGCAGCAGCTTCTCGATGCGCTGGCGCACGCGCTCGCGCACGCGGTCCAGGTCGAGGCCGGCGAGCAGCTCGCGGTCGATGTCGGCCAGCACGCGCATCGCCTCGATGCGCGTGCCGAGCTGGCGCGCCATGCCGTTGAGCGCCTTCGCGAGCTGGCCGAACTCGTCGCGCGCGTCGATCGCCACCGGCTCGTCGAAGCGCTGCTTCGCGAAGCGGCGCGCGCCGTCGATCAGGCGGTCGATCGGCACCAGCGTGCGCCGGATCTGCAGCACGCTCAGCCACGCCACGAGCAGCAGCGTGAACAGGACCATGCCCGCCAGCCGCCACGCGTCGTCGCGCGAGGCGGCGACGACGGCGTCGGCCGGCCGCATCACCACGACACGCCACGACGGCGTCGCGAAGGCCGCAGCCAGCGGCACGCTGCGCACGACGACGTCCATGCCGTCGACGTGCGCCGGCACGCTGGCGGTGCCGACGTCTGCCGCCAGTGCCACCGACGCGTGTGCCGGTTCGGAGCAGTGCAGCACCTGCTGCGACTCGACGACGCACAGGTCGACGTCGGAGCTCACGCCTTCGTCGCTGTCCCACAGGTGGCCGCGTGCCAGCTCGCCCCACAGCAGGCCGCGACGCGGCTCGGCGGGGTCGACGGCCACCCCGATCCACGGCCCGCCGTGGCGCGTCGTCGGCTCGCGCAGCACGGCGCGGCCGCCGGCCAGGTGCAGCAGCTCGTCGGCCGACGGGGCGGCAGGCATCCAGTCGGCAGCGGCACTCGGCTCGTCGCGCCCGCCTCGCGGCGGCTCGACGCGCACGACGCGCCGGAAGAACACCTCCTCGCCGTTCGCGAGCGTGGCGGCGGCGCCGGCGTCGTGGGCGCGCGTGGTCAGCATCAGCAGCGCCAGCCGCGCGTTGAGCAGGCGTTCGTGCAGCGCACGCACGTAGGTGCCGGCGCGCGACTGCAGCTGCTGGCGCGCGTGCGTCTCGTTGGTCTGCCGCACCTGCTGCCACGCGAGCGCGGCCAGCACGAGCACCGGCACGAAGGCCGAGACGAGGAACAGGCCGAAGATGCGCCGGGCGACGCGGCTGCGCAGGAAGGTGCGGTCGATCACGGCGCCCGCCCGGCGGCTTCAGCGCGTGAAGTCGGCGCCGACGCCGACGAAGTCGCCGTCGAGGGCGCGCAGCACGTCGTCGGCGCTGCGCTTGTGGCTGACTTGCGAGTGGGTCTGCCCGTCCTTGCCGACGCTGAACAGGTCGTAGTCGGTGTTCAGCGGATTGAGCTTGCGGTCCTTGCGCGCCTTGCCCTTGCCGCCCTTGCCCGAGACATCGACGTAGACATAGGGCCGGCCCCAGGGGTCGAGCTTGCCGGCCTGCCCGATGTCGGCCAGCGACGCCGGCAGCCGCCGGTGGTCGAGTTCGTGGTTGCGGATCAGCGCCTGCATCGCCGTGATGTCGGCGATGGCCTGGGTGCGCCGCACACGCTCGCGATGGTCCTGAACCATCGGCAGCGCGATCGCCGCCAGCACGCCGAGCAGCGCGACGATGAGGGCAAACTCAATGAAGGTGAAGCCACGCGCGCACCGCTGCGCCGTGCCGGCCTTGCCGCGGCCGCTACCGTGCCGATCCCCGCCGTGTCGTGTCTCCGCCATCCGGCGGTGTATCGGCCGCGGGCGACCGGTCTTGATCCCGGTCGACCATGGCCACGTGCGCGGGCACCGCGGCGGCTGCGCATTCCGTCACACCCCGCGGCGGCGCACCGGCGGCTCAGGTCACGAGCAGCGCGCGGAAGTCGTTGACGTTGGTGTGGGTCGGCCCGGTGACGACGAGGTCGCCGAGCGCGGCGAAGAACGCGTAGGCGTCGTGGCGGTCGAGGAAGTCGCCGGCCTTCAGCCCCCGCGCCGCGGCGCGCGCGAGCGTGTCGGGGGTCACGACGGCGCCGGCGTTGTCCTCGACGCCGTCGATGCCGTCGGTGTCGGCGGCCAGCACGTGCACGCCCGGCTCACCATGCAGCGCGATCGCGCAGCCGAGCAGGAACTCGGTGGCGCGGCCGCCGCGGCCCGGCGAGGGTCGCACCTGATCGTCGTGGCCCCCCTTGGCCCTGACCGTCACGGTCGTCTCGCCGCCGCTGAGGATCACGCACGGCTTCGCGAACGGCTGGCCGCGCCGCGCCACGGCGCGCGCGAGCGCCGCGTGCACCTTGCCGACCTCGCGGCTCTCGCCTTCGATCTCGTCGCTGAGCACGTGCGCCTCGACGCCGTGCGCACGCGCCAGCGCCGCGGCGGCCTCGAGGCTTTGCTGCGGCGTCGCGATCAGGTGCACCTCATGGCCGGCGAAGCGCGGGTCGCCGGGCTTGGGCGTCTCGAAGGCGCCGCTGCCCAGCCCGGCGCGCGCGGCTGGCGGCACGTCGATGCCGTGGCGCGCGAGGATCGCGAGCGCGTCGGCACAGGTCGTCGCGTCCGGCACCGTAGGGCCGCTGGCGATCACGGCCGGGTCGTCGCCGGGCACGTCGCTGATCGCGAGCGTGACCACCTTCGCCGGTGCGCACATCGCCGCCAGCCGCCCGCCCTTGATCGCCGACAGGTGCTTGCGCACGCAGTTCATCTCGTCGATCGCGGCGCCCGATTTCAGCAGCGCGCGGTTGACGGACTGCTTGTCCTCGAATGTCAGGCCCTCGGCAGGCAGCGCGAGCAGCGCCGAGCCGCCGCCCGAGATCAGGCACAGCACGAGGTCGTCGGCGCTCAGGCCGCGCGTGAGGTCGACGATGCGCTGCGCCGCGCGCCGGCCGGCCTCGTCGGGCACGGGGTGGGCCGCCTCGACGACTTCGATGCGCCCCGGCCGGCTCTTGTACGCGGGCGGCACGTGTTCGTAGCGCGTGACGACGAGCCCCGAGACCGGCGCGTCGGCCGGCCACAGCGCGTCGACCGCCGCGGCCATCGCACCGCCGGCCTTGCCGGCGCCGAGCACGAGCGTGCGGCCCCGCGGCGGGGGCGGCAGGAACGGCGCGGTGACGTGCGCCGGCTGCGCGCGCCGTACCGCGGCGTCGTAGAGGGCGCGCAGAAATCCGCGCGGGTCCCGGCGCGGGTCCACCGTCAGGCCTTGGGGGCGACCTCGTGGTTCGCGAGGATCTCCAGCGCGCGCACGAGCGCCGAGTGGTCGAGTTGGTCCATGCCGTGGGCGGCGCAGGCCTGCATCAGCTGCGCCGCGCTGGCCGTGTTCGGCAGCGCGACGCCGAGCGCCTTGGCGCCCTGCAGCGCCAGGTTCAGGTCCTTCTGGTGCAGCCCGATGCGAAAGCCGGGGTTGAACGTGCGCTTGATCATGCGCTCGCCGTGCACCTCGAGGATGCGGCTCGAGGCGAACCCGCCCATCAGCGCCTGGCGCACCTTGGCCGGGTCGGCGCCGGCCTTGCTCGCGAACACCAGCGCCTCGCCGACCGCGGCGATGTTCAGCGCGACGATGATCTGGTTGGCGACCTTGGTCGTCTGCCCGTCGCCGTTGCCGCCCACGAGCGTGATGTTCTTGCCCATCAGCTCGAACAGCGGCTTGACGCGCGCGAACGCGCCTTCCGGGCCGCCGACCATGATCGTCAGGCTCGCGGCCTTGGCGCCGACCTCGCCACCGCTGACCGGCGCGTCCAGGTAGTCGCAGCCCAGCGCGTTGATCTTGCGCGCGAACTCCTTGGTCGCGATCGGGCTGATCGAGCTCATGTCGACGACGACCTTGCCCGCGCTCAGCCCTTCGGCGACGCCGTTCCTGCCGAACAGCACGGCCTCGACGTCGGGCGTGTCGGGCACCATCGTGAACACGATGTCGGCGCGCTCAGCCACGCCCTTGGGGCTGGTGCACTGCGTCGCGCCCGACTCGGCGATCTCGGCCGGCACCTTGCTGCGCGTGTAGACGAACAGCTGGTGCCCGGCCTTGATCAGGTGGCCGCACATCGGCGCACCCATGATGCCCAGGCCGACGAAGCCGAGCTTGAGCGGTTGCGAAGTCATCGGGAGCTCCTCCTTCGGAATCGTGTCAGTGGGCGAACGCCAGTCGCCAGCCCAGGCCGGCGTCGGTCGTCGTCGCCGGCTTGTACTCGCAGCCGATCCAGCCGCCGTAGCCGATGCGGTCGAGGTGCGCGAACAAGAAGCTCCAGTTCAGCTCGCCGGTGCCGGGCTCGTGTCGGCCCGGATTGTCGGCGAGCTGGATGTGCGCGATGCGCGCCAGGTGCTTCTCGAGCGTCGCTGCAATCTCGCCTTCGGTGCGCTGCGCGTGGTAGATGTCGTACTGCACGAAGGCGTTGCCGGCGCCGACCTCGTCGAGCACGCCGATGGCCTGCGCGGTGCGGTTGAGCCAGAAGCCGGGAATGTCGTAGGGGTTGATCGGCTCGATCAGCAGCCGCAGCCCGGCCTTCTTCAGCTCGCCGGCGGCGAACTTCAGGTTGTCGACGAAGGTCGCGCGCAGCCGCGCGTCGTCGACCCCGGCCGGCGCCTTGCCCGCGAGGCAGTTGAGCTGCGGCACGCCGAGCGCCGTCGCGTACTCGATCGCCTTGCCCACGCCGGCACGGAACTCGTCGACGCGGTCCGGGTGGCAGGCGATGCCGCGCTCGCCCGCGTCCCAGTCGCCGGCGGGCAGGTTGTGCAGCACGAGCTTCAGCCCGTGGGCGTGGAGGCGGGCCTTGATGTCGGCGGCGGGGAACGCGTACGGGAACAGGAACTCGACGGCGTCGAAGCCCGCCTTCGCCGCGCGCTCGAAGCGTTCGAGGAACGGCACCTCGTTGAACAGCATCGTCAGGTTGGCGGCGAAGCGGGGCATGGTCTCGTCTCCTTCAGTCGAGCAATCCGGCAGCCACGAGGCCTTCGCGGCCCTCGGGGTGGCGGCAGTCGATCTCCTCGAACTCGTTGATCGCGTTGATCTCGGTGCCCATCGCGATGTTGGTCACCCTCTCGAGGATGCATTCGACCACGACCGGCACGCGGTACTTCTGCGCCAGTTCCTGCGCCTCGCGCAGGGCTCCCTGGATCTTCTCGGGGTCGGTCACGCGCAGCGCCTTGCAGCCCAGGCCCTCGACGACCATCTGGTGGTCGACGCCGTAGCCCTGCAGCGCGGGGTCGTCGACGTTCTGGTTCTCGAACGCGAGCTGCACGCAGTAATCCATCTCGAAGCCGCGCTGCGCCTGGCGGATCAGGCCGAGGTAGCTGTTGTTGACCAGCACCTGCACGTACGGCAGGCGGAACTGCGCGCCCACCGCGAGTTCCTCGATCAGGAACTGGAAGTCGTAGTCGCCTGCGAGGCCGACCACCGTGCGCGTCGGATCGGCGGCGACGACGCCGAGCGCCGCCGGAATGGTCCAGCCCAGCGGGCCGGCCTGCCCGCAGTTGATCCACTGGCGCGGGCCGTAGACGTGCAGGAACTGCGCGCCGGCGATCTGCGAGAGGCCGATCGTCGTCACGTACACCGTGTCGCGCGGGAAGGCCTTGTTCATCTCCTCGTAGACGCGCTGCGGCTTGATCGGCGTCTGCTCGAAGTGCGACTTGCGCAGCATCAGCCGCTTGCGCTCGGCGCAGCGGAACACCCAGTCGGCGTAGTCCTTCAGCGTGCCGGCGGCCTTGCGCTCCTTCGCGACCTGCACGAACAGCTCGAGCGCGGCCTTGGCGTCGGAGACGATGCCGTAGTCGGGCATGAAGACGCGGCCGATCTGCGTCGGCTCGATGTCAACGTGCACGAAGGTGCGACCCTTGGTGTAGACGTCGACCGAGCCGGTGTGGCGGTTGGCCCAGCGGTTGCCGATGCCGAGCACGAAGTCGCTGGCCAGCATGGTGGCGTTGCCGTAGCGGTGGCTGGTCTGCAGGCCGACCATGCCGGCCATCAGCGGGTGGTCGTCGGGGATCGTGCCCCAGCCCATCAGCGTCGGGACCACCGGCACGCCCAGCATCTCGGCGAACTCGACGAGCAGCGCCGACGCGTCGGCGTTGATGATGCCGCCGCCGGCGACGATCAGCGGCTTCTCGGCGGCGAGCAGCATGTCGATCGCCTTCTCGACCTGCTTGCGCGTGGCCGCCGGCTTGTAGACGGGCAGCGGCTCGTAGGTGTCGATGTCGAACTCGATCTCGGCCATCTGCACGTCGA
>JBBION010000192.1:0-6211 GCA_037443345.1 Rubrivivax sp. | reverse complement strand
GGCCTCGCGCGCCCACGGCCGGCACTCGTCGGGGTCCACGACGCGCACGCGGCGCTCGGGCGCGTAGCGGGTATCGACTGGCGCGGCGACGCGCACGATGCGCGTGCGCTCGGTGATGATGGGCTCGTCCGGCAGGTGCGCCGGCCCGATGCGCTGCGCCGGCCCGATGCGCTGCTTCGGCGCGCGCTCCACCCGCGTTTGCAGCGGCGGCTCAGCGCCGCGACGCTGCTTCGGCGCGCGCCCCATCCGCCCGGCCTCGCGCAGCTTGCGCACCCGCTCGTAGATCGCCGACCGCGAGCGCCCCGGCAGCAGCCGCCGCAGGTCGACCGGTTTCAGCACGCCGAAGTGCACGCGCAGCACATGGTCGTCGTGCTCGGTCCACGGTGCACCGCGAGCCATCAGATCGCCTCCCACGATTTGATTGGCATCACGTTGCGCACGCGATCGACGACGACGCGAACCTCGCCGCGCGCCTCGGCGCTGACGAGCTCGACGTACACGTCGACCGGATCGGCGTCGAGCTCGCGGGCGATCTCCACCGCCCGAAGCGGCCCGCGCCGGCGCAGCACGTCCACGGACGAAAACGCGCGTAGCGAGGCGGCGTCAGGCATCGGAGTCCTCCATCGATCTTTCGGTGATGAGCAGCGCCTGGCGCCACATGGCGCGCTGGAGCGGAGTGAGGGTTTCGCCGGCCTGCTCGCGTGCCTGCAGCCGAAGCGCCCAGCCTCGAGGGCTGGCGCGTGATGCGACGTTCGGCAGTGCCGCGTGCTGTCGCGGCTCGCGGAGGTAGCGGCCGTAGCAGGTCGAGCAACGACCACCGAGGGTCGACAGAACCTTGAACTCGGCGTGATCGCCGCAGCAGACGCAGCGCGCGTGCGCTGCGTTCTGGCCGTTGGCGTCGTGCTGCTCGAGCAGTGCCTTGCGGACCTTTGCGTAGGTGCTCATCGAGTGTTCCTCTCGGCCTTGGCGAGCCAGTTGCTCCACGACTGCCGCCAGCCCTTCACGGAGCGGCGCATGCCCTTGCCCTTGCCTTGGGTCCAGTACTGCCGAAAGCGCTCCGCTTCGCGGATGACGTCGGCGGTTCGGAAGCCCAGCGCCTCGGCGTCGAATCCCCACTGCGCCGGCAGTTCGAAGCCGGTGGCCAGCGCGACGACGGCGCGGCCGTTGAGAGCTTCGGCGTTGGTGCCGTCGAAGGGTGGCGGGGGTGTTGGTGGGGCCTGTGGCGCAGCCTCGTGCGGCGGGGTCGGCGGGGCGGCGTTTGGCGCCGATCCGCAACCTCCGACCGAAGGGAGGAGGTTCAGAACCGGAGCATCCGAAGGATGCGTAGGTGTCTGGTGTCTGGTGTCTGGTGTCTGGAGAGCATTGCCTTCGCATTGCGTTCGCATTGCGTTCGGTATGCGTTCGGTATGCGTTCGCATTGCGGTCGGTGGTGAGTTCGCATTGCGTTCGGTATGCGTTCGCATTGCGTTCGCATTGCCGTCGGACTGCGGAAGCTGTGCGCTCCATCGCGCCTCGGCGCTGCGCTTGGCCTTCGCCTGCTTGTCCTGATACCTGGCGATCTCCTCGTCGGCGCGCTTTTGGTGGTAGCAGCCATCGGCTTCGAGCGTGAAGAACTCGCCGAGGACCGCGTCGACCGCACGGCGCTGCGCGGACGTAGACGCCTTGGCGAGCCGGTACTGCTGGCCTTGCGGGATCGGGCGCTCGGCGTGGTAGTACGCGCGCAGCAGGCGTGTGTAGGCCATGTCCTCGTCCCACGTCAGGTGCCCCGTGGCCGCGGCCCAGTCGCCGAGGTGGTGCTCGTAGTAGTTCACGCGGCACGCGGCACCTTGGCCGCCTCGCTGTAGTTCGCCTTCACCAGCGCAGCGGCGATCGGCGGGCACACGCTGTTGCCGCACATGCGCACCCGCGCGGCCTTACTCAGTACGCGCCCGTCCGCTGCGCGCTGCCACGACGGCATTTCAGCCTGCCCGTGTGATCTCGACCGGCGCACCCTCGGTGCCGATGAGCTCCGGCCAGATGCGCCGCCAGTCGTGCGGCCGCAGATTCCAGCGGCGCACCTGACGCCCGCTCTCGCGCTCGAGCGAGACAGCGAGCTCGGGTCCGCACGGCTTGTACCCGTAGGCCACGTTGCGAACGTGCCCGATCGTCGAGCCAGCGCGCGCAGCGAACGCCTGACGCGCGTCTTCGGTCGGGAGCGACTTGATGTAGGCGAGCAGATCCATGAGCAAATGCTACACCAACCAGTTTACAAGGTCAAGCTGTGCCGGCCGCGCTGACGCGGCCGTAGCCCACCACTACCGCACGCCCGCTGCCCTGACGGCGGCCACGTAGCCGCTTACGCATTCGAACAACACCGCCCAGTGTTGACAACGACAAAACCTTTTGGTGTAATGACTCCGTCAACATCAGGGAGTCAGCCAAATGAACGACTGGAAAGCACAGCAGGCCGCGCGCCGAGGCCAATCGCTGCTCAACCCTTCCCACACTTGGAGCGCCGACGACTGGTCGGCCGCGGTACGGCGCATGCTGAGCCGGCGCACATGGGCGCTCGACAAAACGCCCGCGGCGCCGGTCGACGTCGCCGAGGAGGTCGCATCGTGAACCACTACCGCTACACCATTGCCACGAAAGTCGGCGAAATCATCGTCGGCACGAACCGGGCCGAGGACCGCGTCGTGCTGACGCTGCAGAACGAGCGCGCCACGGTCAGCATGACGTTGACGATCGCGCAGGCCTGCGAGGTCTACGGGGCGCTCGACGTGGCGATCGACCGCCTTGAGGAGGCTCGCAACGACGCCGCCGACTGGGCGGCGCTGACCGACGCGCAGCGCGGCGCGGCGTATCACGAGTTCCGGCGCGAAATGGAAGACGACGAGCGCAAAGGAGCTGCAGCATGATCGACAACCTCCCGCCACTCGCCGACAAAGCCCGGCTGCTCGCCTACTTCGCGGCGCACGCGCCGCTGGACATCCCGCGCTGGTTCTCCACGCCGCCTGCCAAGCCGCTGCCGCGACTTTTGCCGTGGCACGAGGCGCTGACGCTGGCCCCAGGCTGGTCGACGCTTTCTTCGGATCGTCGCACGGTTGCCGCCGAATACATGCGCGACCCGTGCTTCGATCCTGACGACGACGTCGCCGAAGTGTGCCGACAGGCCCAAGAACTGATCTTGGAGTTCAAGCAGCGACGCGACCAAGCTGAGAACGCGGCCCTTTCACAAAGGTACTTTGCGTGGCGCTGGCACTACGCGCGCGAAATGCTCGCGCTCATGCCTCTCCAAGAACCCGCCGAGGAAGGATCTTCGACATGAAGAACGAACGCGCCCCGCGAACGATGGCCGACGCTACATTCACAACCGGCTACGCCACCGCGCGCCGAACACGCAACAAGATGGACCCGCGCGACCGCTCCGTAATCATCTGGTGCCTTGTCGCGCTCGTCGCGCTCGTCGCGATCTTGTGGTCCGAACGCGCACAGGCCCAGCCCTTCGTCGAGGTCGGCGTCGGCACCTTGAGCGGCGGCTGCCTCGCCGACGGGTGGGAGTGGCGCCAGGTTCGGGGCCAATGGAACCTCGAGCAGCGCTGCAGCGGCGGCCCGCTCGGACTGGCCGCGATTGGGTACGCGACGCAGCTGCTGCCGTTCCTGCCAGGCGCGCCGCGCGTCGAGGTCCGCTGGGACCACTGGTCGTCGATTCCCAACGGCCGCGACCGCGGCATCGACATCGTCAGCGCTCGGTTGCGCTGGGAGTTCTGACATGAGCGACGCACGCTACCCCGAGTTCCCCGACACCGAGCCCACCGCGCCGGCGCCGCTCGACGCAGTGCGCGAAGCCTGGCACGACGACGAGGAGCGCGCGCACAGCATTGAAGCTGCCCGCGCGCGCGAGATGCTCGCCGGTGCGTTCGTGGCCCTGGCGATCGTGATCGCGGTGCTCGGCGTCGCGCACGTTCTGGCCCGCATCAACACCGGAGCAGGTTTCTGAGTTTCGCCGGCCGCCTACGCCTGGCCCGGGCAATCCTTGGCGCAAGCTTGGACTTCGATAGGGCGGCGGCCGGCACCCATTCTGGGACTTCACCATGAACGCACCTGATCGCGCCAACTGGCTGGCGCAACGCAACACCGGCATTGGCGGCTCCGACGTGGCCGCGCTGCTAGGGCTGTCGAAGTGGAAGACGCCCCTGCAGCTGTACCTTGAGAAGCGCGGCGAAGCCGAGCCCCAGCCCGACAACGAGGCCATGCGCTGGGGCCGCTACCTCGAGCCAGTCGTGCGCCAGGCGTATGCCGACGAGACCGGCAACGAGGTGCGCATGCTCGCGGAACAGGTGCGGCATCCGCTGTACGACCACATGGTCGCGAATCTCGACGGGTTCGTGTTCTTCCCGAACGGGCCACGCCGCGTCTTCGAGGCCAAGACCGCGCGCACGGCCGAGGGATGGGGCGAGCCGCGCACCGATGAGATCCCGCAACCGTACCTGCTGCAGGTGCAGCACTACATGGTGGTGACAGGTTTCCCCGTTGCCGACGTCGCGGTGCTGATCGGCGGCGCCGACTTCCGCATCTACGAGGTGCCGGCAGACCCGGAGCTGCAGCAAATGATCGTCGACGCCTGCGCCGAGTTCTGGCAGCGCGTGCGCACCGGCAACCCGCCCGAGCCGGTCAGCTACGCCGACGTGCAGGCGCGCTGGGGACGTGCGTCGAAGGCGGGCACCGTGCTGGCTGACGACGAGCTGCTGCACGCGCTGTCCCAGCTGCACGACCTGCGCAAGCAGGCCAAGCACCTCGAGCTGGCTGAGGAACAGTGGAAGGCCGTCGTCATGAAGGCGCTCGGCGACCACGACACGCTGATCGACGCGCAAGGCCGCACGCTGTGCACGTGGAAGGCCAGCGCCGCGCCGCAGCGCTTCGATTCGGCCGCCTTGAAGGCCGAACTCCCCGACGTCTACGCTCGGTTCGTCAAGACGGGCGAGCCGAGCCGTCGATTCTTGTTGAAGTGACCCCAGGAGACCCCCCATGAGCGACACGACTACGGCGCCGCGCGCGTCCAACCCCTTCGGCGACGCCCCCATCGCCGCGCGTCCGGGTGGCAACGCGGTTGCCCAGTCCGACCAGCAGCGCGCGATCGCCGAGGTGCAGGCCGCGATGATGATCGCGCGCATGAACCCACGCGATCCGATCGCGGCGATGGATCGAATCCTGAACGCATGCACGCGCCCATCGCTGGCCGACGCCGCCGTCTACACGTACAGCCGCGGCGGCAGCGACATCAGCGGCCCGTCGATCCGGCTGGCCGAGGCGATGGCCCAGCAGTGGGGCAATATGCAATTCGGCATCCGCGAGCTCGACCAGCGCAACGGCGAGAGCACGGTGCAGGCGTTCGCGTGGGACGTGGAGACGAACACGCGGCGCGAAGTCACGTTCCAAGTGCCGCACATCCGGCACACCAAGCGCGGCGCGACGCGGCTCGAGGATCCGCGCGACGTCTACGAACTGGTCGCCAATCAGGGCGCGCGCCGCCTGCGCGCGTGCATCCTGGCCGTGATCCCGGGCGACGTCACGGAGGCCGCCGTCGCGCAATGCGAAGCGACGATGAAGACGAAGGCCGACACGTCGCCCGAGGCGATGAAGAAGATGGTCGACGCGTTCGGCCAGTTCGGCGTGACGAAGGAACAGATCGAGGCGCGCATTCAGCGTCGGCTTGACGCGATCCAGCCCGCCCAGGTCGTGAGCCTCAAGAAGATCTACGCGAGCCTGCGCGATGGCATGAGCATCGTCGCGGACTGGTTTGAGCAGACAGAGCCGGCCCGGGCTGGTGACGGCGAGCGTCCGACCAGTGCAGCCGACAAGGTCAAGGCGGCGCTGCATCAGCGAGCGGCGGCCGCCAAGGTGTCGCGACCTGCTGCGTCCGACCGCCCGCAGAAGGACGACCCGCGCACGTGCGACATCACCGCCTACAAGCTGGCGATCGACAACGCCGGCGACGAGGCCGTCGCCTCGCTCGTGCTCGACCAGTCGCGCGACGACCTGAGCGAAGACGAGCAGGCCGAACTCGCCGCCCACTTCCGCGCGCGCTTCGACCAACAGGCGTGACAGATCAACGGGCCGGCTGGGTGCCCAGTGCGGCGCAGTGTGCACAGGCTGTCTCCCCTCCCAGGCGCTGCGCCAATAGCCGCGGTTGCTCCGCGGCCGGCCCACCACCACAAGCCACCCACCGAGA
>JBBION010000191.1:0-6249 GCA_037443345.1 Rubrivivax sp. | reverse complement strand
GCGGGTGCCGGTGCCGGCGCGGTCACGGGTGCCGGCGGCCGCGGCGCCGGTGACGGAGGCGCAGGCGGCGGACTCGGCATGCAGCCCGCCAAGCCCAGCGTCGCGGCGCCGAGCAGCCGCCAGTCAATGCAAGGCACGATAAATCTCCTGCGCCAGTTCCTTCGAGATGCCGTCGACGCTGGCGAGGTCGTCGACGCTCGCGCTGGCCACGCCGCGCACGCCACCGAAGCGCTGCAGCAGCCGCGCACGCTTCTTCGGGCCGACGCCGGGAATGTCCTCGATGCGGCTCGCGCCGGTGCGCACGCGCGCGCGCCTCGCGCGCATGCCGGTGATCGCGAAGCGGTGCGCCTCGTCGCGGATCTGCGCGACCAGCATCAGCGCCGCCGAGTCGGCGCCGAGGGAGACCTTGTCGCGCCCGTCGGCGAACACCAGCTCCTCGAGGCCGACCTTGCGCCCCTCGCCCTTCTCGACGCCGGCGATCAGCGACACGTCGAGCCCGAGCTCCTCGAAGACCTCGCGCGCGACCGCGACCTGCCCCTTGCCGCCGTCGACCAGCACGACGTCGGGCATCGCCGCGCTGCCGGCGGCCACGCCCTCGGCGAGCTTGGCGTAGCGGCGCGTGAGCACCTGGCGCATCGCCGCGTAGTCGTCGCCGCCGGTGATGCCCTCGACGTTGTAGCGCCGGTACTGCGCCGGCTGCATCTGGTGCTGCTGGTAGACGACGCAGCTGGCCTGCGTCGCCTCGCCGGCGGTGTGGCTGACGTCGAAGCACTCGACGCGCAGCGCGTCGAGGTCGGCCACGTCGAGCCCGAGCGCATCGGCGAGGGCGCGCGTGCGCTCGCGCTGGGATCCCTCTTCCGACAGCAGCCGCGCGAGCGCGATCTCGGCGCCCTGGGTCGCCATCTCGAGCCAGATGCGCCGCTGCTCACGCGGTTGGTGCTGCGCGACGACCTTGACGCCGGCCTGCGCGCCGAGCGCCTCGAGCAGGGCCTTGTCGACCGGGTGGCTCGTCACCAGCGACGGCGGCACCGGCTGGCCGAGGTAGTGCTGCGCGACGAAGGCCTCGAGCACGAGTCCCTCGGGCGCGCGCGACGGCTGCGCCTCGTCGCCGTCGCCGAGCGCGGTGGCCTCCTCGACGTGCGTCGGGAAGTAGGCGCGGTCGCCGAGGTGGCGTCCGCCGCGCACCATCGCCAGGTTCACGCACGCGCGCCCGCCGCGCACGACGACGGCGAGGATGTCGACGTCCTTGTCGGCCGCGCTCAGGCTGCTCGCGTCGACGGCCTGCTGGTGCAGCACGCGCGACAGCGCACCGATCTGGTTGCGCAGCTCGGCCGCCTGCTCGAACTCGAGCACCTCGGCGTGGGCCATCATGCGCGACTGCAGTTCGTCGAGCACCTCCTGCGTCTGGCCGAGCAGGAAGCGCTCGGCCGACGCGACGTCGCGCGCGTAATCGGCCGGTCTCACGAAGCCGACGCAAGGCGCCGAGCAGCGGCGGATCTGGTACAGCAGGCACGGCCGCGAGCGGTTCGCGAACACCGTGTCTTCGCAGGTGCGCAGCCGGAACACCTTCTGCAGCAGCTGGATCGTCTCCTTGACGGCCCACGCGTTCGGGTACGGGCCGAAGTAGCGGTGGCGGCGGTCGACGGCGCCGCGGTAGTACGCGACGCGCGGGTAGCGCTGCGCGAGCGGCGCGGCCGGGTCGTCGACCGGCGCGGCGCCGGTGATCTTCAGGTACGGGTAGCTCTTGTCGTCGCGGAACAGGATGTTGAACCGCGGGACGAGCGTCTTGATCAGGTTGTTCTCGAGCAGCAGCGCCTCGGCCTCGCTGCGCACCACCGTCGTCTCGAGGCGCGCGATCTTCGACACCATGTGCCCGATGCGCGTGCCGCCGTGGTCCTTGTGGAAGTAGCTGCCGACGCGCTTCTTCAGGTTGCGCGCCTTGCCCACGTACAGCACGTTGCCGGCGGCGTCGAAGTAGCGGTACACGCCGGGCAGGCTGGGCAGTTGCGCGACCTCGGCGAGCAGCCGCTCGCGCGCGCTGCCGGCCGCGGCGTCGCGTGCGTCGTCGGCGGGGGACTCGGCCGTGGCATCCATCGCGTCTCGATTGTCGCCGCTTCGATAATCGTCCGATGCCCGCGAACCCGCCGCTGCACTGGGACCTGTTCTGCCGCGTCGTCGACAACTTCGGCGACATCGGCGTGTGCTGGCGGCTCGCCGCCGACCTCGCTGCGCGCGGCCACGCGGTGCGGCTGTGGACCGATGACGCGTCGGCGCTCGCGTGGATGGCCCCCACCGGCGCCGCCGGTGTCGCGGTCCACGACTGGGCCGCGAGCGAGATCGCCGAGCCGGCCGACGTCGTCGTCGAGGCCTTCGCCTGCGACCCGCCCGAGGCCTTCGTCGCGCGCATGGCCCGGCGCGCGCAGCCGCCGCTGTGGCTGAACCTCGAGTACCTCAGCGCGGAGGACTGGGTCGAGCGCTGCCACGACCTGCCGTCGCCGCAGCTCGCCGGGCCGGGGCAGGGGCTGGTCAAGCACTTCTTCCACCCGGGCTTCACGCCGCGCACCGGCGGGCTGCTGCGTGAGCCCGGGCTGCTCGAGCGCCAGGGCGCCTTCGACCGCGCCGCATGGCTGGCCGCGCACGGCATCGCGCCGCGCGAGGCCGAGCGCGTCGTCATGCTGTTCTGCTACCCCGACGCGCCGCTGCCGCGGCTGTGGCAGGCGCTGTCCGGCACGCGCTCGCTCGTGCTGCTCGCGCCCGGTGCGGCACAGGCGCTCGCGGCGCGGCATGCGCCGCCGCCCGGCGTGCGGCTGCACGCACTGCCGTTCCTGACGCAGACCGACTTCGACCGCCTGCTCTGGAGCTGCGACGTCAACCTCGTGCGCGGCGAGGACTCGGCAGTACGGGCGATGTGGGCCGGGCGCCCGTTCGTCTGGCAGCTGTACCCGCAGCACGACGGCGCCCACGACGCCAAGCTCGCTGCCTTTCTCGACCGCTTCCTGACGGGCGCCCCGCCGGCGCTGGCCGCCCCGCTGCGCGCGTGGTGGCGGGCGTGGAACGGCGTCGGGGACGCCGCCGCCGACCACGACGCCTGCGTCTGGCCCGACCCCGACGCGTGGCACGTGCATGGCGTGCGCTGGCGGTCGCACCTGGCCGCCCAGCCCGACTTGACGACGCAGCTGCTCGCGTGGGTGGCGCGCCGGCAGCCCGGCGCCTGAACGGCTAGAATGCGCGTTTTCCCGCGCCGGCGCGTCCCCGCGACGCCCGCGCAGCGAAGGCGCCAGCTCGGCGCAACGCCCGCCGCCGGGTCCTGCCCGCGCGTGCCGGCGCCCCCACTTCACGGAACGTCGTCATGAAACTCGCTCAGGAAATCCGCGCCGGCAACGTCATCATGCAGGGCAAGGACCCGATGGTCGTGCTGAAGACCGAATACAGCCGCGGCGGCCGCGGCGCTGCCACCGTGCGCATGAAGATGAAGAACCTGCTCAACGGCGCGGGCTCGGAAGTCGTTTTCAAGGCCGACGACAAGATGGACCAGATCATCCTCGACAAGAAGGAGTGCACCTACTCCTACTTCGCCGACCCGATGTACGTGTTCATGGACGCCGAGTACAACCAGTACGAGGTCGAGGCCGACAACATGGGCGACGCGATCCAGTACCTGGAGGACGGCATGCCCGTCGAGGTGACCTTCTACGACGGCAAGGCGATCTCGGTCGAGCTGCCGACCACGCTGGTGCGCGAGATCGAGACGGAGCCCGCCGTCAAGGGCGACACCTCGGGCAAGGTGATGAAGCCCGCGCGCCTGAAGGGCACCGGCTTCGAGATCTCGGTGCCGCTGTTCGTCGAGAGCGGCGACAAGGTCGAGATCGACACGCGCACGCACGAGTACCGCAAGCGCGTCTGATCCGCCGCGCCGCGGCCAAAGACAAACGGGCACCGCGGGTGCCCGTTTCGTTTGGCGGCTCGCGCTCAGCGGTAGATGCCGACGCCGACGAAGCCGTCGCCGCTGGGCGGCTTGATGGCGTACGTGGCCTTGGCCTCGATCTTCTTGCTCTGCGGGTGCGGCCAGTCGTAGTCGAACCAGCCGCCGCCCTTGTTGGCCGCCTCGATCAGGCCGGTGATGACCGACTTGCCGTTGGCGTCCTTGATCGCCGACATGTCGCGGCCGATCAGCTTGTCGTTGGCGCCGTGCGCCAGCGCGATGCCCTTGCCGTCGTAGACCATCACGTACAGGTCCTTCTTGTTCCAGTTGGCCTTGTCGTGCGTGAAGTCCTTGTAGGCCTGCTCGGCACCGACCTTCTTGATGTGCTCGAAGGCGGCCTTCGTCATCGCGATCGCCTCGTCGCGCGTGCCGCGCTGCTCCTGCGCCACCGCGCCGGCAACGAACGAAGCCACCACCACCGCGGCGCCGACGCCGCGAATCCACTGCTTGATCATGTCCAGGGTTCCGTCAAAGGAAGAGGGTAGAAAGAAGATCTCGAGGGGTCGCCCGACGACCGGGCCGCTGGCCGCGGCCGCCGGGCGAACCCGGTCGTTATCGGCACGCGGCGGCGCGACTTGAGCCCTCCGCCGGGCGCCGACAATGCGGCCAAGCCCCGTCCCGAAACCTGCCACGCCACCCCATGGCGACCGCCTTCGACTTTGCCCACGCCGTCACCGCCCCGTTTCGCATGCAGCCGGGGCTGCGCCGGCTCGCCAGCGGCGAGGCACAGCTGACGCCCGCGCGCCCCGGCTCGCGCCACCAGCGCGAGAAGCTCGCCGTGCTCGGCGCGTTCGCCCGCCAGGCGCTGCTCGCCGAGCCGGGCTTCGACGCCACCGCGGCGCTGCACGCGCTGGCCGCGCACGCCGCCGCCGAGCACCCGGCGCACGTGCGCTGGGACGGCCGCCGCGCCGAGGCGCTGGGCGTGCGTGTCGATGGTGACGGCGACGACGTCGAACAAGCCCGGACCGGCGTGTTCGGCCACGGCGACGAGGTCGCACGCTGCCTGCGCGCGCTGCCGACCGGCTGGCGGCTCGCCGGGCTGCTCGCGCTCGCGTTCGAGGAGGACTTCGCCGTCGTCGACGGCACGCGCGGCACGATCCCCTGGCTCGCCGTCGCGCTGCCGTCGCACTGGGCGCCCGAGGCCAAGGTCGGCCGCCCGTTCGCGCAGGTGCACGCGCCAGTGGCCGACGGCGAGCGGCTGCGCGCCGCCAGCGAGCACCTCGTGCGCCTCGTCACCGGCCCCGAGCGCTGGGAGCGCTTCGTCTGGACCGTGACGTCGCACCCGCGGCTGCACGCGCACCCTGCGCGCGTCGACCCCACCGGCTGGCCGGCGGGCCTCACGGCCGCCGAGCTGCCGGCGGCGGCCTGGTGGCGCACCGAGCGCCAAACCTTCGTGCCGCTGCCGGCGCAGCGGCAGGCCGTGTTCACGATCCGCGTCGACGTGCAGCCGCTCGCTCGAGCGCTCGCGCACCCTGGCGACGCGGGCGCGGTGCACGACGCCATCGCCAGCATGAGCGACGCCGTGCTCGCGTACCGCGGCCTCGCGGCCGTGCGCGCGCCGCTGCTCGCGTGGCTGCGCGAGCGCGCACGGGGCGCATGAAGTTCGCGCCGATCACGCCGGCGCGCATCGTCTTCGGCGACGGCCCGCCGTCGGCCCCCGACTTCGGCGACGTCTACCACGCCCGCGCCGGCGCGCTGGCGCAGGCGCGGCACGTGTTCCTGGCCGGCAACGGGTTGCCGCAGCGCTGGCAGGGCCGCACCCGCTTCGTCGTGCTCGAGACCGGCTTCGGCCTGGGCCACAACTTCCTCGCGACGTGGGACGCTTGGCGCGACGACGCCCGGCGCTGCGAGCGGCTGTGGTTCGTCTCGATCGACAAGCACCCGCCGACGCGCGACGACCTCGCGCGCGCCCACGCCGCGTCGCCGCTGCCCGATCTCGCGCGCGCGCTCGTCGACGCGTGGCCGCCGCTGACGCCCGACCTGCACACGCTCGCGTTCGACGATGACCGGGTGATGCTGCGGCTCGCGTTCGGCGACGTCGCGGCGTGGCTGCCGCAACTCGTGCTCGAAGCCGACGCGTTCTACCTCGACGGCTTCGCGCCCGACCGCAACCCGGCGATGTGGGACGCGCGCGTGCTCAAGGCGCTGGCGGGCCGCGCCGCGCCGGGCGCGACCGCGGCGACGTGGAGCGTCGCGCGCGACGTGCGCGACGGACTCGCAGCGGCCGGCTTCGCCCTGCCGGACGACGACGGGCGGGTGCCCGATTC
>JBBION010000190.1:0-6262 GCA_037443345.1 Rubrivivax sp. | reverse complement strand
TCGATGCACTCGTCGCAGATGAACACCGACGGGCCGGCGATCAGCTTCTTGACCTCGTGCTGGCTCTTGCCGCAGAACGAGCAGTACAGGACCTTCTCGCTCGAGGAGCCTTTCTTTTCGGGCATGGGCGGCGTGCGGCAGACGGTGGCAGAGGGGACTTTCGGGCAATGATAGTGCATGCGGCGCCGCGCGAGCGGCGCCGAAAAGAGCCCGCATTCGCGGTGCAGGAACGGCGATTCCCGGCCCGCCGCGGCGGCCGGCTCAGCCTCGCCGCTCGATGACCTGGTCGACGAGACCGTAGTCCCTGGCCTCGGCCGCACCCATGAAGTAGTCGCGCTCGGTGTCGGCCTGGATCTTCTCGAGCGGCTGCCCGCTGCGCTCGGCCAGGATGCGGTTGAGCTGCTCGCGCGTCTTCAGGATCTCTCGCGCGTGGATCTCGATGTCGGTGGCCTGGCCCTGCGCGCCGCCGAGCGGCTGGTGGATCATGATCTTCGAGTTCGGCAGTGCGAAGCGCTTGCCCTTCGCGCCGGCGGCGAGCAGGAACGCCCCCATGCTGGCGGCCATGCCGATGCACAGCGTCGACACGTCGGGCTTGATGAAGTTCATCGTGTCGAAGATCGACAGGCCGGCGCTGACGCTGCCGCCCGGCGAGTTGATGTACAGCGAGATGTCCTTGTCGGGGTTCTCGCTCTCGAGGAACAGCAGCTGCGCGACGACGAGGTTGGCCGTCTGGTCGTTGACCGGGCCGACGAGGAAGACGACCCGCTCGCGCAGCAGGCGGCTGTAAATGTCGTAGGCGCGCTCGCCGCGGCCCGACTGCTCGATGACGATGGGCACCATGCCCAGGTTGCTCGTGTCCAGTGCACTCATGAAAGCGGATCCTCTGCGGTGTCTTGCGTGCGCCGATTATGGAGCGCCGCAAAACGACGAGGCGCCGGCCTCGCGGCGCGGCGCCTCCCGGGGCGGGGCCAGGCCCGCCGGCTCAGGCCGTCATCAGCTCATCGAACGGCACCGTCTTGTCGACGACCTTCGCCAGCCCGAGCACGTGCGCGGTGACGTTGTTCTCGATCACGACCGCCTCGACCTCAGCCATGCGCTGGCGGTCGCCGAGGTACCAGCGCATCACTTCGGCCGGCTTCTCGTAGCTCTGCGCCACCTCCTCGATGTGCGCCTGCAGCTGCTCGGGCTTGGCCTGCAGGTTGTTCGCGCGCACCAGCTCGGCCACCACCAGCCCGAGGCGCACGCGGCGCTCGGCCTGCGGCTGGAACAGCTCGGCCGGGATCGGCGCCTTGTCGGCGTCCTTGATGCCGCGCTTCTTCAGGTCCTCGCGGGCGGCCGCCGTCATGCGCTCGACCTCGCCCTCGACGAGCGCCTTCGGCACGTCGAGTTCGGCAACCTTGACCAGCGCGTCCATCACCGCCGCCTTGTTGCGCCCCTGCACGCGAAACCTGACCTCGCGCTCGAGGTTGCGCCTGACGTCGTCGCGCAGCGCCTCGACGGTGCCGGCGGCGATGCCGAGCGACTTGACGAACACCTCGTCGACCGCGGGCAGGTGCTGGGCCTCGATCTTCTTCATCGACACCAGGAAGTCGGCCTCCTTGCCGGCCACCTCCTGGCCCTGGTAGTCGTCGGGGAACTTGAGCGGGAAGGTCTTGCTCTCGCCGACCTTCATGCCGCGCACGGCCTTGTCGAACTGCTCGAGCATCTTCCCTTCGCCGATGACGAACTGGAAGCCCTCGGCCTTGCCGCCGGCGAACGGCTCGCCGTCGATCTTGCCCTCGAAGTCGATCGTCACGCGGTCGCCCTCCTGCGCGCCCTCGGCGGCCGGGCGCTGCTGGAACGTGCGGCGCTGGCGGCGCAGGATGTCGACCGTCTTGTCGATCGCCGCGTCGGTGACCTCGGTGGCAATGCGCTCGACCTCGACGCCGGCGAGGTCGCCGATCCTGACCTCGGGGTAGACCTCGAACGTTGCGTCGAACGCGAACTGGCCCTCGGGCGCGTCGACCTTGGGCTCGATGCGGGGCATGCCCGCCACGCGCAGCTTGGCCTCGTTGGCGGCCTCGGCGAAGGCGCGGCCGACCTTGTCGTTCATCACCTCGTACTGCACCGAGTAGCCGTAGCGCTGCGCGACCACCGACATCGGCACCTTGCCGGGGCGGAACCCGTCGGCCTTGACGGTGCGCGCGAGCTTCTTCAGCCGCGATTCGACCTCGCGGTTGATCTCGTCGGCGGGGAGCGTCAGCGTGATGCGGCGCTCGAGCTTGTCCAGGGTTTCCACGTTGACCGTCATGATGGCTAACTCTTTCGTCGTGTGTCTGGTGCGCGGGGGGGGACTCGAACCCCCACACCATCGCTGGCGTCAGGACCTAAACCTGGTGCGTCTACCAATTTCGCCACCCGCGCGAGGGCTCGAAGTGCGACGGACCACGGCTGGCAGCCCGCGGCCCGATCCGGCGATTCGGCGAACCGACTAGTTTATCCGCTCGCGAGCGGGTCGCGCCCGACCCTCAGGCGGCGGGCGCGGCGTCGCGCCGCACGCGGAACCACGCGGCGTACATCGCCGGCAGCGCGAGCAGCGTCAGCGCGGTGGCCACGGCGAGCCCGCCCATGATCGCGACCGCCATCGGGCCCCAGAACACGCTGCGCGACAGCGGGATCATCGCCAGCACCGCGGCGGCGGCGGTCAGCACGATCGGCCGGAAGCGCCGCACCGCCGCCTCGACGATCGCGTCCCAGGTCGGCACGCCGCGGGCGCGGTCCTGCTCGATCTGGTCGATCAGGATCACCGAGTTGCGCATGATCATCCCGGACAGTGCGATCACGCCGAGCAGCGCGACGAAGCCGAATGGCCGGTCGAGCAGCAGCAGCGCCGCGGCGACGCCGGCGATGCCCAGCGGCCCGGTCAGGAACACGAGCAGCGCGCGGCTGAAGCTGTGCAGCTGCAGCATCAGCAGCGTGAAGATGATGAACAGCATCGCCGGCACGCCGGCGGCGATCGAGCCCTGGCCCTTGCTGCTCTCGGCCACGGCGCCGGCGACGACGATGTCGTAGCCGGGCGGCATGCGCGCCTTGATCTTCGCCAGTTCGGGCCACAGCTGCGCCGTCACGGTGGCCCCCTGCAGGCCTTCGGCGACGTCGCCCTGCACCGTCGCGGCGTACTGGCGCTGCTCGCGCCACAGCACGCCGGGCTCCCAGCCGACGTCGATGCGCGCCACCTGCGTCAGCGGCACGGCACGACCGTTGGCCGTGGGCAGGTAGGCGTCGGCGAGGTCGGTGATCACGCGGCGCTCGTCCTCGGGCTGGCGCAGCACGATGTCGACCAGCTTGTCCCCCTCGCGGTAATGGCCGATCGTCGTGCCCGACAGGATCGTGCGCGACGCCTGCGCGATCGACTGGCTCGTCACGCCGAGCGCGCGCGCCTTGTCCTGATCGACCTGAAGCCGCAGCGCCAGCACCGACTCGTTCCAGTTGTCGTTGACGCCGCGCAGGTGCTCGTTGGCGAGCAGCACCGCCTTGACCTCGTCGGCCCAGCGGCGCACACCGGCCACGTCGGGACCGACGACGCGGAACATCACCGGGTACGACACCGGCGGCCCGTTGGGCAGCAGCTTCACGCGGCCACGCGCCTCGGGGAACTCGGCGGCCAGGATGGCCGGCAGCGCGCGGCGCAGCCGCTCGCGCTCGGCCAGGCTCGCCGGCAGCACGATGGCCTGGCTGACGTTGGGCTGCGGGAAGATCTGGTCCAGCGGCAGGTAGAAGCGCGGCACGCCCGAGCCGATCCACGTCGTCACGCTCGCGACGCCCGGCTCGCCCATCAGGCGCGCCTCGAAGCGCCGCGCGACGTCGGCGCTGGCCTCGATCGCCGTGCCCTCGGGCAGCCACAGGTCGACCAGCAGTTCGGGCCGGTTCGAGTCGGGGAAGAACTGCTGCTGCACCCGCCCCATGCCGACGATGCCGAGCGCGAAGATCAGCAGCGTCGCGCCGATCGTCAGCCAGCGGTGGCGCACGCACCAGTCGACCGTCGCCCGAAAGCGGTTGTAGAACGGCGTGTCGAACAGCTCGTGCGGCCCCTCTCCGCCCGCATCGACCTTGGCCCGCACGCGCAGCAGCCGCCAGCCCAGCCACGGCACGAAGTAGACCGAGACGACCCACGAGATCACGAGCGCCGCCGCGGTGACGGCGAAGATCGCGAACGTGTACTCGCCGGTGGTCGACTTTGCCAGCCCGATCGGCAGGAAGCCGGCGGCCGTGATCAGCGTGCCGGTGAGCATCGGCTTGGCGGTGACGTCGAACGCGAAGGTCGCCGCGCGCAGCCGGTCGTAGCCTTCCTCGAGCTTGCGCACCATCATCTCGACGACGATGATCGCGTCGTCGACAAGCAGGCCCAGCGCGATGATCAGCGAGCCCAGCGAGATCTTGTGCAGCCCGACGCCCCAGTAGTACATCGTGACGAACGTGATCGCCAGCACGAGCGGGATCGTGAGCGCCACCACCAGCCCCGGCCACACGTCGATGCGCAGCGGGCGCGTGTGCAGCCCCAGGCTGACGAAGCTGACGGCCAGCACGATGACCAGCGCCTCGGCGAGCACCTTGACGAACTCGCCCACCGAGCGGCTGACGGCCTGCGGCTGGTCCTGCACCTGCGCCAGCTCGAGGCCGGCCGGCAGCTCGGCCTGCAACCGCGCGGCCTCGGCGCGCAACGCCTTGCCGAGCGCGACGATGTCGCCGCCCGGCGCCATCGACACGCCCAGCGCGATCACGTCGCGGCCCTGGTGGCGCACCATCACTGCCGGCGGGTCGGCGTAGGCGCGCCGGATCGTCGCGAGGTCGCCGAGGCGCAGCGTGCTCGCCTGGCCGGTGGCGGGGTTGACGGCGCGGATCGGCAGCCGCGCGAGGTCGTCGACCGACGCGAACGCGCCGGCCACGCGCACCTGGACGTTGACGCCGCCGGCGTCGAGCACGCCGGTGCCCTCGACCGCGTTCTGCGCGCCGATCTGCGCGACCACCTGGTTCATGTCGAGGCCCAGCTGCGCCAGACGGCGCTGCGGGATCTCGACGAACAGCTTTTCGGGCTGCACGCCGAACAAAGCCACCTTGGCCACGTCGGGCACGCGCAGCAGCCGCTCGCGCACGTGGTCGGCGAACTCGCGCAGCTCCTCGCGGCTGAAGCCGTCGGCCGACAGCGCGAAGATCGAGCCGTACACGTCGCCGAACTCGTCGTTGAACACCGGCCCGATCACGCCGGCCGGCAGCGTCGAGCGCACGTCGCCGACCTTCTTGCGCACCTGGTACCACACGTCGGGCACCGACGTCGGCGGCGTGTCGTCGGCCAGCTGCAGCAGCGTCAGCGACTCGCCCGGCTTGGTGTAGCTGCGGATCACGTCGGCGTGCGGCACCTCCTGCAGCGTCTTCTCGATGCGGTCGGTGACCTGTTCGGCGATCTGCTGCGCGGTGGCGCCGGGCCAGAACGCCTGCACGACCATCGCGCGGAACGTGAACGGCGGATCCTCGTCCTGGCCGAGCTGGAAGTACGCCGCGCCGCCGAGCAGCAGCAGCACGATCATCAGGTAGCGCGTCAGCGGCGCGTGCTCGATCGCCCAGCGCGAAACGTTGAAGCGCGTGGAGCTCACGTCGGTGCCACCGGTGGATCGGGTGCCCGGCGCGGCTCAGCGCGCCGGCGCGGCCGCGGCATCCGCGGCGCCGTGGCGCGTGACCTTCTGCCCCGGCGTCAGCACGTGCACGCCGGCCGTGACGACGACGTCGCCGGCCGCCAGCCCGGAGGCCACCAGCGCGAGGTTGCCCTCGGCCCCGGAGACGCCCACCGGCCGCGGCTGCACCGTCGACGAGGCCGGGTCGACGACCCACACCGTGGTCTGGCCCTGCCGCTCGAACAGGGCCGCGAGCGGCAGCTTGACGACGCCGTCGACCGTCGCCAGCGCGCCGGTGACGGTGGCCGTCTGCCCGAGGCGCACCGGTGCATCGCCGACGTCGGCCTTGACGAGGAAGGTGCGCGTCACCGGGTCGGCGGCGGCCGCGACTTCGCGCACGCGCGCCGCGAACGGGGTGGCGTCGGCGCCCCACAGGCGCACCGTCAGTGCTCCGGGCGTCGCGGCGAACGCGCGCAAGCGATCGAGCTGGTCCTCGGGCACCGAGTACACGACGTCGCGCGGCCCGTCGTGCGCCACGCGCAGCACCGCGGCGCCGGCGGCGAGCACGGCGCCCGGCTCGGCCTCGACGGCCGTGACGACGCCGGCGGCGGCGG
>JBBION010000189.1:0-6282 GCA_037443345.1 Rubrivivax sp. | reverse complement strand
ACTGCCACTCGCAGATGGTGCGGCCGTTCCGCGCCGAGACGCTGCGCTACGGCCACTACTCGCTGGCCGGCGAGTTCGTCTACGACCACCCGTTCCAGTGGGGCAGCAAGCGCACGGGGCCCGACCTGGCGCGCGTCGGCGGGCGCTACAGCGACGAGTGGCACCGCGTGCACCTGATCAACCCGCGCGACGTGGTGCCCGAGTCCAACATGCCGGCCTACCCGTGGCTGGCGAAGGCCGGCGTCGACGCCGAGTCGATGGCCGCGCGCATGACGGCGCTGCGCCGGCTCGGCGTGCCGTACAGCGACGACGAGGTCGCCAAGGCGGCCGACGAGGTCAAGGGCAAGACCGAGATGGACGCCGTGATCGCGTATCTGCAGGTGCTCGGCACGCACGTCAAGTGACGCCGGCAGGGAGGACCCGATGGACATCAACGACTGGCGCAGCGTCGTGACCGTGGCGGGACTGGTGCTGTTCCTCGTGCTCGTCGCGTGGACATGGAGCGCCAAGCGCCGCGCGGCGCACGATGCGGCTGCGCAACTGCCATTTCTCGACAGCGACCCCGCCGAGCGCGGCGCGGTCGCCCCGGGTGGGAAGGCCCGGGCCGAAGAACCCAAGAATGCTGGAGGTCGCCGTGAGTGATTTCTTCAACAGCGGCTGGTCGATCTTCGTCGCTGCGGTGACGGTCGTCAGCCTGCTCGCCTGCCTGGTGCTGCTGCTGATCGCGGCCAAGCGCCGCGTGATGGCCAACGACAACACGACGGGCCACGTGTGGGACGAGGACCTGCGCGAGATGAACAACCCGCTGCCGCGCTGGTGGACGGGGTTGTTCGTGATCACGGTGATCTTCGGCGCGGTCTACCTCGCGCTGTACCCGGGCCTGGGCAGCTTCCAGGGCACGGCGAACTGGTCGGCGGTCGACCAGTACCAGAAGGAGCGCGCACGGCTCGAGGCGTCGATGGCGCCGGTCTACGCGAAGTTCGCGAGCCTGTCGGCCGAGGATCTGGCCAAGGACGGCCAGGCGATGGAGGTCGGCCAGCGGCTGTTCCTGAACAACTGCGCGCAGTGTCACGGCTCCGACGGTCGCGGCAGCCTCGGCTTCCCGAACCTGACCGACGGCGAGTGGATGTGGGGCGGCTCGCACGGCCAGATCAAGGAGACGATCACCAACGGCCGCAACGGCGTGATGCCGCCGATGGCCGCGGCCGTCGGCAGCGCCGAGGACGTGCGCAACGTGGCGCACTACGTGCTGAGCCTGTCGGGCAGCACGCACAACGCGGTGTTCGCACAGCTCGGCCAGGCCAAGTTCGCCGCCTGTGCCGCCTGCCACGGTGCCGACGGCAAGGGCAACCCTGCGCTGGGCGCGCCGGACCTGACCAACAACGTCTGGCTGTATGGCTGGGGAGAACAGGCCATCGTGCGCGCGATCAACGGCGGCTTCAACAATGCGATGCCGGCGCAGGCGCGGCTGCTGACGACCGAGCAGGTCCACGTGCTCGGCGCCTACGTGTGGCGGCTGTCGCAGCCGACGCAGGTCGCCAAGCAGCCCTGACGCCTCGCGCGCCGGTCTTGGCCGGCAAGGATTGCCTTTCTTGAGCAGCAGTGCGACTCCCTTGCCGGCCACGCCGCCCGCCACCGGGTCGGGCGGCGACGCGACACCGCCCGGCGACGGCAAGGACGCCGCCGCCGAACTGGTGTCGCTCTACCAGAAGCAGAAGCGCATCTACGCGCGCGCGGTCAGCGGCTGGTTCGCAGGGTGGCGATGGGCGCTGGTGTGGCTGACGCAACTCGTCTTCTACGGGCTGCCGTGGCTCGAGTGGAATGCGCGCCAGGCGGTGCTGTTCGACCTCGGCGCACGGCGCTTCTACGTCTTCGGCCTCGTCCTGTACCCGCAGGACTTCATCTACCTGACGGCGCTGCTGATCCTGGCGGCGTACGCGCTGTTTCTGTTCACCGCCGTGGCCGGGCGGCTGTGGTGCGGCTACGCGTGCCCGCAGACGGTCTACACCGAGATCTTCATGTGGGTCGAGCGCAAGATCGAAGGCGATCGCGCGCAGCGCATGAAGCGCGACGCGGGTCCGTGGACCTTCGACCGCCTGTGGCGCCTCTCGGCCAAGCAGGCAGCCTGGGTCGCGATCGGGCTGTGGACGGGCATCACGTTCGTCGGCTACTTCACGCCGATCCGCGAGCTCGTGCCGGCCATCGGCGCGTTCGGGCTCGGGCCGTGGGAGACGTTCTGGGTGCTGTTCTACGGCTTCGCCACCTACGGCAACGCCGGCTGGATGCGCGAGCAGGTGTGCAAGTACATGTGTCCTTACGCGCGCTTCCAGAGCGCGATGTTCGACAAGGACACGATGATCATCAGCTACGACGCCGAGCGCGGCGAGCCTCGCGGCACGCGCGGGCGCAAGACCGACCTGAAGGCGGCCAAGCTGGGCGACTGCATCGACTGCGGTCTGTGCGTGCAGGTGTGCCCGACCGGCATCGACATCCGCAAGGGGCTGCAGTACGAATGCATCGGCTGCGCCGCGTGCATCGACGTGTGCGACGGCGTGATGGACAAGATGCAGTACCCGCGCGGTCTGGTGCGCTACGCGACGCAGAACGGCATGGCGCGCCACTGGACGCGCGCGCGGATGATGCGGCGCGTGTTCCGCCCGCGGGTGCTCGTCTACGCCGCAGTGCTGGCGCTCGTGGCCGCGTCCGTGTTCGCGAGCATCCTGATGCGCAGCCCGTTCAAGGTCGACGTCGTGCGTGACCGTGCCTCGCTCGCGCGCCTGGTCGAGGACGGCTACATCGAGAACGTCTACCGCCTGCAGATCATGAACGCGACCGAGCGCGAGCAGCGCTACGTCGTGACGGTGCGCGGCCTCGAAGGCGCCGTCGTCGACGTCGGCGAGGACGTGCGCATCGGTCCGGCGCAGGCCCGCTGGGTGCCCGCCGGCGTGCGCGTGCCGCCGCAGGTGGCGCAGGCCCTCGGGCCGGGCGCGCACCCGGTCGAGTTCAAGATCGAGCGCCTCGCGCACGGCGGCGACGACGCCGCGCGGGTGGTGGAAAAATCGACCTTCGTCGTGCCGCGCTGACACCCGCGGCTCGCCCCTCCAGGAGTCCGTCCATGAACCGTTCCGCTGCTTCGAAGTCGTCGACGCCTTGGTGGCGCGTCGGCATGGTCTGGCTCGTGATCGGCGGGCCGCTGACGGTCGTCGTCGCCGCCATCGCCACCGCCGTCATCGCGGTGCGCGGTGCCGACCCGGTGCTCGACACGTCGGCGCGTGCCGGCCGCACGTCGGTGGTGACGCCGGACGCCACCACGCCGGCGATCCAAGCGCGCAACCACGCGGCCACCGCCGCGGCCGGGGACTGACGCATGGACGCGGCGGCACCCGAGCCGCGGGCGCCGGGGTCCGACGCGGCACCGGCGCGCGCGCAGCGCCTGCTGACGGTCCTGTGGCCGGCCTTCCTGATGGCCGGCGTGCTCGAGACAATGGTGTTCGCCGTCGTCGACCCGCTGAGCCTGCACTGGTTCGGCGGCGCGCCGATCGAGTGGCCGGCGCTGGCCGTCTATACGGTGACGTTCTTCATCTTCTGGGCCGTGATCGCGACCGCCGGCTTCATCAGCCAGTTGCTGACCTGCTCGGCGCAGGAGATCAACGCGCGGCCGCTGTCGTCGTCGCGCTAGCCGGGCTGTTCCGGTGGCGCGCGGGCAGCGCCGCACTCAGCAGGCAGCGCCGTTGACAATCTTCTGCAGCCCACCCGGGTCGAGGATGCTGATCTGTCGCTGCTTGACCTCGAGCAGCCCCTCGTCCTGGAACTTCGAGAACGTGCGGCTGACCGTCTCGAGCTTGAGCCCGAGGTAGCTGCCGATCTCCTCGCGAGTCATGCGCAGGATCATCGACGAGGCCGAGAAGCCGCGCGCCTGCAGGCGCTGCGTGAGGTTCAGCAGGAACGCCGCCAGCCGCTCCTCGGCACGCATGCTGCCCAGGAGCAGCATGACGCCGTGGTCGCGGACGATCTCGCGGCTCATGATGCGGTGGAACTGGTGCTGCAGGTTGGTGAACTCGCGCGACAGCGTCTCGAGGTCGCCGTACGGGATCACGCAGACCTGCGAGTCCTCGAGCGCCACCGCGTCGACGCTGTGGCGGTCGTTGCTGATGCCGTCGAGCCCGAGCAGTTCGCCCGCCATCTGGAAGCCGGTGACCTGGTCGCGCCCGTCCTCGGCCGTCACGCACGTCTTGAAGAACCCGGTGCGCACCGCGTAGAGCGACTGGAACGCGTCGCCGCTGCGGAACAGCGTGTCGCCGCGGGCGACGCTGCGGCGCGTCGCGACCAGCGTGTCGAGCTGGTCGAGATCGTCGTGCGACAGGCCGACCGGCAGGCACAGCTCGCGCAGGTTGCAGCTCGAGCAGGCGACCTTGAACGCTTCGGGGCGGATCGGGGGCAGGGTGGTCATGGGTCGGGCGTCGGGTGGAACTGCGGCGTGCCGCGGGCGGTCGTAGGACGTCAACGTCGCACGCGGCCGTGCAGATGATATGCCTCAACCGGGCGGGTTTTCGCCGTGACCCTGGCTTCATCGGGCTTGACGGCGGTCAAAGCCGCTCCGGCGCCGGTCTGGCAGAGTCATCGTCACTATGGATGTCCCCAAGGTCGAGGAGAGCGTCGCGCCGCCGGTGCTGACGGAGGCGATGCTGGCGCGGCTCGACCGACCGGGCCCGCGCTACACGTCGTACCCGACCGCCGACCGCTTCGTCGAGGCGTTCGGCCCGCCCGAGTACGCCCAGGCGCTCGAGCAGCGCGCGCAGGGGGCGACGGTGGGCGGCACGCCGCCGCTGTCGGTGTACCTGCACATCCCGTTCTGCGAGTCGGTGTGCTACTACTGCGCGTGCAACAAGGTCATCACGCGGCACCACGAGCGTGCCGCCGAGTACCTCGCCGCGCTCGACGTCGAGATCGACCTGCACGTGCAGGTGCTCGGTGCGCGACAGTCGGTGTCGCAGCTGCACTTCGGCGGCGGCTCGCCGACCTTCCTCAGCGACGCCGAGATCGCCGCGCTGATGGAGTCGCTGCGGCGCGCGTTTCGCATCGTGCCGGGCGCGGAGGTCTCGATCGAGGTCGATCCGCGCACCGTGACCGACGAGCGGCTGCGCCACCTTGCCGCACTGGGCTTCAACCGCATCAGTTTCGGCGTGCAGGACTTCGACCCCGAGGTGCAGAAGGCGGTGCACCGCATCCAGTCGTTCGAGATGGTGCGCGACCTGATGGCCAGTGCCCGCGCGCTGGGGTTCGAGTCGACCAACGTCGACCTGATCTACGGGCTGCCCCGGCAGACGCCGGCGTCGCTGGCGCGCACCGTCGCGCAGGTCGGCGAGCTGCGCCCGGACCGCATCGCGCTGTACGCCTACGCGCACCTTCCGCAGCGCTTCAAGCCGCAGCGGCGCATCGACGCGCACGACCTGCCGACGGCGTCGGACCGCGTCGAGATGCTCGGCACCGCGATCCGCGGCTTCCTGGGCCTGGGCTACACCTACATCGGCATGGACCACTTCGCGCTGCCGAACGACTCGCTGGCCGTGGCGAAGCGGCAGGGGCGGCTGCACCGCAACTTCCAGGGCTACAGCACGCAGCCCGACTGTGACCTGATCGGCCTGGGCGTGTCGGCGATCGGCCGCATCGGTGCCACCTACAGCCAGAACGTCAAGACGCTCGACCAGTACTACGACGCGATGCGCCAGCGGCAGTTTCCGACCGAGCGCGGGCTGGCGCTCAGCCGCGACGACCTGGTGCGTCGGGCCGTCATCATGGCGCTGATGTGCCAGGGGCGCGTCGACTTCGAGTCGATCGAGCTGGCGCACCTGCTGCGCATGGAGGAGTACTTCGCGTCCGAGCTCGAGCAGCTGCAGCCGCTGGCCGAGATGGGGCTGGTGCGCCTGGAGGACCGCGGCATCGAGGTGACGCCGCTGGGCTGGTACTTCGTGCGCGGCGTGGCGATGGTGTTCGACCGCTACCTGCAGGCCGACCGCACGCGCGAACGCTTCTCGCGCATCATCTGACGCCCTCGTGGACACGGCGCTCGCGCTCAGCGCGCTGCTGATGGGGCTGGCTGGCTCGCCGCACTGCGTGGCGATGTGCGGCGCGGCCTGCACCGGCATCGCCGGGCGCTGTGGGCGTGAGCGGCCGCAGCGCGCGCTGCTGGCGTTGCACCTGGGCCGGCTGCTGAGCTACGCGGCCGGCGGCGCCGTCGCGGCGGGCAGCGTCGGCGCGCTGGCCACGCTCGCCGCGTGGTCG
>JBBION010000188.1:0-6286 GCA_037443345.1 Rubrivivax sp. | reverse complement strand
ATGCGGCAGTCGGACGTTCTTGGGCTAGCAAGGGCCGTTTGAAATTCCTATGCGCTAGATTAGGCAGAACTCGGAAACGACGCACTCCGGTCCAAGACAGCTTCCACGCTGCGGGCTCACCTTTCTCGTGATGGTCGAAGTTCGGGCTAGTCGGACAGCAGGTACTGCAGCCTGATTGTCGCGGCGGCGCCGGCGACCATCGCCGCCAGCGCGATCAGCGAGCCCAGCGCCAGCGTCGACACGCCCGTCACGCCTTGGCCGATCGTGCAACCCATCGCGACGAAGCCGCCGCTACCCATCAGCACGCCGGCGGCGAGGTGGCTGGCGAAGTCGCGCCACGAGGCGAACCACTCGAAGCGCAGCCGCCGCGCCGCCAGCGCGTACAGGAACGAACCGGCAACGACGCCGAACACCGTCATCACGCCGAAGTTCAGCAAGCTGGTGCGCCCCGGTTCGAGCAGGTAGCGCAGCGTGTCGCCGATCGGCGAGACGAAGGTCAGCGACTGCACCTCGACGCGGCTGGGCCGTTCGGCAGCGAACATCGCGGCGGCCTTCCAGTCCTCGGCGTGCGGGCCGCCGGTGACGTACCAGCCGGCGACGACGGCGGCACCGACGACGACGCCGCCGAGCCACAGGTTGCGGTTGCGGCGCAACTGCGGCGAGCGCAGCACGAACCACAGCAGCGCGGCGACGAACAGCGCGGCGACTGCGACTCGCGTCGCACCCGCGCCGGTACCCAGCGCATGGCCAAGAAGTGCATCGACCTGCTGGCCGGCGATGCCCCAGCGCGTCAGGTCGACCACCGTCGGCTCGACCCAGCTGGCAACGGCAATCGCGAACAGGTCCGTCGTGAACATCGCATAGGCGACGGCGGCGATCAGCACGGCGACGAACAGCGCGCGCGCGCTGCCGCCGCCGACACGCACCAGCGTCTTGGTACCGCAGCCGCCGCCGAGCGCCATGCCGATACCGAACAGCAGCCCGCCGACGAGGTAGCGCAACCAGGCGAACTGCGGCGTGCGGTACGGAGGCTGCGTGTTCGCCGGCAGCGTCACCAGCCCGGCCAGCTCGAGCAGCAGCAGCCCGCCGACGGCGACCGCGATCGCCAGCAGCCACGCGCGCAGCCGCCCGAGGCTGCCCATCGTGACCCAGTCGGCGACGGCGCCCATGGTGCAGAAGTTGGTGCGCGCCATCACGGCGCCGGCCACCAGCGCGATCAGGAACGCCGACAGCAGGACCTTGGCGTGGATGTCGAATTCCATGGCAGAGCGGCGGCGATTCAGCGGCGCAGGAACGCGTCGATCTCGTCGGCCGCGTCTTCGCCGTACAGGTCGTGGAAGAAGTGGTCGGCACCGCTGACGACGACCAGGCGGTGGCGGCCGTCGAGGTGCGCGGCCAGGCGCCGGTCGAGGTCGCGCACGACGGAGTCGCCGCCGGCAACGACGACCAGCGTCGGCGCGCCGGTGCGCGGCAGCGTCGCACTCGGCTCGGAGGGCGGCGGCGGCGCGTAGTACGACAGCAGCGCCGCCGCGCTGGGCTGCGTCGAGTCGCAGTTGAGAAAGCCCACGCCGGCGAGCAGTTCGTCGGCGCGGCCGGCGCCGACGAGCGCGCGTGCGCGGCCGAGCAGCGGCGCCAGCGGCTGGCCGAAGCGCGCCGCGTAGCGCTCGGCGGCATCGCCGGCGAAGATCGGCGCCATCAGCACGACGCGGTCGATCGGCGCGCGCGGGTTCGTCGCCGCGTACCACGCCGCCTGCTGCGCGCCGCGCGAGAATCCGAGCAGCACGATGCGCCGCGCGCCTTGGCGCCGCACCCAGTCGACCCAGGCACCGATCTCGGCGAGCGCGTCCTCGGCACGATGGCGGCTGGGCAGCGCGCAGTCGTACATGCCTTCGCGCGCGTCGACGCCGAGCGACAGCGTCGGCGCCAGCGTGCTGTGGCCGCGCTCGCCGAGCATCGCGCGCAGCCGGCGCACGACGTCCATGTCGCGATGCCCCATCGTGCCGTGGACGATCAGCACCACGCCGTCGGCCAGCGAGCGGCCGGCGGCCACCTCGAGCGTCGCCAGCAGGCGGCGCGAGTCGTGGCTCAGCGTCAGCGGCTGCGCCGCCACGGCCGGCGCCTGCGCCAGCAGCAACAGCAATACGCCCAGGATGAAGCGGTGCATGGTTCGTCGAGTCTCGACTCGCGGCGGTTGACGCCCGCACCGCCGCGCGGCCGGCCATGCATGCAGCGACGGTGCAGTGTGTGCGGCAGCGATCATCGCAGCGGCCAGGCACGGCCAGCATCGGGCCGACTCCGCAGCCCATGCGGGTAAGAGCATCCCCCCCCACATGGATTACTAGGGTCAATACCCCCTTGTTCGCCCCGATCGCTGTTGTTTACATTGATCGTGGCGCGGGCTGCGTCGGCGGCCGCAGTTGCGGTGGCGCATCCAGCGTGCACCGCAGTCGGCGCACGCGACCTGCGCAGTCGGCATCATGGTGCTCCCGCCGGTGTGAATTTGGAGGTGCGTGAGATGGACAGCAAGGCATTCACTCGATCGCGGCGCCGCGCGCTGCATGGCATCGCTGCGCTGGCTGCGGCGGTCGGTGCGACGACGTTGGCGCTGCCGGTCGCGGCGCAGCAAGCCGGCATGCCGCAGCCCGACGAGAAGATCGAAGACACGCTCAAGCGCCTGTTCGGTGGCCGGCCGCTGCAGCCCGCAGGCGAGCGCATCAAGCTCGACGCGCCGATGATCGCCGAGAACGGCGCCGTGGTGCCGATCCGCGTCGACGCCGACCTGCCGATGGGCGCCGACAACTTCGTCAGGAACATCTACATCATCACCGACAAGAACCGGCGGCCGCTGAACGCCAAGTTCACGCTGACACCCGACGCGGGACGCGCTTCGGTCGCCACCAACGTGCGTCTGGCGGCGAGTTCCGACATCCGCGCGATCGCCGAGACGAGCACCGGCGCGCTGTACGAAATCAAGCGCGAAGTCAAGGTCACCGTCGGCGGCTGCGGCGGCTGAGCGGCGGCGCACACGATCGTCACGGAGGACATGCGATATGTCGGTGGGTCAGGTCAGGATGCGCGTGCCGGAGAAGGCCAAGGCCGGCGAAGTCGTCACGGTGCGCGTGCTCGTCACGCATCCGATGCAGGTCATGCAGTTCCAGGACGGCAAGCCGGTGGTGCGCAATTACGTCTACATCAATAGCGTCGAGGCCACCTACAACGGCAAGAAGGTGTTCGAAGCGGAGACGACGCAAGCGGTCAGCGAGAACCCGCTGTTCGTGTTCCCGGTCAAGGTCGACGCACCGGGCATCGTCAAGGTGACGTTCCGCGACACCGAAGGCAAGACGTTCTCGGGCCAGGCCGAGATCAAGTTCTGACCCACGGGCGCGGGTCGCCGCGCCCAGGAGACCGCCGATGAAGCTCGGATGGCAGGCCATGTCGCGCTGGCAGCGCACCGCCGTCGTGTTGTTCTGTGCCGCACTGGTCGGCGCCTGCGCGACGGCCGTCGTGCCGCCGGTCACGTCGAAGGAGTGGGCGACGCGCGCGATCCCCGAGTCGCGAGGGGTGGTCACCGAGGTCGGTGGCAGGCGCGTCCAGCAGCGCTACCCGTTCGGAGGCTTCGGCACCGCCAACTTCGAGCAGTGGCCGACGTTCGCCACCGGCAGCGCCGCGTACTTGCCGCCGAAGAAGGTCGAGATGCCCAAGGACGTCAAGGGCGACCCGGCCAAGGGCCACGCCTTGGTGAAGAACAGCGCCAAGGGCCCGTGCACCGCGTGCCACGTGATCCCGGATGCCGGCGTGTGGCCGGCCGGCAGCGTCGGCCCCGACCTGCGCGCGATCGGCTCGCGCGGCATCCCCGACGACTTCCTGTACCAGATCATCTACGACCCGCGCGTGCTCTACGGCGAGGGCACGCCGATGGCAGCGTTCGGCACCTCGGGCATGTGGACCGCCGAGGAGATCGTGCACGCCGTGGCATACCTGCAGTCGCTCAAGGGCAACCCGCCGGGTACGCCGGAGAAGGTCACCGACGACCGCCAGTGGGACCCGCGCACGCGCAACATCGTTCGCCCCGAGTACGGCGACGCGCTCGATCCGACCGCCAACCCCGGCATGGCGTTGGCCGGGGCGATCGCGGTGCCGCTGTGGTCCAAGGCCGGCCCCAAGGGCCAGTCGTGCGCCAGCTGCCACGGCGCGATCGGCGCCGTCGACGACAAGCTGACGCTGGGCGCGATCGCGTCGATGAAGGGTGTGGGCGCGAGCTACCCGAAGTGGAAGCCCGAGCACCGGCGCATGATGTCGATCGAGGACTTCCTCGCCGTGCACGCGCCCGACACGACGGGTGAGGCGATGCCGACGCAGGGCCAGGAGAACATGACGATGTCGATCCTGGTCAAGATGCAGTCCAACGGCATGCCGTACCGCATCGACCTGAAGAACCCCAACGTCCAGGCTGCCGTCAAGCGCGGCGAGGAGCTGTTCAACCGCCGCGTCGGCCAGCGCGGCCAGGCCTGCGCGCATTGCCACACCGAGCGCGGCGGCGGCCACAAGTTCCTCGGCGGGCGCTTCCTCGCCGACGTCGAGAAGGACCCGATGGTCAACCACCCGTACTTCCGCACCGCGTGGCAGCGGCTGATCGACATCCGCATTCGCATGCAGTGGTGCATGACACCCCTGCTCACCAACATGCTGCCCGGCGACGCGCCCGAGTACGCCGACCTCGAGACTTTCTTAATCTCGAAGCAGACGCTGCGCGGCGACAAGGTGCAGGTGCCGAGGCTGGCGCACTGAAGCGCTGACGCACCGAGGGTTTTCAGCGCGGTGCCGGTGCAGCCGTCACCGCGCCAGGGATCGATGCCATGGAAGTCACCCGCCGCGACCTGCTCAAGCTGCTGGCGATCGCCGGCGCCGGCGCGCACGGGCGCTCGTTCGCGCAGCCGACGACGGCGCAGCTGCTGGCGTTCGAGCCGCTGGGCAACGTCACGCTGCTGCACATGACCGACAGTCATGCCGCGCTGCTGCCGGTCTACTACCGCGAGCCCGACACGCTGCTCGGCGTCGGGCCCGAGGTCGGTCGCCCGCCGTACCTGACCGGCGACGCGCTGCTGGCGCACTACGGCATCGCGCCCGGCAGCGCCGAGGCCCACGCGCTGGCGCACCCGGGCTTCACCGAACTCGCGCGCCGCTACGGCCGCATGGGCGGCTACGCCCACGTGGCCGCGCTGGTCGAGCGCGTGCGCGCCGAGCGAGCGGGGCGGGTGCTGATGCTCGACGGCGGCGACACGCTGCAGGGCTCGGCGAGCGCGCTGTGGACCGACGGCGAGGACATGCTGCAGGTGATCAACCAGCTCGGCGTCGACGTGATGTGCCCGCACTGGGAGTTCACGCTCGGCATCGACCGTGTCAAGGCGATCTTCGGCGACAAGGACAGCCGCGGCAGCTTCAAGGGCGACTTCGTCGCCCAGAACGTGGTCGACATGTCCTGGGGCCCGCCGGGCGAGCCGGTGTTCCACCCCTGGGTCGTGCGCGAGCTCGGCGGCGCGCGCATCGGCATCATCGGCCAGGCCTTCCCGTACACGCCGGTGTCGCACCCGCGCAAGTTCGTTCCCAACCTGAGCTTCGGCATCCGCGACGAGGCGCTGCAGCGCCACGTCGAGCAGCTGCGCGGCAGCGAGCGGGTCGACGCCGTCGTCGTGCTGTCGCACAACGGGGTCGCGGTCGACCTCAAGATGGCCGAGCGCGTGCGCGGCATCGACGTCATCCTCGGCGGCCACACGCACGACGGCATCCCGCAGCCGATCCAGGTCGGCTCGACGCTGGTGATCAACTCCGGCGCGCACGCCAAGTTCGTCTCGCGCCTGGACCTCGACGTGCGCGGCGGCCGCGTGCACGCGTGGCGCTACAAGCTGCTGCCGGTGCTGTCGCAGCAGATCGCGCCGGAGCCGAAGATGCAGGCGCTGATCACGCGCCTGCGCGCGCCGTACGAGGCGCGGCTGGGCGAGAAGCTGGCGGTGACCGAGACCTTGCTGTACCGGCGCGGCAACTTCAACGGCAGCTTCGACGAGGTGCTGCTGCAGGCGATGATGCAGCACCACGGCGCGCAGGTCGCGTTCTCGCCCGGCTTCCGCTGGGGCCTGTCGGTGCTGCCCGGCGACCCGATCACGCTCGAACATGTCTTCAGCCAGACCGCGCTGAGCTACCCCAACACCTGGGCGCGCGAGATGACCGGCGACGAGATCAAGACGATCATGGAGGACGTCGCCGACAACCTGTTCAACCCCGACCCCTA
>JBBION010000187.1:0-6314 GCA_037443345.1 Rubrivivax sp. | reverse complement strand
GCTGATCCGCGGCGTCGTGCTCGTCGTCGTCGTGCTCGGCATCGCGAGCGTGCTCGTCGTCTCGGTGGTGCAGAAGCAGCGCGAGATCGGCATCCTGCGCGCGATGGGCGCGACGCGCGCGCAGGTGCTGCGCGTGTTCCTCGTGCAGGGCGCGCTGGTGGGCGCCGTCGGCTCGGCCGCCGGGCTGGCGCTGGCGCTGGCGATGATCGAGGCCTTCACGCGCTTCGTGCGCGGCTCCGACGGCCTGCCGCTGTTCGTGATCACGCTGCCGCCGTCGCTGGCGCTGCAGGTCGTCGTGATCGCCTTCCTGGCCGGCGTGCTGGCCGCGATCGCGCCGGCGCGGCGCGCCGCGCGGCTCGACCCGGCGCAGGCGATCCGGCTGTGATGCCGCGCCGCGCACGCCCGCGATGAACGGCGAGCCGCTCGTCACGCTGCGCGGCGTGCGCAAGTCGTACAACGTCGGCCTGCCGAGCGAGGCCGAGGTGCTGCACGGCATCGACCTCGACCTCGCGCGCGGCGAGTTCGCCGCGCTGATCGGCCCGTCGGGTTCGGGCAAGAGCACGCTGCTCAACGTGCTCGGCCTGCTCGAGCGCGCCAGCGCCGGGCGCTACGCGCTCGCCGGCCAGCCGGTCGACGGCCTCGACGACGACGCACGCACGCGGCTGCGGCGCGACGCGATCGGCTTCGTGTTCCAGTTCCACCACCTGCTGCCGGCGTTCTCCGCACTCGAGAACGTCACGCTGCCGGCGCTCGCGCGCGACGGCCGCGTCGGCCGCAAGGTGCGCGAGCGCGCGGCCGCGCTGCTGGCCGAGGTCGGGCTGGCGGCGGCGATGGACAAGCGCCCGGCCGAGCTGTCGGGCGGCATGCAGCAGCGCGTCGCGGTGGCGCGCGCGCTGATCCTCGAGCCCGCGCTCGTGCTCGCCGACGAGCCCACCGGCAACCTCGACACGGCCTCGTCGGACGAGGTGTTCGCGCTGCTGCGGCGCATCCACGCCGAGGTCGGCACGAGCTTCCTCGTCGTCACGCACGACCCGCGGCTGGCCGCGCGCTGCGACCGCATCGTCGAGATCGTCGACGGGCGCATCGCGCGCGACGCGCCGGTGGCGCGCTGATCAGGCCGGGTCCTCGTCGCGTGCACCGCGGTCGAGGTGCGCCGTGTCGGCCCAGCCGACCAGCGTCAGTTCGCCGCCCGCGGCGAGCAGGCGGTTGATGCCGGCGTTGGCGACCTGCCAGGTGCGCGGCGCGTGCAGCTCGATGCGCGTCGCGGCGCGGTACAGGCAGTCCAGCACGCCGCCGTGCGAGACGATCGCGATCTGCCCGCCCGGGTGGCGCGCCGCGAGTTCGAGCACGGTGGCCACGCAGCGCGCATAGAACGCGCTCAGCGTCTCGCCGCCTTCGGGGCCGAAGTGCGGCTCGCGCCGCCGCCACGCCTGCGCCTGCTCGGGCCAGCGCTGCCCGATCTCGTCGAAGCTCAGCCCCTCGAACACGCCGAAGGCTCGCTCGCGCAAGCCCGGGTGCAGCTGCAGCGGCGCGCCGCGCACCGTGGCCAGCGCTGCGGCGGTGTCGGCCGCGCGCCGCAGGTCGCTCGCGTAGACGGCGGCGAAGTCCTCGTCGGCGAGCGCCTCGGCCGCGCGGCGCGCCTGCCAGTGGCCAGTGGCGTTGAGCGCGACGTCGGTGTGGCCCTGGATGCGTGCGCCGACGTTCCAGTCGGTCTCGCCGTGGCGGATCGCGACGATGCGCGTCGCGACGTCGTGGCCGTTCACGTCGAGCAGGCGCCAGCCGGCGTCACCCCGCTGTACCCCTCGGCAGGCGCCGACACGGGCGGAGTCGCCACCCTTCAAGCGACCGCCGCGGATCCGGCTTCGCCGGTCCGCTGGCGGTGCCCCCTCCCCGGGAGGGGGCGCGCGAAGCGCGTAGGGGGAGGCTCAAGTCACACGCCCCAGACGATCGGCTGCCCGTCGCGATGGCACTGGCGCATCATCTCGATCAGCGGCCACACGCGCTGGCGCAGCGTGACCGCCGCCTGCGGCGCGGCCTCGCCGGCGTCCTCGGCCTCGTCGCGGCGGCGCTGGCTGTCGGCCTCGTCGTCGGTCACGGCGCGCTCGAGCGTCGCGATCGCGGCGGGCATGTCGGCCGGCTCGATGATCCCCCGGGGCGACGGCTCGCGGCCGAGCAGCCGCAACACCTGGTCGCCGTTGGGGCCGAGCATGATGACGTCGGCCGCGTCCTTCGACTTGAACTTGTAGAGCATCGGGGCCTCCTGGCGTGCGGCGCGGCATGCACCGCGCCCGACAGTCATTGTGCATGGCGCCTGCGGCAGCACGGCGCGGATCGGGTACAACGTACCTTTTCCCCACCCTGCACCACCCCTGCACGATGAAGCTCGTCCGTTTCGGCCCCGCGGGCCGCGAGAAGGTCGGCGCGATCGACGCCGAAGGCCAGCTGCGCGACCTGTCGCGCGCGGTGCCGCACCTGCACCTGCCCACGCTGGGGCTGGCCGGGCTGCGCCGCGTCGAGCGGCTGCCGCTGGCCGAGTTCCCGCGCGTGCGCGGCACGCCGCGGCTGGGGGTGCCGTTCACCGGCATCTCCAAGTTCGTCGCGATCGGCCTGAACTACGCCGACCACGCGGCCGAAGCCGGCATGCCGATCCCGGCCGAGCCGATCGTGTTCATGAAGGCGACGTCCTGCATCCAGGGCCCGGACGACCCGATCCGCCTGCCGCCGGGCAGCACGAAGACCGACTGGGAAGTCGAGCTCGGCGTCGTCATCGGCCGCACGGCGCGGCACGTGGAGGTTGGCGACGCGCTCGCGCACGTGGCCGGCTACTGCGTCGTCAACGACGTGTCGGAGCGCGCGTGGCAGCTCGAGCGCGGCGGCACCTGGGACAAGGGCAAGGGCTTCGACACCTTCGGCCCGATCGGGCCGTGGCTGGTGACGGCGCGCGACGTGCGCGACCCGCAGGCGCTGGCGATGTGGCTCGACGTCAACGGCCAGCCGCGCCAGCGCGGCAGCACCGCGACGATGGTCTTCGGCGTCGCGCAGCTGGTGAGCTACGTCAGCCGCTGCATGACGCTGCTGCCCGGCGACGTGATCGCCACCGGCACGCCACCGGGCGTGGGCATGGGCATGAAGCCGCCGCAGTACCTGAAGCCCGGCGACGTCGTCGAGCTCGGCATCGACGGGCTGGGCCGCCAGCGGCAGGTCGTGCGCGCCTGAGACGCCTCAGCCGCGCACGCGCAGGTGCCGCGTGACCTGCGCGACGTCGAGCGCCGGCGCGATCAGCCAGCCCTGCATCTCGTCGCAGCCGACCTGCTGGAGGAACTCGCGCTGCGCGTCGGTCTCGACGCCTTCGGCGATCACCTTCAGCCCCAGTGCATGCGCGATCTGCACGATCGCGCGCACGATGCCGGCATCGCCGTCGTCGCCGGGCAGCCCGCGCACGAAGCCGCGGTCGATCTTCAGCCGCCCGATCGGGAACTGCTTCAGGTACGCCAGGCTCGAGTAGCCGGTGCCGAAGTCGTCGATCGCGAGCTGCACGCCCAGCCGCGCCAGCGCGTGCAGCCGCTCGAGGGCCTCGTGCGCCTCGCGCAGCAGGATCGACTCGGTGAGCTCGAGCTCGAGCAGCTGCGGTGGCAGCGCGTGCTCGCGTAGCACCTGCGCGACGCGGTCGACGAAGCCCTCGTGCTGGAACTGCAGCGCTGACACGTTGACCGCCACCGGCACCGCGAGCCCCTGCGCGTGCCAGTGCGCGGCCTGGCGCGCCGCGCGCTCGAGCACCCAGTCGCCGATCGCGACGATGAAGCCGGTGTCCTCGGCCACAGGGATGAACGCGCCCGGGGGCACGTCGCCCCGCTCGGGGTCGCGCCAGCGGATCAGCGCCTCGACGCCGACGACGCGGCCGTCGGCCAGCGCGACCTGCGGCTGGTAGTGCAGCCGGAAGCGGTTGCTCGCCAGCGCGAGGCGCATCGCGTGGTCGAGCTCGAGGCGCGAGCGCAGGTCGGTGCCGGCGGCCTGCGCCCGGTGGACGCGGTAGCCGGCGCGCCCGCCCTGCTTGGCGTGCTGCATCGCGGTCTCGGCGTGGCGCACCAGTTCCTCGGGCTGGTGCGCGTCGCGCGGGAAGATCGCGACGCCGACGCTGCACGTGACCGTGAACGCGCTGCCGTCGACCTCGAACGGTCCCGCGACGACATCGATCACGCGGCGCGCCCCCTGCTCGGCGCTGTCGGCGTCGGTGCGGTGCAGCAGCAGTACGAACTGGTCGCCGCCGACGCGCGCGATCAGGTCGCCCTCGCGCAGGCCGGCGCGCAGCCGCGCGGCCACTTCGCGCAGCACACGGTCGCCGGTGTCGGGGCCGAGGCTGTCGTTGACCTGCTTGAAGTGGTCGAGGTCGAGGTACAGCAGGGCGAAGCCGACGCCGTCGCGCAGCGCGAGCGCGGTGGCCGGCCCCAGGCGGGCGGAGAGGTAGCGCCGGTTCGGCAGGCCGGTCAGCGCGTCGGTGAACGCCATCTGCTCGACGCGGCGATCGGCCTCGATGCGCTCGGTCAGGTCGCGGAACGAATAGACGCGCCCGCACGCGAGCTCGCCGTGGCGCTGCGGCAGGCTGACGCGCTCGACGACGCGGCCGCTGCGCAGCGTCAGCCGCTCCTGTGCGCCGACGTGGGCACTCGTGCGCAGCAGTTCGACACGGCGCGCGTCGTCGGCCGGCTCGACGATCTCGCGCGCCATCCACGCGAACACGGCGTCGGCGTCGCGCGCGCGCAGCAGCGAATCGGGCATCTCCCACAGCTCGGCGAACCGCCGGTTCCAGGCCTGCACGCGCCCGCCGAGGTCGGTGACGAGCAGCGCGTCGGCAGTCGATTCCAGCGTGGCCTGCAGTTCGGCGACGAGCCGCTCGCGCGCCTGCTCGGCGGTGTGCTGCTCGGTCAGGTCGACCAGCGTGACGACGAAGCCGCGCCCGTCGCCCGCCGGGCGCACCCAGCGCTCGACGTGGCGCGGCTGCCCGTCCAGGCGCACGAGCGTCGTGCGCGAGCGCAGCGACGCCGTCGGCGCCAGCGCCGACTCGGCCCAGAACGCGGCGTCTTCGGGCGTGGCCAGCAGCGACTCGGCCGGCGCGCCGACGACTTCGTCGCGCGTGAGCCCGAGCAGCGCGAGCGCGGCGTCGTTGACGGCGCGCACGACGCGCGTGGCGCCGTCGACGCGCCAGGCCGCGACGCCCAGCGACTCGATCGGCACCGTCGCGGGATCGCCCCCCGCACCGTCGCGGCGCGCGTCGGGCCAGCGCAGCACCGTCACGCGGTGTCCTCCGGCGGGTCGGCGTCGGCCGGCGGCGCGGCCTCGAAGAAGTAGGTCACGCGCGTGGCCGGCGCGAGGTACTGCAGCGCGTCGGGCGGCAGCTGCTGCGGCCTGACGCTGCGCCGGATGCCCAACGTGCTCTCGCGCTCGAGGTCGACGTACAGCGCCTCGTCGCGCGGCACCTTGCGGTCGTGCACGAGCACGCGCGGCTTGAGCGGGCGCGCCGAGTTGACCGTCATCACCATCGCCCAGCGGTCGTCGGTGAGCTGTACGACGGAGCCGGGCGGGTAGACGCCCATCATGCGGATGAACGAGCTCAGCACCGTCGCGTCGAAGCGCTGGCGGCCCTGCGCGAAGATCAGCGACAGCGCCTCGTGCGGCGTCACCGCGCGCCCGGGTTGCAGCGGGTTGCACAGGTTGTCGTAGCGGTTGACGAGCGCGACGATGCGCGCCGCCTGCGTCATGCGCTCGGTGGTCAGCTTCTGCGGGAAGCCGCTGCCGTCGGCCATCTCGTGGTGCTGCGCGATGACGAGCAGCGCGCCGGTGGCCAGCCCCATCTTGCGTCCGTGCGTGATGCCGTGCGCGACGTGCTCGCGGTACAGCCGCGTCTCGGCGCTGCTGAACGCCTCGTCGGGGTGGCGCACGCGATCGGGAAGGTCGAGCTTGCCGATGTCGTGCAGCAGCGCGCCGGTGCCCAGCTCCGTCATCTCGTCGGCGCCGAGGCCGAGCAGTCGGCCCAGCAGCAGCGAGACGATCGTCACGTTGAGCGCGTGCGCGCCGGCGCGGTCGCCGGCGCCCACCGTCAGCAGGCGGATGCAGGTCTCGTGCTGGCCGAGCATCTTGTCGACCAGCGCGCGGCTGAGCGCCTCGGTGCGCTCGCGCGCACCGGCCGGGTCGGCGACGACGAGGTCGGCACTGTGCCGCCACTCGCGCGCGGCCTCGCCGTACTGGCGCTCGCACAGCGCGAGCGCGGCGCGCTGCGCGGCCAGCGACTCGCGCCGGCGGCGCTGCGCGGCCTGCTC
>JBBION010000186.1:0-6349 GCA_037443345.1 Rubrivivax sp. | reverse complement strand
GCCGGGCACGACAGGCATCCCCGGCGCGGGCAGGGCCTGGTTCGCGAACCCCGGCACGAGGCCTGCCGGCCCCGGCCAGGTGGCGCAGCGCAGGTACAGGCGGCGCGGGCGCGTGCCGGTGAAGGGCAACGCCGGCGTCACCCACCCCACCGGATGCGGTGCGCGGAACATCGGCCGCGGCATGAAGGGCATCCCAGGCGGCGGCATCCCGGGCATCGCGGGCATGGGCCGCGGCCCATAGGGCGTGGGCACGAAGCCACCCTGCCGCACGCCCTGGCGGAACGCGTTGACCCCGCTGCCCACCAGCTGGCCGGCACCACGGATCGCGTTCATCGCCGCCGGCACGGCGCGCCCGACCAGACGCCCGATGCCTTGCGCGACACCGGGCAGCGCGCGTGCGGCCAACGGGGCCAGCGCGGCCGCCACCGGCGCGAGGAACGGCAGGCCGACCGGCGAGCCGTAGCCGTCGAGCGCCATCGGCACCTCGGCGACCGTGCCGTCGGGATACTCGGCCAGCCCGTACCCGATCTGGTAGTCGGGCACTTCGTGGACATAACCTAGCGAGTCTTGGGCAAGCATCGAATACCCTCCTGTGCGAGATCACAAACGCGCTTCCAGAGTGCTGGAGGCGCCCAACCGATCGGCCGACTGACCGTCGCGTCGACCGGCAACCATCGTCCCGCCACGTGGACCTCGGGATAGATGTGCGAGTACACGTGCGGCTTGTCCGGCCGGAACCCTGCCAGCACCAGGCGCACGGGGTGCCCGGTCGACAGCAGCATCGCGCCGAGCAGGATCGTCATGTCGTCGCAGTCGCCGGCGCGCAGCTCCAGCATGCGGCGCGCGGTGTGCAGCAACTCGACGCGGAAGATGTCTCGCGTGTAGCGGACGTTGCGGCGCACCCAGTCGAACAGCGCGCACACCTCGCCGAAGCGGTCCTTGGCCGGCACGCCGCGTGCGCGGAAGATCTCGATCGCCTTCTGCCGCACGACGAAGTCCTTGGCCCCCTCCTGCAGCAGCCGGGCGATGAGGCGCGCCGTGTGCAGCGTGCCGCGGCGCCCGCGCGGCACGCGCAGGTGCACGATGCGCGGCACCACGAGTCGGGGCAGGATGCGGATCATGGAGCGGCATGGCGGCGTCTATCCGGCGCGACCCAGGAGGGGACGGCGCAAGCGGTCACAGGGCACGATGACGTAGTCGCGCACGCCGTTCACGCGCAGCACGGCGTAGTCGCCTTCGCCGGTGCTGGTCAGGTCCAGCACCCGACCTTGCAGGATCTGGTCACCGTAGCGCTGCATCAGGATCTCCACGGGGTCGGGCAGGTAGGCGTCACGTACGTTGAAGTCGACGGTCTGGCCCATCCATTCGGACTTGGACTGCATGGTCTTGATCGAGGGTCGGGCCGGCATGTCTTGCGTGACGAGACTGCACACGGCATGCCAGGCAGTCGCACGGGCATGCGCAGAGGCAGCGTGCCCGGCGCGGGCGCGTAGACCCGGAACAGACGTTCCGCATCCGGCGGTGCCTTGCCGGAACGATCGTTCCGGCTCAGGCCAGCAGATGCTTGCGCAGCTTGGTGTAGATGCAGCGCGGCGTCACACCGAGCATCCGCGCCATCGCGGCCTGGTTGCCGCTGGCGCGCGCCAGTGCCGCGGCGAGCAGTTCGCGCTCGCAGCGCGCGGCGAAGTCGCCGAGCTTCCAGTCCGAGGCGGCGAACAGCTGCTGCAGGTCGCTCGCGCAGGACGTCGGTGCAGCAGTCACCGGTTCAGCGGACGTCGGCAACGCAGGGGTTCGTACGGCAGGCGTCGGTGCGGCAGGCGCCGGCGCGCCCAAGCCGCGCAGGAGCGATGCCGGAAGGTGCGCGAGTTCCAGCGCCTTCGCCTCGCCCGCGGCCACGATGGCCTGGCACAGCAGGTTGTCGAGTTGACGCACGTTGCCCGGCAGGTCGCACTGCGCGAGCGCCTCGAGCAGCCCCGGTGTGGCTCGGCGCGGCGTGCGCGCCGCCGCCGCGTGGCGCGACAGCAGGTGGTCGACCAGGGCCCCGATGTCTTCCCGTCGCGCACGCAGCGGCGGCAGTTCGACCGGCAGCACCGCGAGACGGTAGTACAGGTCCTCGCGAAAGCGCCCGGCGCGCACGAGGGCGGCGAGGTCGCGGTGCGTGGCCGCGACGATGCGCACGTCGACGCACTGCTCGCGCTCCGCGCCCAGTGCCCGCACGCGCCGCTCCTGCAGCACGCGCAACAGCTTGGCCTGCAGGTCTTCGCTCAGTTCCCCGATCTCGTCGAGAAAGAGGATGCCGCCGTCGGCGGCGCGGATCAGCCCTCGCCGGTCGCGGTGCGCGCCGGTGTAGGCGCCGCGTTCGGCGCCGAAGAGTTCGGCCTCGGCCAGCGCCGGTGCGATGGCGGCGCAGTTGACCGCCACCCACGGACCCTCGCAGCGTCTTCGGTCGAGCCGGTGCACGGCACGTGCCATGAGTTCCTTGCCGGTCCCCGTCTCGCCGACGATGAGCACGGGCAGGTCGCTGAGCATGGCGGCGCGTCGCAGCGACGACCAGGCATGCATCAGCGACGGGCTGTGGCCGACGATGCCCAGCGTGCAACGCAGATGCGCGTCGGTGCGCTCGGCTCGCACGTGCTCGTCGAGCTCGCGTTGCCAGCACGCGAGCAGCTCCGCCGCACGGCTGGCGAACGAAGGCTGTGCGCAGTCGAGCAGCGCCGCGCCTCCCTGCATCGCGACGCGGCACCGGTCGCCTATGGTCCACCCGTCGCAGCCCTCGGCGAGGACGAGGACCCGCGAGCCGCGCGCGGCCGCACGCTCGACGCGCGCATCGACGCCGGCCGACGCGGTGATCTCGAGACACACGAGGTGCACGCCGCCCGGGTCGCCCCCGACGTCGTGCCAGCGCACCGCGAGACCCTCGGCTTGCAGTGCCGCATCGAGGACTGCACGACGTTCGCGAGCCACACCGATGCCGAGAACGGTGGGCGTCGAAGGCTGGTGCGGTGTGTGCACAGCTCGCCGGTGCGATGCGCCGAAGGCAGTGCTTGTAGGCACGCGCCGATGCCGTCGCAATCTGCAAACTAGGGGCGAGTCGAGCCCTTCGCGGACGAATGCCGCAGCGTCACGAGGCGACGCCTCGTCGCCCGGGTCTCACGACGAAGATGCAAGCCAATGTAACTTGGCGTCTTCAGCCCTCTGTCCGTGGACGCGTCATGGGCTGCCGCGACATTTGGTGAAGGTGCCGCTGCAGCGCCGTGGCGCCCTCCGCGTTCGACTCGCCTGGTGCGAGCGGCTTGCCCGACGCAGCTTCCTCGACGCGCCTCGCGTGTTGCCCGAGCCCCTCGATGTCCGTGTGAGGACGGTCGACGCCGCCGCGCAGCGGCTCGTCACCTCGGGCTGACTTCGTGCCCCGGACGCCGAGGACGGCAGTCGGCACGGACGCGCGAGCAGGCAACGCCCGCAGCGCGTGCTCTGGAGGCGGCGCTCCACAACCCGCTCCGGCCAGCGACTACGATCTCCGCATGAAGATCGCCGACGCCCCCACCGCCCTCGCGCTGCGCCTCGAGGCGCAGCGCACCGCGTTCGCGGCCGAGCCCTACCCCACGTGGGAGGTGCGCGCCGACCGGCTGCGCCGTCTGCAGAAGCTGCTGACCGCGCACGAGCCCGAGATCGCGCAGGCCATCGACGCCGACTTCGGCGGACGCCCGCGCTTCGAGACCGACCTCGCCGAGGTCTGGCCCAGCCTCGAGGAGGTCAAGGTCGCGCTGCGCGAGGGCCGCGGCTGGATGAAGGCCCAGCGCGCACCCGTGGCCAAGTGGTTCCTGCCGGCCGGCGCGCAGGTGCTGCCGCAGCCGCTGGGCGTCGTCGGCATCGTCGTGCCGTGGAACTACCCGCTGTTCCTCGCCGTCGCGCCGATGGCCGCCGCGATCGCCGCCGGCAACCGCGTGCTGGTCAAGATGAGCGAGTACACGCCGCACTTCAGCGCACTGTTCGCGCAGCTGTGCGCCAAGGCGTTCCGGGCCGACGAGGTCGACGTCGTCACCGGCGACGCCGGCGTCGCGGCGCAGTTCGCCGCGCTGCCGTTCGACCACCTGCTGTTCACCGGCTCGACGTCGGTGGGGCGCAAGGTGATGGCCGCCGCGGCGGCCAACCTGACGCCGGTCACGCTCGAACTCGGCGGCAAGTCGCCCACCGTCGTCGCGCCCGGCTACCCGGTCGCCAAGGCGGTCGAGCGCATCCTGATGGGCAAGACGATCAACGCCGGCCAGACCTGCATCGCGCCCGACTACGTGCTGCTGCCGCGCAGCCAGGTCGCCGCCTTCGTCGACGCCGCGCGCGCGTGCGCGCGGCGGCTGTACCCGCAGGGCCTGGCCGACACGCACTACTGCAGCGTCGTCGACCCGCGCCAGTACCGCCGGCTGACGGCCGCGCTCGACGACGCGCTTGCGCGCGGCGCGCGCGCCGAGGCGCTGTTCCCCGGCATCCAGCGCGACGACGCCGGCCACCGGCTGGCGCCGCAGCTCGTGTTCGACGTGCCGCCCGACAACGCGCTGGCCACCGACGAGATCTTCGGCCCGCTGCTGCCGGTGCTGCCGTACGACGACGTCGACGACGCGATCGCGCACGTCAACGCCGGCCCGCGCCCGCTGGCGCTGTACTGGTTCGACGACGACCGCAAGCGCACGCAGCGCGCGCTCGAGCGCACGCACGCCGGCGGCGTCACCGTCAACGACACGCTGCTGCACATCGCGCAGTACGAGCTCCCGTTCGGCGGCGTCGGCCACTCGGGCATGGGCCACTACCACGGCCGCTGGGGCTTCGAGACCTTCAGCAAGCTCAAGCCCATCGTCTGGCAGGCCAAGGTCAACGCGATGTCGCTGTTCCTGCCGCCGTACCGGCCGCTGGCGCACAAGATGCTTAAGCTGATGAAGCGCACCTGACGCGCTGGCACCGTCGCCCCTGTGTCGCGGGGGCGACGCGTCCCGCCCGCCGGCGCGAGCAGGCGCCGGGTGTTAACCTGCCGGGCTGTTCCTGACCAGCCCGCCACGGAGACCGCCATGCCCGGCCTGCTGCCCGACGTCGACCCCGACGGCCTGCTCGAATACTCGGTCGTCTATACCGACCGCGCGCTCAACCACATGTCGCGCAGGTTCGGCGGCGTGATGCGCGACATCGCGGCCATCCTCGAGGAGGTCTACGGCGCGCACGCCACCGCGGTGATCCCCGGCAGCGGCACCTTCGGCATGGAGGCGGTGGCGCGCCAGTTCGCCACCGGCCAGACCTGCCTCGTGATCCGCAACGGCTGGTTCAGCTACCGCTGGTCGCAGATCTTCGAGATGGGCCGCATCCCGTCGCGCGAGATCGTGCTCAAGGCGCGCCGCACCGAGCCCGGCGCGCAGGCGCCGTGGGCGCCGGCGCCGCTCGACGAGGTGGTGGCCACGATCCGCCGCGAGCGCCCGGCGATGGTGTTCGCGCCGCACGTCGAGACCGCCGCCGGCATGATCCTGCCCGACGACTACCTGCGCGCCGTCGCCGACGCGGTGCACGAGGCAGGCGGCCTGTTCGTGCTCGACTGCATCGCCTCGGGCGCGATGTGGGTCGACATGCGCGCCACCGGCGTCGACCTGCTGGTGAGCGCGCCGCAGAAGGGCTGGACCGGCTCGCCCGGCTGCGCCTTCGTGATGCTGTCCGAGCGCGCGCGCGAGGCCATCGAGGGCACCATCAGCACCAGCTTCGCGTGCGACCTGAAGAAGTGGCTCGCGATGATGGACACCTACAAGGCCGGCGGCTTCGGCTACCACACGACGATGCCCACCGACGCGCTCGCGCGCACGCGCGACGTGATGGCCGAGACGAAGTCGCTCGGCTTCGAGCTGCTGCGCGCGCGCCAGGTCGAGCTCGGCCAGCGCGTGCGCGCGCTGCTCGAGGGGCGCGGCCTGCGCAGCGTCGCCGCGGCCGGCTACCAGGCGCCCGGCGTCGTCGTCAGCCACACCGACGACCCCGAGTTCGCCAACGCGAAGGCCTTCATCGCGCTCGGCCTGCAGACCGCCGCCGGCGTGCCGCTGCAGTGCGACGAGGGGCCGGAGTTCCGCACCTTCCGCATCGGCCTGTTCGGCCTCGACAAGCTGATGCACGTCGAGCGCACGGTGGGCTATCTCGAGACGGCGTTCTCGCAGGCGCTCGCGGCACGCGAGCCGCGCAAGGCGGCCTGAGCCCGCACCGACGCGCAAGGCCACCTCAAAGAAAACGGGCCGCACCTGTGAAGGTGCGGCCCGTTCATCGTCTGGCGCGGCTGGCAGGATTCGAACCCACGACCCCTTGGTTCGTAGCCAAGTACTCTATCCAACTG
>JBBION010000185.1:0-6368 GCA_037443345.1 Rubrivivax sp. | reverse complement strand
GCAGGCGGCGTGGCGCGACGGCGCCGCGGTCGACGCGGCCGACGCGCTGCCGCTGTACGTGCGCGACAAGGTCGCGCTGACGACGGTCGAGCGCGCCGCGGCCGCCGCAGCGCGCTGAGCAAGGTCGCGATGAACGCACAGCTGCGCCCGCCCGGCGACGCGTCCGCGCTGCGGCTCGCGCCGATGCGCCTCGATGACGTCGACGCGGTGCACGAGCTCGAGGTCAGCGCGTACAGCTTCCCGTGGACGCGCGGCAACTTCGTCGACTCGCTGGTCGCCGGCCACCTCGCCGAGGTGCTGCGCGACGCCGACGGCGAACTCGTCGGCTATTTCGTCGCGATGTCCGGCGTCGACGAGATGCACCTGCTCAACGTCGCGGTGGCGCCGGCGCACCAGCGCCGCGGCCACGCGCGTCGGCTGCTCGACGAACTCGTCGCGCGCAGCGTCGCGCTGGGCGCGCGCACGCTGTGGCTCGAGGTGCGCGAGAGCAACGCACGCGCGCAGGCGCTGTACCGCCGCTACGGCTTCGTGCCGGTCGGGCGGCGGCGCGGCTACTACCCGGCCGCGCACGGCCGGCGAGAAGACGCCGTGCTGATGAGCCTGGACCTGGCGCCGTCCGGTGGCCGGAGCCACGATGGCGTGGACTGAGCGCCAGCGCGCGATGCTGCGCGAGATGGGCATCGAGCTGTGGCCCGGCGCGACCCTGCCGCAGGCTGCGGTCCCGCAGGGGGCACCGCAGCCTGCCCAGGCGCCGTCCGCCCCGCCGCCCGCGCGCGCCGCACCGGCGGGCGCGTCGCCACGGCCCGCGGCACCGGCCACCGGCGACGTCGCGACGATGGACTGGCCCGCGCTGCGCGAGGCGGTCGCCGCCTGCCGTGCCTGCGCGCTGTGCGAGTCGCGCCGGCAGACCGTGTTCGGCGTCGGCCACGAGCGCGCGCACTGGATGATCGTCGGCGAGGCGCCCGGCGAGCAGGAAGACCTCCAGGGCGAGCCCTTCGTCGGCCCCGCCGGGCGGCTGCTCGACGCGATGCTCGACGCGCTCGACCTCACGCGCGAGCCGGGTCCGCCCGAGCGGCAGGTCTACATCGCCAACACGCTCAAGTGCCGCCCGCCGGGCAACCGCAACCCGCAGCCCGACGAGATGGCGCGCTGCGAGCCCTTCCTCGTGCGCCAGATCCAGCTCGTGCGCCCGCGCATCGTCGTCGCGATGGGGCGCTTCGCGGTGCAGGCGCTGCTGCGCACCGACGAGCCGATCGGCCGGCTGCGCGGGCGCGTGCACCGCTACCAGGGCGTGCCGCTGGTCGTGACCTACCACCCGGCCTACCTGCTGCGCCAGCCGGCCGACAAGGCCAAGGCCTGGGACGACCTGTGCCTGGCCGCCGAGGTGCTCGAGGGGCCAGGCGCGGCCGGCTGACCGGCGCGCCGCGTCGGTGCGGGCCGCTCAGCCGCCGTGCTCGGACTTCTTCTCGGGCTTCTTCTTCACCGGCCGCGTCCAGCCGGCAATCGTGACCTGCCGTCCGCGTGCCAGCGTCAGCTGGCCGGCCGGCGCGTCGTCGGTGATCGTCGAGCCGCCGCCGATCGTCGCGCCGGCACCGATCGTGACCGGCGCGACGAGCACGCAATTGGAGCCGACCTGCACGTCGTCGCCGATCACGGTGCGGTGCTTGCGGGCGCCGTCGTAGTTGGCCGTGATGCTGCCGGCGCCGTAGTTGACGCGCTCGCCCACCGTCGCGTCGCCGAGGTAGGCGAGGTGGTTGGCCTTGGCACCGCGCGCCAGCGTCGAGTTCTTGACCTCGACGAAGTTGCCGATGTGCACGTCCTCGCCGAGCACGGCGCCCGGGCGCAGGCGTGCGTACGGGCCCACGCTCGCGCCGGCGCCGACCTGCGCGCCGTCGAGGTGGCAGAAGGCTTCGATGCGCGCGCCGGCGGCCACCGTCGTGTCGCGCAGCACGCAGTGCGCTCCGACGCGGGCGCCGTCGCCGAGCACGACGCGGCCCTCGAACACGCAGCCGACGTCGATCTCGACGTCGGCGCCGCACTCGAGCGTGCCGCGCAGGTCGAACCGCGCCGGGTCCGCCAGCCGCACGCCGGCCGTCATCAGCGCGTCGGCCCGGCGGCGCTGCAGCCGGCGCTCTAGGTCGGCGAGCTGCTGCGGGCTGTTGACGCCCAGCGCCTCGGTCTCGTCGGCCACCGCGAGGCCCGTCACCGGCACGCCGTCGGCCACCGCCATCGCGACGATGTCGGTCAGGTAGTACTCGCGCTGCGCGTTGTCGTTGCGCAGCGCGGCGAGCCAGCGCTCGAGCGCGGCGGTGGGCGCGGCCATCATGCCGGTGTAGACCTCGCCGATCGCGCGCTGCGCGGGCGTGGCGTCCTTCTCCTCGACGATCGCGAGCACGCACTGGCCCGACGCGTCGCGCACGATGCGTCCGTAGCCGTGCGGGTCGGCCGGCCTCATCGTCAGCAGCGCCAGGCGCTGGCCGCCGCACGCGTCGACCAGAGCGCGCGCGGTGGCGGCCGTGACCAGCGGCACGTCGCCGTTGAGGATCAGCGTCGTCGGCGCCGCGTGGTCGAGCGCGGGCACCGCCTGCTGCACCGCGTGGCCGGTGCCCAGCTGCGGCTCCTGGCGCACGAACACGCGGCCTGGCGCGGCGCACGCGGCCTCGACCTCGTCACCGCCGTGGCCGATCACGACGACGACGCGCGATGCCGCCGCGCCGGCAGCGGCGTCGAGAACATGCTGCAATAGCGGACGTCCGGCCAGCCGGTGCAGCACCTTCGGCCGCTGCGACTTCATGCGGGTGCCGCGGCCGGCGGCGAGGATCACGACGTTGTGGCCCATGAAAGCGTCCTTGCGTAGCGCGCGGATTATCCGGTCGCTGTTCCTGCTCGCGGTCGCGGCGATCGTGACGGGTTGCAGCGCTTTGCGCCTGGGCTACAACCAGGGTCACGACCTGGTGTTCTGGTGGCTCGACGGCTACGTCGACTTCAGCGCCGAGCAGTCGCCGCGCGTGCGCGAGTCGCTGCGCGGGTGGTTCGCGTGGCACCGCGCGACGCAGCTGCCCGACTACGCGGCGCTGCTGCGCCAGGCGCAGCAGCAGGTGCTCGAGCCGGCGCGAGCGGAACAGATCTGCCGCTGGGCCGACGTGCTGCAACAGCGCGCCACGGTGGCCGTCGAGCAGGCACTGCCCTGGCTCGGCGACGTGGTGCTGGGCCTGACTCCGGCACAGCTTGCGCACCTCGAGCAGCGCTTCGCCAAGGCCAACGTCGAGTTCCGCGAGGAGTTCCTGCAAGGCGACGCGGCCGAGCGCCGCCGCGTGCAGTTCGAGCGCCAGCTCGGCCGCTTCGAGAACCTGTACGGACGTCTCGAGCCCGCCCAACGCGAGCGCCTGGCGCAGTGGATGGCCGACTCGCCGGCCGACGCCGAACGCTGGTTCGGCGAGCGTCTGCAGCGACAGCAGGAGCTGCTGGACACGCTGCGCGCGGTGCAGGCGCTGCCGGCGGCCGAGCGCACGCCGGCGCGCGTGCAGCCGATGCTGGCGGCCGTCGCGCAACGGTTCACGACGTCGCCGCGCGAGGCCTACCGCGAGCACCAGCAGCGCCTCAAGCGCTTCAACTGCGACCTGTTCGCGCGCGTGCACAACGACATGACGCCCGCGCAGCGTCAGCGCGCGGCGGCCAAGCTGCGCGGCTGGGAGGACGACGCGCGCGTGCTGGCGGGGCTGAACGGGCCGTAGGCGGCCGTCGATCTCCGGGGGTGATCCGACGTCGGGCCGGCGTGCGACGGCCGCGGCGGCAGCTCGACGGCGGCCCCTGCGTTCTCCGGCCCACCTCGCGCGTCGACGTCGTGCCCCGCCACGGGCTGCGAGGTTGGCACCGGCTTCGCCCTGCCGACGCTGGCGTGAGCGCGAATGGGGCCTGCGCCCGCAGATGCCGCCATCGCCCTGCGCTTCACCGCGGGCGTCCTGCTCCCGCGTGCAGTGCGCAAGCGTGGGAACGGCACGTGGCCTGGGTGTGCGGGCGCAGGCCCCATTCGCGCTCGCCACGGTGCGTTGCAGGTCGCGACGTTGCCGACGGCACGACGGATGCAAGGCGGTGCCGCTGCCGCGCGAGGTGGGCCGGAGAAGGCATGCCCGCGCCGCGTGCCACTCACTGACCTTCGCAGGCGACCTGCGTGGACGAGCCCCGCGGCCCGTCGCTCAGCGTCGACCGTGACGCTGGAGCTAGCGGTCGCCCGGATCGTCGCGCACGATGCGCAGCGTCGAGGGCGGCGGCGCGCAGGGCTCCTCGTCGAACGCGATGTCGCCGTCGGGGTCGGCCACGCCGGTGCGCTGGAGCGTCTCGAACGGATAGAGCTTTCGGTCCATCAGGTGCGACGGCACGACGTTGCCCAGCGCGCTGAACATGTTGTCGATGCGCCCCGGGAAGCGCTTGTCCCAGTCGCGCAGCATCTGCTTGATCTGCGCGCGCTGCAGGTTGGGCTGGCTGCCGCACAGCGTGCACGGGATGATCGGGAAGCGCCGGTGCCCGGCCCAGCGCTCGAGGTCGACCTCGGCGACGTAGGCCAGCGGGCGGATCACGATGTGGCGGCCGTCGTCGCTGACCAGCTTCGGCGGCATGCCCTTGAGGCGGCTGCCGAAGAACATGTTCATCAGCAGCGTCTGCAGCATGTCGTCGCGGTGGTGGCCGAGCGCGATCTTCGTCGCGCCGAGCTCGCTCGCGACGCGGTACAGGATGCCGCGGCGCAGCCGCGAACACAGGCTGCACATCGTCTGGCCCTCGGGGATCAGGCGCTTGACGATCGAGTACGTGTCCTGCGTCTCGATGTGGAACGGGATGCCCAGCGAGCGCAGGTAGCCCGGCAGCACGTCGGCCGGGAAGCCCGGCTGCTTCTGGTCGAGGTTGACGGCGACGACGTCGAAGTCGATCGGCGCGCGCCGGCGCAGCCCGAGCAGGATGTCGAGCAGCGCGTAGCTGTCCTTGCCGCCCGAGACGCAGACCATGACCTTGTCGCCCGCCTCGATCATGTTGAAGTCGGCGATCGCCTGCCCGACGAGGCGGTGCAGGCGCTTGTCGAGCTTGCGCAGCTCGAACTCGGCGCGGCGGGTGTCGGCGGCGGCGGCCGGCGCGGTGGCGTCGGCGGTGTCAGGCGAGGTCGGGGGCATGGACGTCGATGTCGACGGACGCGCCGTCGCAGTCGGGGAAGATGTTCGGCTTGGTGATGCGCACCTGCACGCGCCGCACCGTGCGCCGCGCGAGCAGCCGCTGCGCGATGCGCCCGGCCAGCGTCTCGAGCATGTTGACGTGGCCGGCCTGTGCCTCGTCGAGCACGGCCTCGCGCAGGTGGCGGTAGTCGAGCACGTGGTGCACGTCGTCGATGGCCGGGATCAGCGGCACGGCGTGCTGCTCGACGGCGACGCTGACCAGCAGCGCCTGCCTGGCGGTCAGCTCGTGCTCGAGGATGCCGACGCTGGCGAGCACGCGCAGCCGCTCGACCGACAGGCGCCGCAGCGCGGTGGGTCCGACGCCCGTCATGGGGTCTGCTCCCAAGGTGTGGCTGCCGCATGCGGGCGGCGACGCGCCGGCAACCAAGCGGCCGCCGCGGATCCGGCTCCGCCGGTCCGCTGGCGGGCCTTGCAGGCCGCGCCGGGCCTTGCAGCCCGGCCGCTCGCCAGGCACGGAAGGTCCCCCGGACCTTCCGTGCCTGGGCTCGCCCCCCCCGGGGGGGAGGCGCCGACGGCGCTGCGGGGGGGTGTCATTGATAGCCGAAGTCCCGGTCGTGCGGCTGCAGGTGCTGGCCGGCGTCGACGAGCAGCGTCGTGCCGGTGCTCGCGCGCGCGCTCAACAGGAAGTGCACCGCCTGCGCGACGTCGTCGGGCCGCGCGCCATAGCCCAGCAGCGCCTTCGACTGCAGCTGCGCGAGCTTGGCGTCGTCGATCTGCGCGCTGCCCAGCGTCAGGCCGGGCGCGACGCCGCACACGCGCACGCGCGGCGCGAGCGCCTGCGCGAGCAGTGTCGTCGCGCACTCGAGCGCGGCCTTCGACAGCGTGTACGACAGGCAGTCGGGGTTCGGATTCCACAGCTTCTGGTCGAGCAGGTTGACGACGCAGCCCGGCTCGGCGGCGCCGCGCGCGGCGAGGTGCTCGTGCAGCGCCTGCGCGAGCACGACGGCGGGCGCGGTGTTGGCGCGCCAGTGGCGCTCCATCGCGGCGTAGGTGAAGTCGGCCGCGTGGTCGGGCTCGAACAGCGATGCGTTGTGGACGACGGCGTCGAGCCGCCCGAAGTGCGCGACGACGGCCGGCACCAGCGCGCGGCAGCCGGCCTCGTCGGCGAGGTCGGCCGCGAACGCCGCGGCACCGGCCCCGGCCGCG
>JBBION010000184.1:0-6382 GCA_037443345.1 Rubrivivax sp. | reverse complement strand
GGGAACTGGCGGCTTATGCCGACACTCCTTGTGGGATCGTCCTCTGTCGGATCGACGAAGCTGGAGACGACGCCATACTGAACCGCACATGCCGTTGACCGGAAAGCTCTGATGGCGCCCGGGCCCGTACAGCCGGGACTCCATCAGAACTTCCCAGACGCGCGGGGGGCAGGCAGCCGCCCGCGCGCCGTCCGAACCAGGAGGTCCGCATGGACGTGATCAGCCGGCTGAAAGATCGCTACGAGCGCTTGCGCGAGGAAGAGCTCTCACTCGAGGACTACCTCGCCGAATGCAAGCGCAACCCGCTGGCCTACGCCACCGCCGCCGAGCGCATGCTCAAGGCTATCGGCGAGCCGCAGATGGTCGACACGCGCAACGACCCGCGGCTGTCGCGGATCTTCGCGAACAAGGTCATCAAGATCTACCCGGCCTTCGCCGAGTTCTACGGCATGGAGGACTCGATCGAGCAGGTCGTGTCCTACTTCCGGCACGCCGCGCAGGGGCTCGAGGAGAAGAAGCAGATCCTCTACCTGCTCGGCCCCGTGGGCGGCGGCAAGAGCTCGATCGCCGAGCGGCTCAAGCACCTCGCGGAGCAGGTGCCGTTCTACGCGATCAAGGGCTCGCCGGTGAACGAGTCGCCGCTCGGGCTGTTCGACCCAGGCGAGGACGGGCCGATCCTCGAGAAGGAATACGGCATCCCGCAGCGCTACCTGAACCGCATCCTGTCGCCGTGGGCGGTCAAGCGGCTCGAGGAGTTCGGCGGCGACATCCGCAAGTTCCGCGTCGTCAAGCGCTACCCGTCGATCCTCAAGCAGGTCGGCATCGCCAAGACGGAGCCGGGCGACGAGAACAACCAGGACATCAGCTCGCTGGTCGGCAAGGTCGACATCCGCAAGCTCGAGACCTACGCGCAGGACGACCCCGACGCGTACAGCTACTCGGGCGGCCTGTGCCTCGCGAACCAGGGCCTGCTCGAGTTCGTCGAGATGTTCAAGGCGCCGATCAAGGTGCTGCACCCGCTGCTGACGGCCACGCAGGAAGGCAACTTCAAGGGCACCGAGGGCTTCGGCGCGATCCCGTTCGACGGCGTGATCCTCGCGCACTCCAACGAGAGCGAGTGGAAGGCCTTCCGCAACAACAAGAACAACGAGGCCTTCCTCGACCGCATCTACATCGTCAAGGTGCCGTACTGCCTGCGCGTCAGCGAGGAGATCAAGATCTACGAGAAGCTGATCCGCCACTCGTCGCTCGCCGAGGCGACCTGCGCGCCGGGCACGCTCAAGATGATGGCGCAGTTCAGCGTGCTCACTCGCCTGAAGGAGCCCGAGAACAGCTCGATCTTCAGCAAGATGCTCGTCTACGACGGCGAGAACCTGAAGGACACCGACCCGCGCGCGAAGAGCATCCAGGAGTACCGCGACTACGCCGGCGTCGACGAGGGCATGAGCGGCATCTCGACGCGCTTCGCGTTCAAGATCCTGTCGAAGGTCTTCAACTTCGACAGCCAGGAAGTCGCCGCGAACCCGGTGCACCTGATGTACGTGCTCGAGCAGCAGATCGAGCGCGAGCAGTTCGCGCCCGAGGTCGAGCAGAAGTACGTCGCCTTCATCAAGGAGCAGCTCGCCCCGCGCTATGCCGAGTTCATCGGCAAGGAGATCCAGACTGCCTACCTGGAGAGCTACAGCGAGTACGGCCAGAACATTTTCGACCGCTACGTCACCTACGCCGACTACTGGATCCAGGACCACGAGTACCGCGACACCGACACCGGCGAGGTGTTCGACCGCGCCAGCCTCAATGCCGAGCTCGAGAAGATCGAGAAGCCGGCCGGCATCGCCAACCCGAAGGACTTCCGCAACGAGATCGTCAACTTCGTGCTGCGCGCGCGCGCCAGCCACCAGGGCAAGAACCCGAACTGGACCAGCTACGAGAAGCTGCGCACGGTGATCGAGAAGAAGATGTTCTCGAACACCGAGGAGCTGCTGCCGGTCATCAGCTTCAACGCCAAGGCCAGCGCCGACGAGGCCAAGAAGCACGAGGACTTCGTGACCCGCATGGTCGCCAAGGGCTACACGCCCAAGCAGGTGCGGCTGCTGTGCGAGTGGTACCTGCGCGTCCGGAAGAGTTCATGAACCCCCCCCGAAGCGGCCTTCGGCCGCCTCCCCCCCAGGGGGGCGCCGCCAGCGGCCCGGCGAAGCCGGTTCCGCGGCGGCGGCTCGGCTAGATCGCAGGACTGCAACCCATGGCGCTTCAATCGATCATCGATCGACGACTTGCGGGCAAGAACAAGTCGATCGGCAACCGCGAGCGCTTCCTGCGCCGCTACAAGGACAAGATCCGCGAGGCGGTCAAGCGCGCGGTCGACGGGCGCGGCATCCGCGACATGGAGCGCGCCGAGGACATCTCGATCCCGAAGAAGGACCTGTCGGAGCCGGTGTTCCACCACGGCCAGGGTGGCATGCGCGAGATCGTGCACCCCGGCAACAAGGAATACCTGAAGGGCGACCGCATCGAGCGGCCGAAGGGCGGCGGCGGTGGCGGCAGCGGCAAGGGGCAGGCCAGCGACTCGGGCGAGGGCGAGGACGACTTCGTCTTCACGCTGTCGAAGGAAGAGTTCATGCAGGTCTTCTTCGAGGACCTCGCGCTGCCGCACCTCGTGCGCACGCAGCTCGCCGAAACACCCGAGTGGAAGTACCACCGCGCCGGCTTCACGAGCGACGGCACGCCGAACAACCTGCACGTCGTGCGCTCGATGCGCGGCGCGATCGGGCGGCGCATCGCGATCGGCTCGGGCAGCCGGCGCGAGTTGCGCGAGATGGAGGCGAGGCTCGCCGAGCTGCGGCTCGCGCCCGGCGGCCGCGAGGCCGAGATCGAGGCGCTCGAGGCCGAGATCGAGGCGCTGCGCAGCCGCCTGGCGCGCATCCCGTACCTCGACCCGATCGACCTGCGCTTTCGCAACCGCGTGCGCGTGCCGGTGCCGACGAGCAAGGCGGTGATGTTCTGCCTGATGGACGTCTCGGGCTCGATGGACGAGGCGCGCAAGGACCTGGCCAAGCGCTTCTTCATCCTGCTGTACCTGTTCCTGACCAAGCACTACGAGCGCATCGACATCGTCTTCATCCGCCACCACACGCAGGCGCAGGAGGTCGACGAGCGGAACTTCTTCCACGCCACCGAGACCGGCGGCACCGTCGTCTCGTCGGCGCTCGTGCTGATGGAGGAGATCATCCGCGCGCGCTACAGCCCGAGCGAGTGGAACATCTACGGCGCGCAGGCCAGCGACGGCGACAACTGGCACCACGACAGCGGCCGCTGCCGCGAGTTGCTGGCGCAGAAGATCCTGTCGCTGTGCCGCTACTACGCGTACGTGCAGGTCGCCGAGGAAGAGCAGAACCTGTGGGAGGAGTACACGCAGCTGCTCGCGACGCACCCGCACTTCGCGATGCGCAAGGCCACCGACGCGTCGCAGATCTACCCGGTGTTCCGTGACCTCTTCAAGAAGGAGCAGGCGGCCGCCTGAGACCCCATGACCGATCTCGGCATCGAACGCCGTCGCGCCAGCGACCCGTCGCGCATCCCGCCCGTCGGCGACCGTCGCCACGCCGGCGCGCGGCTGCAGGTGCCGCTGCCGGCGCCGGCGCGCGCCGCGCAGCCGTTGCCGGGGCCGAGCGACTGGACGTTCGAGTTGATCGAGCGCTACCACGACGTGATCCGCGCGACCGCCGAGCGCTTCGGCCTCGACACCTACCCCAACCAGCTCGAGATCATCACCGCCGAGCAGATGATGGACGCTTACGCCAGCGTGGGCATGCCGGTGAACTACCGGCACTGGAGCTACGGCAAGGAGTTCATCGCCACCGAGAAGCAGTACCGCCGCGGCCACATGGGGCTGGCGTACGAAATCGTCATCAACTCGAACCCGTGCATCTCCTACCTGATGGAGGAGAACACGCTGGCGATGCAGGCGCTCGTGATCGCGCACGCCGCGTACGGCCACAACAGCTTCTTCAAGGGCAACTACCTGTTTCGCATGTGGACCGACGCGTCGGCCATCATCGACTACCTTGTCTACGCGAAGAACTACGTCGCCGAGTGCGAGGAGCGCCACGGACTGGACAAGGTCGAGGAGTTCCTCGACTCGTGCCACGCGCTGGCCAACCACGGCGTCGACCGCTACCGGCGCCCGCAGCGCAAGTCGCTCGCGCAGGAACTCGCCGAGCGCAAGGACCGCGAGGCCTACGCGCAGCAGCAGGTCAACGACCTGTGGCGCACGCTGCCGCGGCGCGCCGAGAAGGAGGCCGTCGGCACCGACAGCCGGCGCTTCCCCGAAGAGCCACAGGAGAACCTGCTGTACTTCATCGAGAAGAACGCGCCGCTGCTCGAGCCCTGGCAGCGGGAGATCGTGCGCATCGTGCGCAAGGTGGCGCAGTACTTCTACCCGCAGCGCCAGACGCAGGTGATGAACGAGGGCTGGGCCACGTTCTGGCACTACAAGCTGCTCAACACGATGTACGACGACGGCCACCTGACCGACGGCGTGATGATGGAGTGGCTGAAGTCGCACACCAACGTGGTCTACCAGCCGCCGGTGGGCCACAAGGCGTACTCGGGCCTGAATCCCTACGCGCTCGGCTTCGCGATGTACACCGACCTCGAGCGCATCTGCGAGGCGCCCACCGACGAGGACCGTCACTGGTTCCCGGACGTGGCCGGCAAGCCGTGGCTGCCGACCCTCGACCACGCGATGCGCAACTTCAAGGACGAGAGCTTCGTCGGCCAGTACCTCAGCCCGAAGCTGATGCGCGACTTCCGCTTGTTCGCGATCACCGACGACGAGGACGAGCCCGAACTCGAGGTCAGCGCGATCCACGACGACAGCGGCTACCGTCGCGTGCGCGAGGCGCTGTCGCGCCAGTACGACCTCGGCTCGCGCGAACCCAACATACAGGTCTGGAACGTCAACCTGCGCGGCGACCGCTCCCTCACGCTACGGCACACGCAGCACAACGACCGGCCGCTGGCCGACAGCGCGCACGAGGTTCTCAAGCACGTCGCGCGGCTGTGGGGCTTCCCGGTCTCGCTCGAGAGCGTCAACGCGCGCGGCGACGTGACCAAGCGCTGGTCGGTGCCGGCGCCGTCGCAGGGCTGAACGACGGGCGCGGCGGCCTACAATCCCCAACTTTCGATGGCGGGCGGGGCGACGGGCCCACGTCGGCGCGTGCCGCCAGCCATCGTCCAGCCGCCCAGTAGTCAGTGCCCGTTCGTGGCCGAGGATGCTGTCGGGTCCGGCCGCGATCGGGTCGTGGGGTGCGTACGTGACGCGTGCCTGGGCACGCTCGAAGCGAGGGCTGCATCTTGACCTCCCGTGACGGCGACCGCGCCGACCTGTCCGTCCTGTCCGCCTGGGCGCCCGAGCTGGCGCACACGTTCGCGTCGCTGGCGGGCGACATCGCGCTCGTCGTCGATGCCGACGGCACGATCCGCGTCGTCGCGCAGGGCGGGCGCGAGCCGATCGCGCCAGCGGCGACCACCGAATGGGTCGGGCGCGCCTGGGCCGACACCGTCACCGACGACACCCGCGCGAAGATCGAGCAGCTGCTCGCCGAGGTCGGCCGCACGGGCCGCGCGCGGGCGCGCGAGGTCAACCACCCGGCGGCCGCGGGCGGTGCGATCCCGGTGGCCTACACCGCGGTGCGGCTCGGCGACGGCGGCCCGCTGCTCGTCGTTGGCCGCGACCTGCGCGCGATCACGGCGATCCAGCAGCGCTTCCTCGACACGCAGCGCGAACTCGAGCGCGGCTACTGGCGCACGCGCCTGGCCGAGACGCGCTACCGCCAGCTGTTTCAGGTCGCCACCGACGCCGTCGTCGTCGTCGACGCCCAGACGCTGCGCGTGATCGAGGCCAACCCCTCGGCCGCGCGGATGTTCGACCTCGCGCCGCAGAACCTGCCGCAGCGGCGCATCGGGCAGCTGTTCGCGCGCCCGTCGCGGCAGGCCGTCGAGCACCTGCTCGTCAGCGCGCGCGCCAGCGGCCGCGAGGCCGAGGTGCACGCGCAGCTGCTCGGGCGGGTCGGTCGCGTCGCCGTCTCGGCGACGCCGTTTCGCGCCGACGACGCGATGCGCCTGCTGGTGCGCGTGCGCGCCGACGAGCGCCAGGGCGACGCGCACGACGTCGCGCGCGCGATCGCGCGCCTCGTCGACGGCACGCGCGACGGCGTCGTCGTCACCGACTCGGGCGGGCACGTCCTGCACGCGAACCCTGCGTTCGTCGGGCTCGTCGGGCTCGCCGGCGAGGACGCCGTGCGCGGCCGGCCGCTGTCGCAGTGGCTGGTCGGCGCCGGCGGCGAGGGCACCCACGCGCTGCCGGTCGCGCGGGCAAAGG
>JBBION010000183.1:0-6389 GCA_037443345.1 Rubrivivax sp. | reverse complement strand
GACCGCGCCGCGGCCAGCGCGCGCAGGAGGTGTGTCTTGCCGCTGCCCGGCGGCCCCCACAGGTACAGCGGCGCCACCGGCGCCTGCGCGACGGCCGTCGTGCGCAGGTGGGCGAGCGCCGCGGCGTTCGCGCCGGGCACGAAGTCGTCGAACCCGGCTTCGGCCCCGGCGGCGATCGGCAGCGGAATCTGCTTCACGGCGCGGCCCTCACCCGGTGTACAGCCGGCTGGCGACGTACATGCCGCGCAGGCGACGCAGCGCGACGAGCGTGACCGCACTCAGCGGCAGCGCGACCAGCACGCCGACGAAGCCGAACAGGTGGCCGAACGCCAGCAGCGCGAAGATGACGGCCAGCGGATTCAGCCCGATGCGCTCGCCGACCAGGTACGGCGTCAGCAGGAAGCTCTCGATCAGCTGCCCGAGCCCGTAGACCACCGCCACCGCGATGACGGCATGCCAGCCGAAGAACTGCAGCAGGCCGGTGACGAGCGCCAGCAGCAGGCCCAGCCCGAAGCCCAGGTACGGAATGAACACCGCCAGGCCGGTGAACACGCCCACCGGCAGCGCGAGATCGAACCCGAACAGCGCCAGGCCTGCCGAATAGAACACGGCGAGGATCAGCATCACCAGCAGCTGGCCGCGCAGGTACTGCCCGAGCAGCGCGTCGCACTCGGCGAAGAAGCCCGCTGCCTGCGGCCGCAGCCGTGGCGGGATCAGCTGGCGCACGCGCTCGACCAGCAGCGGCCAGTCCATCAGCAGGAAGAACAGCACGACCGGGATCAGCACCGCATTGCCGACCACGGTGAGCACGAAGCTGCCGCCGATGCGCGCCGACTCGAGCAGCGTGGCGACCCAGTCCTCGACCTGACCGCCGAACACCCGCGTCGCCAGGACCTTGACGCTGGCGGTGTCGAGGCGGAACTCGACGCCGTACTGCGCCAGCCACGGCGTCACGTGTTCGTTGAAGCGTGCCGCCAGCAGCGGGATCTGCTCGCGCAGCAGCGGCACCTCCTTGGCGACCACCGGCACCAGCAGCAGCAGCAGCGCGAGCACGGCGACGACGGCCAGCGTCTCGACGAGCAGCACCGCCAGCACGCGCGGCCAGCGTCGCGCCGCGAGCCCCTCGACGAGCGGATGCAGCGCGTAGGCCAGCACGGCCGCGACGATGAACGGGGTCAGCACCGGCGCCAGCAGCCACAGCAGCGCGGCCGCGACGGCGGCCAGCGCGATCCAGCTGAGGGTTTGGCGACGGGACGGACTCGGGGTCATCGGCGGCGACGTGGGCGTCGCGGGGGTGGCACGCGGCGGGCGGCCCGCAGGCGCACGTGGATCGCGCGCGGCCAAATTGTAGGCGGGGCGCCGTGGGGCCCCGGGCGGACCTCACGGCCGCGGGCGGCCCCGCCGAGGGGCTCTTCGGTGCTCAGTGAAGCCGCGGCTGACCCTGGCGGCGCAGTTCGAGCAGGCGCGCGCGCAGCGCGCGCGCGTCGTCGGCGCGCGGGCAGCGTGCGAGGTAGACCTCGAGGTCGTCGGCGGCGTCGGCGTAGCGGCCGATCTCGGCCAGCACCAGCGCGCGGTCGCGCCGCTCCTCCCACGCCTGCGGCAGCAGCACGACGAGGCGCTGCTGCACCGCGAGCAGCCGCGGCCAGTCCTCGGCGGCGCGGTGGATCTCTTTCAGGTTGCGCAGCATGCGCGCGACGACGTCGCGCGGCGGCGCGGCCTGCAGGAACAGGCCCAGCGGCACGTCGTCGTCGCCGACCAGGCCGTGCTGGCGGCGGTACGGCATCAGGCGCTCGTCGAGCTCCTCGCGCGACAGCGAGCGGCCGTTGAACGGGTCGATCACGACCTCGCCGCGCGGCATGCGCAGCTTGACGAGGAAATGCCCCGGGAACGACACGCCACGCGCCACGAGGCCGACCTGCGTCGCGATCTCGATGTACAGCACCGCCAGCGAGATCGGGATCCCGCGCCGGCGCGCGAGCACCTCGTGCAGGTAGCTGTTGCGCGGGTCGTAGTAGTCGTTGACGTTGCAAGCGAAGCCCAACTCCTGAAAGAAGAACCGGTTGAGCACGCGCAGCTTCTGCAGCGACGACGCGTCGGCCGGCAGCCGCCGGCGCACGCGCTCGGCCAGCGCGTCAACGTCCGACATCACGGCCTGCGGGTCGAGCCGGGGGTACTCGTCCTGCGCGATCGAGACGGCGGCCTCGAAGACGGAGAAGCCCTCGTCGTCGGCGACCAGGCTCGCGAAGTAGCCGAGTGGCGTGGGCACTTCGAAGCGGATCGGCTCGCTCATCGCGCGCAGTCTATGCGGGACGCGGCGCGCCGTCAGCCACGGCGCAGGAACGCCCGCGGCCGCAGCCCGGTGGCGGCGAGCGTCGCGAAGTACAGCACCGCCACGCCGGCAAGCACGAGCGCCATCCAGCCGGCGCGCTGCCACGGCTGCGCGCGCAGCGCGATCCAGTCGATGCCGTGGGCGGCCCAGGCCAGCGCTGCCGTGAGCAGCGCTGTCGCCGCCGCCACGCGCAGCGCGAACACGCCCCAGCCCGGCGCCGGCCGGTACAGCCCGCGGCGGCGCAGGCCGACGAGCAGCCAGGTCGCGTTGACGAGCGCGCCCAGCCCGATCGACAGCGCGAGCCCGGCGTGGCCGAAGAACGGCACGAACACCGCGTTCATCGCCTGCGTCGCGACGAGCACGACGATGGCGATCTTGACCGGCGTGCGGATGTCCTGCCGGGCGTAGAAGCCGGGCGCGAGCACCTTGACGGCGATCAGCCCCAGCAGCCCGACGCCGTAGCCGCGCAGCGCCCACACCGTCTGCTCGACGTCGCGCGGCGTGAACTGCCCGTAGTGGTACAGCACGGCGATCAGCGCCTGCGGGAACACGAGCAGCGCCGCCGCGCACGGCAGCGCGAGCAGCACCACCAGCCGCAGCCCCCAGTCGAGCAGGTCGGAGTAGCCGGCCATGTCGTCGCGCGCCTGCACCGCCGACAGCTGCGGCAGCAGCACGACGCCGAGCGCGACGCCGAGCAGTGCCGTCGGGAACTCCATCAGCCGGTCCGCGTAGGTGAGCCACGACACCGCGCCGACGCCGACGTGCGACGCGATCTGCGTGTTGATCAGCAGCGACAGCTGCGCCACCGACACGCCGAGCACGGCCGGCGCCATCTGGCGCAGCACGCGCCGCACGCCGGGGTGGTGCCAGGCGGCGCGCAGCCGCCCGAAGGTCAGGCCGAAGCGCGGCACGATGCCGATGCGGCGCAGCGCCGGCCACTGCACCGCCAGCTGCAGCACGCCGCCGCCCATCACGCCGACCGCCAGCGCGTGGATCGGCGCCCAACCCCAGGCCGCGAAGCGCGGCGCCAGCCCCCACGCGGCGGCGATCACGGCCAGGTTCAGCAGCACCGGCGTGGCCGCCGGCACCGCGAAGCGCTTCCACGTGTTCAGGATGCCCGCCGACAGCGCCACCAGCGACATGCACGCGATGTACGGGAACATGATGCGCGTCATCACGACGGCGTCGTCGAAGCTTGCGAGTCCGGCGGCCATCAGCCACACGAGCACCGGTGCGCCGGCGATGCCGACCACCGAGGTCGCGAGCAGCGCCCACAGCAGCACGGTACCCACCGCGTCGACGAGCGCGTGCGTCGCCGCGTCGCCGTCGCGCTCGCGCGCGGCGGCCAGGATGGGCACGAAGGCCTGCGAGAACGCGCCCTCGGCGAACAGGCGACGCAGCAGGTTCGGGATGCGGAACGCGACGTTGAACGCGTCGGTGGCGGCGCTGGCGCCGAACGTGGCGGCGATCAGCTGCTCGCGCACCAAGCCGGTGACGCGAGACGCGAGCGTGAGCAGCGAGACGGTGGAGGCGGCCTTGAGCAGGTTCATCGCGGCGCACCGCGGCGGCATGGGTGGTCGCTGCGGTCGCGGGCGGGCGGTGGCAAGGCGGTGCGTCAGGGTCGATCGGCGACGGATTATAGGAAGTGGCTGCTCCCGACAAGCCGGCTCGTCGGCGCCGTGCTAGAATGCCCGGCTTTCCACCTTCGACCTCGCTGCAGCATGGCCACCTCCTCCCGCGCCAAGAAGAAGACCGTTCGCATCGCCTCGGGGCGCAAGCGTGCCCGCCAGGACGTCAAGCTCAACGCCGCGAACACGGCGCTGCGCTCGCGCTTTCGCACCGTGATCAAGAACGTGCAGAAGGCGGTCGCCGCCGGCGACAAGGCCAAGGCCACCGAGCTGTTCCAGACCGCGCAGGGCGTCATCGACAAGGTGGCCGACAAGGGCATCTTCCACAAGAACAAGGCCGCGCGGCACAAGAGCCGCCTGGCGGCCAAGGTCAAGGCGCTGGCGACCGCCGCCTGATCGCGTCGACATCCGGTGGAAACGACGAAGGGCCTGCATTGCAGGCCCTTCGCGTTTTCCGGCGTCACAACGCCTAACGGGGTGCCTCGGGCGGCAGCGGGCCCTCGACGGTCTGCAGCTCGTTGTCGCGCGCGAAGTGGACGACGAAGTCCCACGCCATTGGCTCGACGGCGCGCAGTTCCTCGCTGACGATCACGCACTTGACGCCGTCGATCACGCGCGGGATGCACAGCGGCGAGTAGCCGATGTGCGCGCCGACCCCGGTGCGCGCACCGCCCGGGCGGTACGGCGACATCACGCCGCACAGCCGCTCGGCCCAGTCGCTCGGGCGGAACGTGCGCCCGCTGCGCGTGACGCCACGGATGACCAGCTGACAGGGGCGGGACGGCGGAGGGGACATCGACGGTGGGAAGGCGCGGCCAGGGCATCGCGGCGCGGACCGCCCGCGATTGTGCCCGCGAAGTGTTGCGTCGCAGCATGGCGCCAGCCTGACAGCGCTCGCCTAGAATGCGCACAGGTCGGCACGCGACGCGACTTTCGTCGACGCGTCCGGCCGTTGCCTTTTCTGGAGCCCGTCGATGAACGCCCCCGAGCCCGTCGCCGCCACGGCCGCCCCCTCGCCGCTGATGAACACCTACGGGCGGCTGCCGATCGCGCTGTCGCACGGCCGCGGCTGCCGCGTGTGGGACACCGACGGCCGCGGGTACCTCGACGCGCTCGGCGGCATCGCCGTCAACACGCTCGGCCACGCGCACCCCAAGCTGGTGCCCGCGCTGCAGGACCAGCTCGCCAAGCTGATCCACACGTCCAACTACTACCGCGTGCCGCTGCAGGAGCAGCTCGCGGCCAGGCTCGTGCAGCTGTCGGGGCTGACCAACGTCTTCTTCTGCAACAGCGGCCTCGAGGCCAACGAAGGCGCGCTGAAGATCGCGCGCAAGTTCGGCCACGACAAAGGCATCGAGCGGCCCGAGATCGTCGTCTACGAGAAAGCCTTCCACGGCCGGTCGCTGGCCACGCTGTCGGCCACCGGCAACCCGAAGGTGCAGGCCGGCTTCGGCCCGCTCGTCGAGGGCTTCGTGCGCGTGCCGCTCAATGATGACGCCGCGATCGAGCAGGTCGCGCGCACGCGGCCGAACGTGGTGGCGGTGTTCCTCGAGACGATCCAGGGCGAAGGCGGGATCAACCCGGCGCGCAGCGAGTACCTGCAGGCGCTGCGCGCGGTGTGCGACCGGCAGGACTGGCTGCTGATGCTCGACGAGGTGCAGTGCGGCATCGGCCGCACGGGCAAGTGGTTCGCGCACCAGTGGGCCGGCATCCGCCCCGACGTGATGCCGCTGGCCAAGGGGCTGGGCTCGGGCGTGCCGGTGGGCGCGATCGTCTGCGGCCCGCGCGCGGCGAACGTGCTGCAGCCGGGCAACCACGGCACCACGTTCGGCGGCAACCCGCTGGCGATGCGCGCCGGCGTCGAGACGCTGCGCATCATGGACGAGGACGGCCTGCTCGACCACGCGGCGCGCGTCGGCGCGGCGCTGAAGGCCGCGCTCGAGCGCGAGCTCGGCGCGCAGCCCGGCGTCGTCGAGATCCGCGGCCAGGGGCTGATGATCGGCGTCGAGCTCGACCGCCCGTGCGGCGCGCTGCTGCAGCAGGCGATGGAGGCGGGCCTGCTGATCAGCGTCACCGCCGAGCGCGTGATCCGCCTCGTGCCGCCGCTGATCATGACCGAGGACGAGGCGATGCAGGTCGTCGCGATCCTCGCGCCGCTGGTGCGCACGTTCCTGTCGTCGACCGCGCCATGAAGCCCGGCCCGAGCCTGATGAAGCACTACCTCCACTTCAAGGACTTCCGCGCCGAGGAGTACGCGTACCTGTTCGAGCGCGCGCGCATCATCAAGCAGCGGTTCAAGAACTACGAGAAGTACCACCCGCTCGCCGACCGCACGCTGGCGATGATCTTCGAGAAGGCCAGCACGCGCACGCGCGTGAGCTTCGAGGCCGGCATGTACCAGATGGGCGGCTCGGTGGTGCACCTGACCACCG
>JBBION010000182.1:0-6404 GCA_037443345.1 Rubrivivax sp. | reverse complement strand
CGCGGCGGCGTCGCGCCTGCTCGGCCGGCTGGTGGCGCTGCGGTGGCTCGAGCGCGACGGCAGCCGCTCGCGGCCGCGGTACCGCCCGGGGCCGTTGCGCCAGGTCGTGCAGCGCTACGACCTCGCCGGCCTCGACGAGGAACGCGCGTGGACGCGCGACTTCGCGTCGTGCTTCGCGCTGCCGTCGGCGGTGCGCCGCATGGTGCAGCACGCGTTCACCGAACTCGTCAACAACGCCGTCGATCACAGCGGCGGGCGCACTGTCACGGTGTCGATGCGCCAGACGCCGGTGCAGGTGCAGCTGCTGGTGTCCGACGACGGCCGCGGCGCGTTCGACACGATCCGCGAGGCGTTCGCGATCGACGACCCCGCGCAGGCGATGCTCGAACTGGCCAAGGGCCGCCTGACGACGCAGCCCGAGCGCCACGGCGGCCGCGGCCTGTACCACACGGCACGGCTGGCCGACGTGTTCGACCTGCACGCCAACGCCAGCGGCTGGCGCCGCGTGGCCTGGGACGACGGGCGCTGGCAGGCCGCACGCGCGCTGCCGCGCCACGGCACCTCGGTCTACGTCGCGATCGCACTCGACACGGCACGCACGCTCGACGACGTGCTGCGCGCCGGCAGCAGCGAGGGCGTGCGCGGCTGGATCGATCACACCGTCGTGCCGCTGCGCCTGCTCGCCGCCGACGGCGTGCTCGAGTCGCGCGCACTGGCGCGGCGCGCGGCGTGGCGGCTCGAGCAGTTCGCGTCGGCAACGCTCGACTTCGACGGCATCGCCGACGTCGGCCCAGCCTTCGCCGACGAGCTTTGGCGCGTGCTGCCGGCACAGCGCCCGGGGCTGCAGCTGAGGAGCGTCAACGCGACGCCGACGGTGGCGTCGCAGCTCGCGCTGGTCTGACCGCGCCGCGGGCCGGTGCGGCCTGGGCTTCGCCCCCCACGCCTCGCAGAGCTCGGCGCCTTCGGTCCGTCCGAGCCTGCGCAGGCAGGCTCGGAGCCGCGGGCCTGGGCTTGCGCCCCCCGCGCCTCGCAGAGCTCGGCGCCTTCGGCCCGTCCGAGCCTGCGCAGGCAGGCTCGGAGCCGCGGGCCTCAGCCTCCCAACATCGCCTTGCGCAGGTCGGCCTGCACCGGCTTGTCCGACAGCCAGATGCGCAGCAGCGCGTCGTTGAACGGTGCGCTGGCGATCGCGCCGAGTGCCTTGCCGTTGTGGCCGAGGCGCGTCTCGCCGTCGGCATAGTCCAGCGTCACGACGTCGCCCTTCTTCGCCTCGCCGATCGACTTCATCAGCGCGACGAGCTGGTCGGTCTGCGCCTTGACCGCGGCCATGTCCTGCGCGGTGTTGGCGCCCTTCATGCCGTCGACCAGCGCGTTGACCAGGTCCTCGGCGCCGACGTCGCGCAGCATGTCGAGTTGCACCCGGCGCGGGCTCTGCGCCAGCGTGCCGGCCAGGTCGCCGGCCTTGGTCGGCAGGTACAGCGACGCGACGTAGACCTTGAACATCAGCCGCGTGCGCACGCCCGCGCCGTTGAGCACCAGCTCCTTGCCGGCCACCGTCGCACGGTCGGGCAGGTTGACCCCGCCGACCTCCGCCGCCAGCACCGACCCGGCGAGCAGCATCGCCGCCATCGCCACGCTCCACTTGCCGATCATCTGTCGTTCTCCTCGAGTGGTTCGCGGCGCACGCGCCCGCGTGCGCCCGCGGCCTGCTTTGTAGCCGATCGGCTCAGCGCCTCGGCGCGCGGCCCTGCGCCTGCTCGATCGCGGCCACCGCCTGCATCGTCTTGAGCACACGGTCCGGCGTCAGGCTGATGCTGTCGATGCCGAGCTCGACCAGATACTGCGCGATCTCGAGGTGGTCCGACGGCGCCTGGCCGCAGATGCCGCTGTGGCGGCCGTTGCGCCGGGCGCCCTCGACGGCGAGCCTGAGCATCTTCAGCATGCCGGGGTCGCGCTCGTCGAAGCTCTCGGCGACGATCGCGCTGTCGCGGTCGACGCCGAGCGTGAGCTGCGTGAGGTCGTTGCTGCCGATCGAGAAGCCGTCGAACAGCTGCGCGAACTCGTCGATCAGCAGCACGTTGTTCGGGATCTCGCACATCACGTAGACCTCGAGGCCGTTCCTGCCGCGCTCGAGGCCGTGGCGCGTCATCGCGTCGAGCACGCGCCGCGCCTCGTCGAGCCGGCGGCAGAACGGCACCATCACCTTCAGGTTGGTCAGCCCCATCACGTCGCGCACGCGGTGCAGCGCGATGCACTCGAGGGCGAACGCCTCCTCGTACGCCGGGTGCACGTAGCGCGCCGCGCCGCGGAAGCCGATCATCGGGTTCTCCTCGAGCGGCTCGAAGTCGCGCCCGCCGAGCAGCGCAGCGTACTCGTTGCTCTTGAAGTCCGACAGCCGCACGATGACCGGCCGCGGCCAGAACGCCGCCGCGATCGTGCCCACGCCCTCGCTGAGACGCTCGACGAAGTACGCGGCGCCGTCGGCGTACTGCGCCCACAGCGCCTCGACCTGCGCGCGCACCGCGTCGTCACGGATGCGCTCGGGGTGCAGCACCGCCATCGGGTGCACCTTGATGTACTCGTTGACGATGAACTCCATGCGCGCCAGCCCGACGCCGTCGCACGGCATCTGGCTGACCTGGAAGGCGAGTTCGGGGTTGCCGAGGTTGACCATGATCTCGGTGTCGGGCTTCTTCAGCCCGGCGAGGTCGCTGACGTCCTTGTGGAACGGCAGCGCGCCGTCGTAGACGCGGCCCACCGCGCCTTCGGCGCACGACACGGTGACGGTCTCGCCGTCCTTGAGCACCTCGGTGGCGCGCTCGGCACCCACGACCGCCGGGATGCCGAGCTCGCGCGCGACGATCGCCGCGTGGCAGGTGCGTCCGCCCCGGTTGGTGACGATCGCCGCGGCCGTCTTCATCACCGGCTCCCAGTCGGGCGTCGTCGTGTCGGCCACGAGCACCTCGCCGGGGCGGAACGTGTTCAGCCGGGCCGCCGACGTGATGCGCCGCACCGCGCCGGTCGCGATCTTGGCGCCCACCGCGCGGCCCTGCGCGCGCACCGGCCCCTTGCCGTCGAGCACGTATTCCTCGAGCACCTGCGCGCGCTTCTGCGAGGCGGCCGTCTCGGGCCGCGCCTGCACGATGTACAGCTTGCCGTCCGGGCCGTCCTTGGCCCACTCGATGTCCATCGGCCGGCCGTAGTGGTCCTCGATCGCGATCGCCGCCCCGGCCAGCTCGAGCACGTCGTCGTCGTCGAGGCAGAAGCGCGCGCGGTCGGCCTTCGGCGTCGGCCGGTTGACCACAGGCTCGCGCGTGCCGCCCGTCGCGTAGACCATGTGCACCTGCTTGTCGCCCAGCGTGCGCCGCACGACGGCGCGATGGCCCTGGCGGTAGGTCGGCTTGTGGACGTAGAACTCGTCGGGGTCGACGGCGCCTTGCACGACGTTCTCGCCCAGCCCCCACGCGGCGGTGACGAAGACGAAGTCGGGGTGGCCGCTTTCGGTGTCGATCGTGAAGATCACGCCGCTGGAGGCGAGGTCGCTGCGCACCATCTGCATCACCGCGACCGACAGGTAGACCTTGAAGTGGTCGAAGCCCTGGTCGGTGCGGTAGCTGATTGCGCGGTCGGTGAACAGCGACGCCTGGCAGCGCTTGACGGCGTCGATCAGCATTTCTTCGCCGCGGATGTTGAGGTAGGTGTCGTGCTGACCGGCGAAGCTGGCCGTGGGCAGGTCCTCGGCGGTGGCCGAGCTGCGCACCGCGACGCTGAGGTCGTCGCCGACCTGCGCCTTCAGCGCGCGCCACGCCTCGCGCAGCTGCCGCTCGACGGCCTCGGGCATCGGCGCCGCGTAGACGATCTCGCGCGCCCTCGCGCCGGCGCGCGCCAGCGCGTCGGTGTCGCGCTTGTCGAGCGTGTCGAGCAAGGCGTGAAGCTCGCCCCAGGCGCCGGCGCCGTCGAGCGCATCGCGGTAGGCCTGCGCGGTGACGGCGAAGCCGTCGGGGACGCGCACGCCCAACGGCGCGAGCTCGCGAAACATCTCGCCGAGCGAGGCGTTCTTGCCGCCGACCAGCGGCAGGTCGGTCAGCGACAGGTCGCGAAACCAACGGATGTAGTTCGTCGTCATCGGCGTGTCTCCGGGGCGCAGCGGATGCGATGCTCGGCCAGCGGCCTCCTGCCGGGCTTGAGATCGGTCAAGGGCCGGCGCGTTGGGGCCGAACACGATGCGGGCAGGTGAGTCTGAGGAAGCTCGCTCAGCCCGCACCGCGGTTTGCACCCACTTCGTTTCTCGTGTCAGTTGGGTCGGGTGTGAGGGGTCGAAGCTTTAGCACTCTCGCCCGCCGAGTGCTAATATTTCGGGAACCAAAGACCCCGCATGGCGCTCGAACAATTTATGAACGCTGCTCTCACCCAGGCTCTTGTCGTGCGTGATCCGTGGGCGGTCGTGCCGTCGATCGGCAACCTCGACGCCTACATCAGCGCGGTGAACCGCATCCCGCTGCTGACGGCGCAGGAGGAAGCCGACTGCGCCCGTCGGCTGCGCGAGCACGGCGACGTCGAGGCTGCCGGACGGCTGGTGCTGTCGCACCTGCGGCTCGTCGTCTCGGTGTCGCGCCAGTACCTGGGCTACGGCCTGCCGCAGGGCGACCTGATCCAGGAAGGCAACATCGGCCTGATGAAGGCCGTCAAGCGCTTCGACCCGGCGCAGGGCGTTCGCCTGGTGAGCTACGCGCTGCACTGGATCCGCGCCGAGATCCACGAGTACATCCTGCGCAACTGGCGCATGGTCAAGGTCGCGACGACGAAGGCGCAGCGCAAGCTGTTCTTCAACCTGCGCTCGATGAAGCAGTCGCTCAAGGGCGACGCGACCGACGCGGACACGCACCGCAGCACGCTGACCGCCGCCGAGGTCGACACCGTCGCGCGCGAGCTCAACGTCAAGCGCGAAGAGGTGCTCGAGATGGAGACGCGGCTGTCCGGCGGCGACGTCGCGCTCGAGGCGCCGGCCGACGACAGCGAAGACACCTACGCGCCGATCGCCTACCTGGCCGACGAGGTGCACGAGCCGACGCGCCTGCTCGAGGCGCGCCACCGCGACCGCCTGGCCGGCGAAGGCCTGCGGCAGGCGCTCGAGGTGCTCGACGCGCGAAGCCGCCGCATCGTCGAGCAGCGTTGGCTGCAGGTCAACGACGACGGGTCGGGCGGCATGACGCTGCACGAGCTGGCCGCCGAGTACGGCGTCAGCGCCGAGCGCATCCGGCAGATCGAGGCGGCGGCGATGAAGAAGATGCGCAAGGCGCTGGCCGAGACGGCCTGAAGCCGCGCCCGACCCGATGGCGCCCTGCGGGGCGCCTTTTCGATCGACGCGAAGGCGCCCTGCGGGGCGCCTGTTCACTGGCGCGTCAGCCCTTGGCCTCGGCCAGCAGCAGCTTCAGGTCGTCGACCAGGGCCTGCGCACCGCTGCCGTAGCGCGTGAACAGGCGCAGCCGGCCCTGCGCGTCGATGACGTACGAGCCGGCGGTGTGGTCCATCGTGTAGCTGTCGGGCGTCTTGCCGGACACCTTGGCGTAGAACACCTTGAACTCGCGCGCGGCCTTCTTCGTCTCGTCGGCGTCGCCGCGCAGCGCGACGAAGCTGGGGTCGAAGTTCGACACGTAGGCCTTCAGCAGCTCGGGCGTGTCGCGCTCGGGGTCGATCGTCACGAAGATGCCCTGGATGCGCTCGCCGTCGGGCCCCAGCTGGCGCTTGACTTCGGCCAGCTCGACCATCGTCGTCGGGCACACGTCGGGGCAGTGCGTGAAGCCGAAGAACAGCACGACGATCTTGCCGCGGTAGTCGGCCAGCGTCCGGCGCTGGCCGTCGGCGTCGGTCAGCGACAGCTCGCGACCGTAGTCGGCGCCGGTGATGTCGATCGCCTTGAACGACGACTTGCCGCCGCTGCCGGCGAAGCCGGCCAGCCCGGGCACGCGGTCGCAGCCGGCGAGCGTGATCAGCGTCAACAGCGCGGCAGCGGCGCCGAACGCACGGCGCGAGGTCAGACCAGCCATGGCATCAGGTAGTGGTCGGCGAGCAGCGCCGCGAACAGCAGCGACAGGTGCCAGATCGAGAAACGGAACGTCTGCCGCGCCAGCGCGTCGCTGTAGTCGCGCCACAGATTCCACGCGAGCGCGACGAAGCGGCCACCGAGCACGACGGCCGCCGCGAGGTAGACCCAGCCGCTCATGCCGTGCACGAACGGCAGCAGCGTCGCCGCGAACAGGACCAGCGTGTACAGCAGGATCTGCAGCCGCGTGAACTCGGCGCCGTGCGTGACCGGCAGCATCGGCAGGCCGGCGCGGCGGTAGTCCTCCGTGCGGTACAGCGCCAGCGCCCAGAAGTGCGGCGGCGTCCACAGGAAGATGATCAGC
>JBBION010000181.1:0-6502 GCA_037443345.1 Rubrivivax sp. | reverse complement strand
CGGCTCGGGCTACGGCGGCAACGCGCTGCTGGGCAAGAAGTGCTTCGCGCTGCGCATCGCCTCCATCATGGGTCGTGACCAGGGCTGGCTGGCCGAGCACATGCTGATCCTGGGCGTCACCGACCCGCGGGGACGCAAGCACCACGTCGCCGCGGCGTTCCCGAGCGCGTGCGGCAAGACCAACTTCGCGATGCTGGTGCCGCCGGCCGGCTTCGAAGGCTGGAAGGTCACCACCATCGGCGACGACATCGCGTGGATCAAGCCGCACGCCGACGGCAAGATGTACGCGATCAACCCCGAGGCCGGCTACTTCGGCGTCGCGCCGGGCACCAACGCGCACACCAACCCGAACTGCATGGCGTCGCTGACGCGCGACGTGATCTTCACCAACGTCGCGCTGACCGACGACGGCGACGTGTGGTGGGAGGGCATGACCGACACCCCGCCGGCGCACCTGATCGACTGGCAGGGCCGCGACTGGACGCCCGAGATCGCGAAGGCCAACCCGGGCCCCGACGGCAAGCCTCGCCCGGCCGCGCACCCGAACGCACGCTTCACGGTGGCCGCCACCAACAACCCGGCGCTCGACCCCGAGTGGGACAGCACCGCCGGCGTGCCGATCGACGCCTTCATCTTCGGCGGGCGCCGCTCGACCACCGTGCCGCTCGTGACCGAGGCGCGCAGCTGGATGGAAGGCGTCTACATGGCCGCCACGATGGGCAGCGAGACGACGGCCGCGCAGGCCGGCGCGACCGGCATCGTGCGCCGCGACCCGTTCGCGATGCTGCCGTTCTGCGGCTACCACATGGGCGACTACTTCAGGCACTGGCTCGAGATGGAGCACAGGCTGGAGGCGTCGGGCCACACGCTGCCCAAGATTTTCTGCGTCAACTGGTTCCGCAAGGGCGAGGACGGCAAGTTCGTCTGGCCCGGCTACGGCGAGAACATGCGCGTGCTGCAGTGGATCGTGCAGCGCGTGCGCGGCGAGGGCGGCGGCGCCGAACACCTGTTCGGCATCAGCCCGCGCTACGAGGACCTGAACTGGACCGGGCTGCCCTTCCCGCGCGAGCGTTTCGACGCCGTGATCGGCGTCGACCACGCCGCGTGGACGCAGGAGATGAAGCTGCACGACACGCTGTTCGACCAGCTCGGCAGCCGGGCGCCGGCCGAGCTGAGCGCGACCAAGCAGCGCCTCGAAGAGCGCCTGGTGGCATGACACCCCCCCGAAGCGCCTTCGGCGCCTCCCCCCCGGGGGGGCGCCGTCAGCGGACCGGCAAAGCCGGATCCGCGGCGGCCGCTTGGCGTCGCTCGCTTCGCTGAGCGCCAGCGAAGATCGGCGTCGGTCACGCCTGACGGGTCGCACGGCGCGCATGCGCATCCAGCTGCTGTCGGACCTGCACCTCGAGAGCGAGACGTTCGACCCCCGGCCCGCGCCGGGGGCCGACCTGCTGGTGCTGGCCGGCGACATCGACAGCACGTGGCTCGGCTACGAGCGCTTCGCCGGCTGGCCGGTGCCGGTCGTCGTCGTCGCCGGCAACCACGAGTTCGACGGCCGCGACCTCGAGACAGCGTGGCCGGCGCTGCGCGAACGTTGCGCCGCCTTCGGCCTGACGCTCGTCGAGCGGCAGACGTGGCGCTGGACCGCGCCCGACGGCACCCGGCTGCGCCTGCTCGCCACCGTGCGCTGGAGCGACTTCGACGTCTTCGGCGCGAAGGAGCGCGAGCGCTGCGTGCGCGCCGCGACCTACTTCGCCAACGTGATGCGCGCGCGGCGGCGCGGCGCGCTGTTCGACGCACCGGCCGTGCGCCACGAGGCGCTCGCGTGCCGGCACTGGCTCGCGCACGCGCTGGCCGATCCGGCGCCGCCGGGCGAGCGCACCGTCGTCGTCACGCACTTCGCGCCGAGCCTTCGCAGCCTCGACCCGCGCTACGGCACGCAGCCGTCGACGGCGAGCTTCTGCAACGCCGACGACGACCTGATGCCCGGCGTCGACCTGTGGATCCACGGGCACGTGCACCGGCGCTTCGACTACCTCGTCACGCACGCCGGCGCCGCGCCGACGCGCGTCGTGTCGAACGCGCGCGGCATCGAGGTCAAGGGCGAGTGCGACGGCTTCGACGCCGCTCGGCTGATCGAACTCGACCGAGACGCCCGCGCAGCGGCAGGCACCGCGCCGCGCCGTGTCACACTGCGGGCCGCCGAACAAGCCCCTGACCCACCCAGCGAGGAGCACCCCCGATGAAGATCCTGGTCGCCGTCGACGGCAGCCCGTACACGAAGCGCATGCTCGCCTACCTGGCCGCGCACGACGAATGGCTCGGACCGACACAGCAGTACACGCTGATCCACACCGTGCCCGCGGTACCGCCGCGCGCGGCCGCCGTTGTCGACCGCGAGATGCTGAAGTCGTACTACGAAGAGGAGGCCGAGAAGGTGTTCAAGCCGATCCGCGCCTTCTTCACGAAGCAGGGCATCGAGGCGACGTTCGTGTACAAGGTCGGCCACGCGGCCGAGACGATCGCCGCGATGGCCGACAAGGCCAGCTTCGACCTGCTGATGATGGGCTCGCACGGCCACGGCACGATCGCCAACCTGGTGATGGGCTCGGTGGCGACGAAGGTGCTCGCCCACTGCAAGACGCCGGTGCTTCTGGTGCGCTGAGCCTGGCGCGCGAGCGCGCCGGCGGGCACGCTCAGCGCGTGTTCAGGCCGTCGAAGCAGGTGCTCAGCACCATCTCGACGATGCGCTCGTCGTCGTACTGGCCGGTGCTCTTGAGCAGCGACACCACCGGGTCGCAGGCGCGCGCGTACAGCGTGTAGAGCACGACTTCGGGCGGCAGCCGGGGGTCGATGTCGCCGTCGCGCTGCGCCTGCACGATGGTCTCGCCGATGCGCTCGCTGACGTCGCTCAGGCTGTCGAGGTAGTCGCGGTGCTGCAGCAGCGCGGTGCGCAGCGTCGAGTTCTGCGCCGGCAGCGACGGCATCTCGCCGGCGAGCTGCAGTTGCATCGCCCAGCGCGTGATCGCGCGCAGGCGGTCGGCCGCCTTCGGCAGCGCGCGCACCGCGTCGCCGTCGAGGAAGGCCCGCGCACGGTGCAGCACGCGCACCATCGCGGCGGCCGCGAGTTCCTCCTTCGACGGGAAGTGCTTGTACAGGCTGGCCTTCGCGATGCCGACGTCGGCCGCGACCTCGTCGACCGTCATCGCCTCGAAGCCCTTCTCCGCCAACAACCGGTTGACGGCCGCGACGATCGCGTCTTCGCGCGCTTGCAGCATTTGCTGCCGGAATGACCCCCGAGCCATGCCCGGATTGTAAACGTCCGGGGTCGGAACGCGACCTCGGATTCGCTCTTGCAGACGGGCCGTCTGCAGGGTGACCGGCAAGTCGCGACGTTCAGCGCCGGCGCGTACGCGCCCACCACGACCGACGGCGCGGGACCACGGCGGCACGTGCCGGGTCGGCCGGAAGAGGCGGCAGCGTCATGTCCAGGCCGAAGGCGGTGCCCATGTCGGCCGCGTCGGGGCCGGCGGGCGCCGCGCGCCGCGCGCGCAGCCTCTGCCACCACGAGGGGGTCGGAATCGGGTGCGGCATCGGGGGCCTCCTTGCGCGGTCAGAGGAATCGTCCTTGCGATCCAGTGTCAGGCGTAACGGTCCGTGACGACGGTTGGATTCCCGGGTGGCGTGCGCCACAGTTCACGCGACGGGGCGCTGCCGCGGCGCCCGTGTCGCGCCGACGGCACATCGGTGCGCGCGGTCGGCACGCGCCATGCGTGGGCCCCGTGGCCCCCTCGCCCACGTCCCGCCGCCATGGACCGCCGCACCCTCACCGTCCTGACCTGGATCACCGCCGCTTGCGCGATCGCGAGCGCGCTGTGGCTCGCGCTCGGCGGCGCGGGCGCGAAGCGCTTCGGGCTGGTGCCGCTGGTGCTCGGCCGGCCGGTGCCGCCGGCGCTCGAGGGCGTGGCCCCGAAGCCGCTGGGGCCCGCGGCGCCGCGCCGCTCAGATGCGGCCGGCGACGGGCGTTGAACCGTCCCCGGCCAGCGCCGAGCGTGCCCCGCGCTCGAGCGCGGCGCCGATCTGCTCGAGCAGGCTCGGCGTGCGCGCCGCGTCGGTGCCGCCGAACTGCCATTGGTGCCAGTACAGCGTCACCGGCACGGTGACGGTGGGCGCCAGCGCCACCAGGGTGCCGCGCGCGACGGCGTCGCGCACCTGGATCCACGGCGCGACGCCGACGCCCCAGCCCATCGCCGCGGCGCGCACGTAGGCCTCGCTCGACGGCACGTAGCGCTCCAGCAGCCGCGGCGCCGCGACGCCGAACGCGCGCGACACCCACTGCGCCTGCATGTCGTCCTTGCGGTTGAAGACGAGGAAGGGCACGCGCGCGAAGTTGTCGTGGCCGAGCCCGCGCGGCAGGTGCGCGCGCACGAAGGCCGGGCTGGCCACCGCGGTGTAGTGCATCACGCCCAGCGGCCGCAGCGCGCAGCCGCGCAGCGCCTCGCTGACCGTCGTCACGCAGCCCAGCACCGCCCCCTGGCGCAGCCACTCGTGCGTGAAGTCCTGGTCGTCGACGACCAGTTCGAGGCCGTAGCCGTCGCGCAGCCCGGCCTGCACGACCACGTCGAGCGCCGGCGGCACCCAGGTCGCGAGGCTGTCGGCGTTGACGGCGATCGGCAGCCGCGCACCGGCGGCCGCCGCACCGAGTTCGCGCGCCAGGTCGGTGCGCAGCGCGTGCCACTGGCGCGCGAAGCGCAGCAGCACCTTGCCGGCGTCGGTCAGCGCCAGCGGCCGCGAGCGGATCACCAGCGGCTGGCCGACCTGCGCCTCGAGCGCGCGCAGCCGCTGCGACACCGCCGACTGCGTGATCGCCAGCCGCACGGCAGCCTTGTCGAAGCTGCCTTCGTCGGCCAGCGCCGCCAGGCAGTCGAGGGTGGCCGGGTCGACGTCACGCACATTAGCCATTCTAATGAATCTTGATATTCATGAATCCATAGTCATGCGCAGCAGCTCCACCGCAAAATCGCGTCCACGCGACTTGTGGAGCCCGCGATGAAAGTGATCGTCCTCGGCGCCGGCATCATCGGCGTCAGCACCGCCTGGCACCTGCTCGACGAGGGGCACGAGGTGACCGTCGTCGATCGCCAGGGCGACGCCGCGCTCGAGACCAGCTTCGCCAACGGCGCGCAGATCTCGGTGAGCTTCTGCGAGCCGTGGGCCAACGCGCAGGCGCCGTTCAAGGTCGCCAAGTGGCTGCTGCGCGACGACTCGCCGCTGCTGTTCCGCCCTCGGCTGGACCCGCACCAGTGGCGCTGGGGCTTGAGCTTCCTCGGCCAGTGCAGCGACGCGGCGTTCGAGCGCAACGTCGCGCAGCTCGTCGCGCTCGGCCGCTACAGCCACGAGGCGCTGAAGGCCGTCGTCGCGAAGACCGGCATCGAGTACCACCGGCTCGAACGCGGCATCCTGCACTTCTTCTCGACGCCGGCCGACTTCGACGCCGGCGCCGCCGCGGCCGAGCTGATGCGCCGCCACGGCGTCGACCGCCGCGTGCTGTCGCGCGACGAGGTGCTGCGGGTCGAGCCGGCGCTGGCCGCGTTCGGCGCGCGCATCGCCGGCGGCACCTACACGCCCAGCGACGAGAGCGGCGACGCGCGCGTGTTCACGCAGCAGCTCGCGCGGCTGTGCGCGCAGCGCGGCGCGACCTTCCTCTGCGGCCACGACGTGCTCGGCCTCGAGACGGCCGGCGGCCGCGTCGCCGGCGTGCGCGTGCGCGACCAAGCCACGCGCCGCCCGCGCACGCTCGCGGCCGACCACTACGTCGCCGCGATGGGCTCGTTCACCGCGCCGCTGCTGCGCCCGCTCGGCGTGTGCCTGAACATCTACCCGGCCAAGGGCTACTCGGCGACGCTGCGGCTGAAGCATCCCGGCCGCGCGAGCACCGTGAGCCTGCTCGACGACACGCGCAAGGTCGCGATCTCGCGCCTCGGCGACGAGGTGCGCATCGCCGGCACCGCCGAGATGGCCGGCTACGACACCTCGCTCGACAGCACGACGTCGCAGGTGCGCTGCCGCGCGCTCGTGCAGCGCTACGAGGAACTGTTCCCCGGCGTCGCCGACACGCGCGAGCCCCGGTTCTGGGCCGGGCTGCGGCCGAGCACGCCGACGAACATCCCGTACATCGGCCGCAGCCGCGTCGCCAACATGTGGCTCAACGCCGGGCACGGCACGCTGGGCTGGACGCACGGCGCCGGGTCTGGGCGCGCGCTGGCGCTGCTGATGAGCGGCAAGCGCCCCGACGTGGCGTTCGGCTTCTGCGGTGACGTGCCGGCCCGCGCGCGGCGACCGGTGCCGGTGGCCGCCTGAGGTGCGCTCAGCCTTGCAGGCCGCGGCCTCGCACAACTCGGCCCCTTCACGCCGTCCCGGCCTGCGCAGGCAGGCCGTGAGCCGCGGCGTTCAGCCTTGCAGGCCGCGGCCTCGCACAACTCGGCCCCTTCACGCCGTCCCGGCC
>JBBION010000180.1:0-6527 GCA_037443345.1 Rubrivivax sp. | reverse complement strand
CTCGGCCAGCGGCGCGGCGTCGAACGACGCCGCCGGCACCTCGGCACGCAGCGCGTCGAGCTGCGGCGGCTGCTCGCGCGAGTCCCACACGCGCACCGCCGCGCCGTGGCGCGCGCACCAGCGCGCCATCGCCAGCCCCGACTGGCCGAGGCCGAGCACGAGCACGGTGAGTCCGGCGAGGTGGTTCATCGCAGTTTCAGGCTGGCCAGGCCGATCAGGCACAGCAGCATCGTGATGATCCAGAAGCGGATCACGACCTGCGTCTCCTTCCAGCCGCTCTTCTCGAAGTGGTGGTGCAGCGGCGCCATCTTCAGGATGCGCCGCCCTTCGCCATAGCGCTTCTTCGTGTACTTGAAGTACGTCACCTGCGCCATCACCGACAGCGCCTCGACGACGAAGATGCCGCCCATGATCGCGAGCACGATCTCCTGCCGCGTGATGACGGCGATCGTGCCCAGCGCGCCGCCGAGCGCGAGCGCGCCGACGTCGCCCATGAACACCTGCGCCGGGTGCGCGTTGAACCACAGGAACGCGAGGCCGGCGCCGGCCATCGCGGCGCAGAAGATCAGCAGCTCGCCGGCGCCGGGGATGAACGGCAGCAGCAGGTAGCGCGAGAACACGGCGTTGCCCTGCACGTAGGCGAAGATGCCCAGCGCCGAGCCGACCATCACGACTGGCATGATCGCCAGCCCGTCGAGGCCGTCGGTGAGGTTGACGGCGTTGCTGCTGCCGACGATCACGAGGTAGGTCAGGATGATGAAGCCCCACACGCCCAGCGGGTAGCTCACCGTCTTGAAGAACGGCACCAGCAGGTCGGCGTTGGGCGGCAGCGGCTCGGTGAAGCCGCTCTGGATCCAGCGCACGAACAGGTCGAAGACGCGCTGGTTCGAGCTCTCCGACACCGCGAACGCGAGGAAGAATGCCGCCACCAGCCCGATCAGCGACTGCCAGAAGTACTTCTCGCGCGAGCGCATGCCCTCCGGGTTCTTGTCGACGACCTTGCGCCAGTCGTCGACCCAGCCGATGGCGCCGAAGCCGAAGGTCACGACCATCACGACCCAGACGAAGCGGTTGCTCCAGTCGAACCACAGCAGCGTCGCCACGCCGATGCCGATCAGGATCAGCACGCCGCCCATCGTCGGCGTGCCGCTCTTGGCCAGGTGCTCGGCCACGCCGTACTCGCGGATCGGCTGGCCGATCTTCAGCTCCGCGAGCTTGCGGATGACCCACGGCCCGAGTGCGATGCCGATCAGGAGCGCCGTCATCGCCGCCATCACGGCGCGGAAGGTCAGGTACTGGAACACGCGCAGGAAGCTCAGCTCGTCGGGCGCGAGCGAGAGCAGCCATTGGCTCAGGACCAGCAGCATCAGGCGCTCCCCGTGCCGTCGCGCAGCACGGCCTGCACGACGCGCTCCATGCGCATGAAGCGCGAGCCCTTGACCAGCAGCGACGACGCCGCCGGCAGTTCGCCGAGCGCCGCCATCAGCGCCGGCACGTCGTCGAAGTGGCACGCCGCGCCGCCGAACGCGCGCGCCGCGTGCGCGGCCAGCGCGCCCGCGGTCCACAGCGCCTCGACGCCGCGCTGGCGCGCGTAGGCGCCGACCTCGGCGTGGAACTGCGGCCCCTGCGCGCCGACCTCGCCCATGTCGCCGAGCACGAGCAGACGCGGCGGCGCGAGGTCGGCCAGCACGTCGATCGCGGCACGCACCGAATCGGGGTTCGCGTTGTAGGTGTCGTCGACCAGCGTCACGCGACGCGCACCACGCGACAACACGTGCAGCTGCGAGCGCCCGGCCACCGGCGCGAACGACGCCAGCCCGCGCGCGACGGCCTCCAGCGGTGCACCGACCGCCAGCGCGCACGCCGTCGCGGCGAGCGCGTTCTTCGCGTGGTGGCGCCCGGCCAGGCGCAGCGTCGTCGTCGTGCTGCCGGCCGGCGTGTGCAGTGTCAGCGCCCAGTGCGGCGCGTCGCTGCCGTCGGCGACCCAGCGTGCGTCGGCCGTCACGTCGGCCGCGCCGTCGAGCGCGAACGTCGTCTGCGGACGCGGCCCGGCCATCGTGTGCCACAGCGGCGCGAACGCGTCGTCGCCGGGGTAGACGACGACGCCGCTGGGCGCCAGCGCGTCGATCGCGCTGCCGTTCTCGCGCGCCACGGCCTCGACGCTGGCCATGAACTCCTGGTGCTCGCGCTGGGCGTTGTTGACGAGCACGACCTGCGGCTGCACCAGCCGCGCCAGCAGCGCGATCTCGCCCGGGTGGTTCATGCCGAGCTCGACGACGCCGGCGCGGTGCCACACGCCGTCGTCCTGGCGCAGGCGCAGCAGCGTCAGCGGCACGCCGATGTGGTTGTTCAGGTTGCCCGCGGTCGCGAAGCCGCCGCCGCCGTGCCACGCGCGCAGGATCGACGCCGTCATCTGCGTGACCGTCGTCTTGCCGTTGCTGCCGGTCACCGCGATCAGCGGCAGGCGCAGGCGGCGCCGCCACGCGGCGGCAAGCTGCTGCAGCGCGGCCAGCGAGTCGGCCACCTGCAGCCCCGGCATCGCCTGCGCGTCGAGGCCGTGCTCGGCGAGCGCGGCCACCGCGCCGGCGGCGCGTGCGCCGGCGAGGAAGTCGTGGCCGTCGAAGCGCTCGCCCTTGAGCGCGACGAACAGGTCGCCCGGGCGCAGCGTGCGGCTGTCGCTGGCGACGCGGTCGAACGCGATCGCGCCGTCGCCGACCAGCGTCGAGCCGGGCAGCAGCGCGTGCGCCTGCGCGAGCGTCATCATCGGCGTGTGGCTCATCGCGCGGCTCCCGCGCCACTGGCGGCACGCGCGCGCAGCGCCCGCGCCGCCTCGTCGAGGTCGCTGAACGGCCGGCGGATGCCGTCGACCTCCTGGTAGTCCTCGTGGCCCTTGCCGGCCAGCAGCACGACGTCGTGCGCATGCGCCTGCCCGATCGCGAGCGCGATCGCGGCGGCGCGGTCCTCGATCACGCGCGCGCGCTGCGGCTCGCGCAAGCCCGCGGCGATCTGCTCGAGGATCGCGCCGGGGCGCTCGCCGCGCGGGTTGTCGCTGGTCAGCACGACGACGTCGGCCAGCCGCTCGGCCGCAGCGCCCATCGGCGCGCGCTTCGTCGCGTCGCGGTTGCCGCCGCAGCCGAACACGCACCACAGCCGCCCGCCGCGCGCGGCGGCGAGCGGTCGCAGCGCGACGAGCGCCTTCTCGAGCGCGTCGGGCGTGTGCGCGTAGTCGACGACGACCTCCGGGCCGGCCGCGGCGTCGACGTCGGGCGGCAGCACGCGCTCCATGCGCCCCGGCACCGGCGTCAGCCGGGGCACGACGGCCAGCGCGTCGGACAGCGGCACGCCGAGCGCGCGCAGCGCGCCGATCACGAGCAGCACGTTGGCGACGTTGAAGCTGCCGACCAGCGTGCTGGCCACCGGGTGCGCGGCACCGTCGTCCTCGACGACGTCGAACGCGAGAGCGTCGGCGCGGTAGCGCAGGTCGCGCGCGGCCAGCCGTGCGGGGCCCTGCGTCGAGCAGGTCCACAGCTCGACACGGCCCTCGCGCCGCAGCTCGTCGGCCAGCCGCGCGCCGAACGCGTCGTCGACGTTGACCACCGCTGCGCGCAGCCAAGGCCAGGCGAACAGCCGGCGCTTGGCGGCGCCGTACGCGTCCATCGTGCCGTGGTAGTCGAGGTGGTCGCGCGTCAGGTTCGAGAACATCGCCACCGCGATGCGCACGCCGGCCAGCCGGTGCTCCTCGAGGCCGATCGACGAGGCCTCCATCGCGCAGGCCGCGAAGCCGGCGTCGGCGAAGCCGCGCAACGCGGCGTGCAACTGCATCGGGTCGGGCGTCGTCAGGCCGGTCGATTCGAGGGCGGCCGGCGCACCGCTGTCCGGCCGCGGCGGTTCCCCGATCCCCAGCGTGCCGACCAGCGCGCAGCGGCGCCCGAGCGTCGTCAGCGCCTGCGCGGTCCACCAGGCGGTCGAGGTCTTGCCGTTGGTGCCCGTCGTCGCAACGACCTCGAGCGCCGCGCTCGGGTGGCCGTGGTAGGCGTCGGCGACGACGCCGGCCGCCGCCTTGAGCCCGGGCAGCGTCGCGATGCGCTCGTCGACGAAGGCGAACGCGTCGGCGCCGTCGTGCTCGACGAGGCAGGCCGCGGCGCCGGCGGCGAGCGCCCCGCGCGCGAACTGGCGCGCGTCGACGCTGTGCCCGGGCCACGCGACGAAGCCGTCGCCCGGGCGCACGCGGCGGCTGTCGGCGACGAGCGCGCCGCGCACGCGCGCGCGCAGCCACTGCGCGGCGTCGTCGGGGGTGGACAGGCGTACCGTCGTCATCAGAAGCTCTCGACGACCGTCGGGCGGTCGCGCGCGACGATCTGCGGCACGACCTCGCGGTCGGGCGGCACGCCCAGCGTGCGCAGCGTCTGCTGCACGATCTGGCTGAACACCGGCGCGGCCACCTGCCCGCCGTAGAACCTGCCGTGGCCCGGCTCGTCGACCATCACGGCGACGACGATGCGCGGGTCGCCGATCGGCGCCAGGCCGACGAACCACGCGCGGTACTTGTTCGTCGCGTAGGTCTTGCCCTCCTGCTTGCGCGCGGTGCCCGTCTTGCCGCCGACCGACCAGCCCACCGTCTGCGCCAGCGGCGCGGTGCCGTCGGGGCTCGCGGCGAGCTCGAGCATGCGCCGCACCTGCCGCGCCGTCTCGGGCGCGATCACGCGCGTGCCCTGCACCGGCGCGTCGCGCTTGAGGATCGTCACCGGCAGCAGCTCGCCGTCGTGCGCGAACACGGTGTAGGCGCGCGCGAGCTGCAGCAGGCTGGCCGACAGGCCGTAGCCGTAGCTCATTGTCGCCTGCTCGATCGGGCGCCACGTCTTGTACGGTCGCAGCCGCCCGGTGACGGCGCCGGGGAAGTCGATCTGCGGCTTCTGGCCGAGGCCGATGTCGGCGTACAGCTGCCACATCTCGCGCGCGGGCATCTGCATCGCGAGCTTGACGGTGCCGACGTTGCTCGACTTCTGCACGACGCCCGACAGCGTCAGCGTGCCCAGCGGGTCGTGGTCGCGGATCGTGCTGCCGGTGATCGTCATCCAGCCGGGGCCGGTGTCGATCGGCGTCGTCGCCTTCGCGCGGCCGGTCTCGATGGCCCAGGCGGCGATGAACGGCTTCATCGTCGAGCCGGGCTCGAAGGTGTCGGTCAGCGCGCGGTTGCGCAGCTGCTCGCCCGACAGCCGTCGCCGGTCGGCCGGGTTGTAGCTGGGGTAGTTGGCCAGCGCGAGCACCTCGCCGGTCCTGGCGTCGAGCACGACGGCGCTGCCCGCCTTGGCCCTGTGCTCGGCCACCGCGTCGCGCACCTTCTGGTACGCGAAGGCCTGCACCTTGGCGTCGATCGCCAGCGTGACGTCCTCGCCGTGCACCGGGTCGATCTGGTCGCGCACGTCCTCGACGACGCGCCCGAGGCGGTCCTTGACGACGTCGCGCGAGCCGTTGCGCCCGCGCAGCCGCGGCTCGAGCGCGAGCTCGACGCCCTCCTGACCGCGGTGCTCGACGTCGGTGAAGCCCACGACGTGCGCGGCAGCCTCGCCCTCGGGGTAGCGGCGCTTGTACTCGCGCGTCTGATGCACGCCCTTGAGGCCCAGCGTCTTGACCTGCGCGGCCAGCGCGTCGTCCGCCTGCCGGCGCAGCCAGACGAACTTCGGGTTGTCGGCCAGCCGCCGGTCGAGGTCGGTCACCGTCATGCCCAGTGCGCGCGCGAGCTCGCGGCGCTGCGCGGGCGTCGCGTCGACGTCGCGCGGGATGGCCCAGATCGACGGCGCCTCGACGCTGGTGGCCAGCAGCTGGCCCTGGCGGTCGAGCACCTTGCCGCGGCTGCCGTGCAGCGTCAGCGTGTGCGCGTAGCGCTTCTCGCCTTGCTGCTGGTAGAAGTCGGTGCCGATGATCTGGATGTAGACGGCGCGCCCGACGAGCACGCACGAGCCCAGGCCGATCAGCGCGACGACGAACTTCGAGCGCCACGGCGGCGTCTTCGACGCCAGCAGCGGGCTGCTCGCGTAGCTGACGCTGCGCACGCCGGCGGCGGCACCGCGGCGGTCGGCATCGTGGCGCGTCGGGCGGCTCATCGCGCCCCCCCGGCGCCGGGCGCCGGCACGACGCCGGGGTCGGCCACGTAGTGGGTCACCGCCGGCGTCGCGGTGCGCATCGCGAGGCGCTCGCGCGCCATGCGCTCGACGCGCAGGTGGGTGGCCTGCGCCTGCCGCTCGGCCTCGAGGCGCTTGTGCTCGAGCTCGAGCTGGCGCTGCTGGTTGCGCTCACGGTCGAGCTCGGCGAACAGCCGGCGCGACTCGTACGCGGTGCGCACCAGCAGCAGGCTGCTGGCGACGACGGCCAGCGCGAGCAGCACGTTGAACCGGCTCACGCCGCCCTCCCCGGTGCCGCGTCGGCGGTGCGCTCGGCCACGCGCAGGATCGCCGAGCGCGCGCGCGGGTTGGCGGCAATCTCCTGCGCCGACGGGCGCACGCGCGCCAGCGGCCGCAGCCGCGTCG
>JBBION010000179.1:0-6570 GCA_037443345.1 Rubrivivax sp. | reverse complement strand
CGAGGTCTACAAGTTCCGCTCGATGTATGTGGACGCCTCCGACGCGACCGCCGACGTGCTCGCGCTGCAGCTGCGCGTGCGCGAGCCGCTCGCCGCCGACGAAGGCGCCGTCGTGCTCGACACCGACGCGACGCCGGCCGAGGTCGGCGCGCGCGTCGCGGCGCTCGTCGCGGGCTGGCGACGCCGTTGACGCGCGCGGTCTACCATCGCCGTCCCCCCACCGCCACGCCGAGGACCGTGATGCGCATCGACTTCGTTTCCGACGTGGCCTGCCCGTGGTGCGCGATCGGCCTGAACGCGCTCGAGCGCGCGCTCGAGCGACTGCGCGCCGAGCCCGGGGGCCTCGACGTCGAGCTGCACGTCCAGCCGTTCGAGCTCAACCCAGCGCTCGGCCCCGACGGCGAGGACGCCGCCGCGTACCTGAAGGCCAAGTACCGGCTGAGCGACGCGCAGCTCGCCGCGTCGCGTGCGACCTTGCGCGAGCGTGGCGCCGCGGTCGGCTTCACGTTCGGCGAGCGACTGCGCGTGTGGAACACGTTCGACGCGCACCGGCTGCTGCACGAGGCCGGGCTGCAGGGCGCCGACGCCCAGCGCCGGCTCAAGCACGCGCTGCTCGTGGCCTACCACCGCGACGGTCGCAACCCCGGCGCGCCCGACGTGCTGCTCGACCTCGCGCGGCAGGCGGGCCTCGACGAGGCGCTCGCGCGCGCCGTGATCGAGTCCGACGCCCACGCCGACGACGTGCGCGCCGCCGAGCGCGAGTGGCAGCAGGCCGGCATCCGCGCCGTGCCGTCGGTCGTGATCGACCGCCAGCACCTGCTGCAGGGCGCGCAGACGCCCGAGGTCTACGCGAACGCGCTGCGCGGGCTCGCGCGCTGAGCGGGCTCTCAGGCCTGTGCGAAGTTGACCGGCAACCCCGGCACGTCGACGCGCAGCCGCAGCACGTGGCCGGCCCAGGGCTCGCGCGCGAGCTCGTCGGCGCTGCGCCCCTTGCGCGCCGTCGTGACGTACAAGGTCCTCAGGTCATCGTCGCCGAAGCACGGCATCGTCGGGCAGCGCACCGGAAGCGGCACCTCGCGCGACAGCGCGCCGTCGGGCGCGAAGCGCAGCAGCCGCGCGCCTTCGTACATCGCGACCCAGTAGCCGCCTTCGGCGTCGACGGCGGCGCCGTCGGGGCGACCGCCGTAGGTCGCTGGCGCGGCCGCATCGCGCGGCGCGAAGCGCGCGAACTCGCGCCGGCGCGACAGCGTGCCGCCGGCGACGTCGAAGTCGAACGCGTGGACCACGTGCGCACGCGTGTCGGCCCAGTACATCGTGCGGCCGTCGGGGCTCCACGCCAGGCCGTTGCTCGCGCTGATGTTGCCGGCCACGCGCTCGAGACGGCCGCCGGCAAAGCGGTACAGCGCGGCCTGCCCGGTGCGCCCGTCCTCGCTGTAGGTGCCGACCCACAGCCGCCCGAGCGCGTCGGCCTTGCCGTCGTTGAAGCGCTGCGCCGCCGTGTCGTACGGCGCCTTCGCGACGCACTGCGTCAAGCCGGCGACCACGACGAAGCGCCACAGCCCGTCGCGCAGCGCCAGCAGCAGGGCGCCGCCGAGCAGCGGCGCGACGCAGCCCGGCTCGGCGGGCAGCGGCCAGTGGCGGTGCGCGCCGTCGCGCGCCGTCCAGCGGTGCAGCGCACGCCCCGGGATGTCGACCCAGTACAGCGCCGCTTCGCGCGGGTGCCAGAACGGTGACTCGCCGAGTTCGCAGGCCGGCACGCCCGCCAGCGGCTCGACCGTCATGCAGGCGCCACGTCGAGCTGCATCCACGCCTCGAACGCGTGCCCGGGCTCGAGCGCACGCAGGCCGTGCGCGAGCGGCTCGGCCATGTGGATCGCGTTGCTGACGTGGCTCACCGGCTCGACGCAGAAGTAGTCCTTCGCCGGGGGCGTGTAGACCACCAGCCGGTCGAGCGACGACGTCAGCCGCAGCGACAGCTTCTCGTCGCGGATGCGTGCGGCGCCCTGCCAGCCGTCGAACACGTGGTCGAAGTCGAGGTGCGCGACGTCGCCGTCGAGCCCGCTTTGCGCGACGCGGCGCGTGGGCAGCTGCGTCGTCGGGTCCGACTCCCAGCGGTGCGTCAGCTCGGCGTGCAGCCGGCTGCGCATGCGCCTCGGGAAGTACGGGTGCCAGCCCAGGCCCACCGGCTGCGCGTACGCCGCCGTGTTGACGAAGCGCATCGTGACGCGCAGCGACTGCGGCGTGAGCTCGAAGCGCTGGTCGAGCGTGAACGCGAACGGCCAGTCGGCATCGCCGCCGTGCACGAGCGCGAACGCCGCGGTGTGGCCGTCGGCCGACTCGACGGCCCACGCGCGCTGCCACGCGACGCCGTGCACCGAGTGCGCGCTGCCGTCGAAGTTCGGCCGCGTCGTGTGGTCGTGCCCGAGCCAGCGAAAGCGCGCGAACCCGAGCCGGTTCGAGTACGGCGCGAGCGGGTAGCAGGCGGCCTGCCGCGATCGCTCGAGCGCGAGCGGCTCGGTGCTGCGCAGCACCGGCAGGCCGCCACGCCACAGACCGGCCATGCAGCCGCCCAGGTCCGGGCGCAGCGCCAGGCGCAGCTCGCCGGCGTTCAGTTCGAGGGCAGGAGGCGTCATCGGGTGGGCCGGCAGGGGGTTGGAGAAGGCGGGCTCGGGGGACGTCAGCACGCGGCACCGTCGGTGTGCGTGCCGTCGACGACGGAGTGCACGACGTCGTCGCCTTCCTGCGTGCGCAGCGCGCCGGCGGCGGCCTGCGCGCCGCGCATCAGCAGCGCGAGGTCGGAGGCGATCGCGAGGAAGTCGAAGCCGGCGGCGCGGTACTGCACCACCGCCGCCGGCGAGTCGCCGATCGTGCCCAGCGGCTTGCCAAGCAGCTTGCACTGCGCGGCGGCCTGGACCATGCGCTCGACGACGGCCGGGTGGTGGGCCTGCCCGAGGTGGCCCATCGCGGCCGACAGGTCGGCCGGGCCGATGAACAGCGCGTCGACGCCGGGCACCTCGGCGATCGCCGGCAGCGCGTCGAGCGCGGCCGGCGTCTCGAGCTGCACGATGACGCCGACGCAGCGGTTGGCCTGCGCGGCGTAGTCGGCGACGGTGCCGAACTTCGTCGCGCGGCTGGTGCCGACGACGCCGCGCACGCCCTCGGGCGGGTAGCGCGTGGCGGCCACCGCGCGGCGCGCCTCGTCGGCGCTCTGCACGAAGGGGAACATCACCGTCGTCGCGCCGGCGTCGAGCACGCGCTTGACGACGACCGGCTCGTTCCACGGCACGCGCACCACCGGCATCATCTTCGTGTTGCCCACCGCCTGCAGCATGCCCACCAGCCCGGCGACGTCCAGCGGCGCGTGCTCCATGTCGATCACGCCCCAGTCGAACCCGGCGTGGCCGATGGCCTCGGCGACGACCGGGCTGGCCGACAGCACCCAGGTGCCCACCGGCGCGTGCGCGCCGCTGGCGCGCAGCAGTTGTCGAAACGGGTTCATCGCGGTCTCCTTCGCGCGCCCTCAGCCGAGGTCGGCCTTCAGGTAGTGTGCCCCCGGCAGCGGGTTGTAGTAGTACGGCGGCACCTCCTCGAAGCCGAGCGAGGCGTACAGGCCGCGCGCGGCCTCCATGTCGTCGAGCGTGTCGAGCAGCATCACCGAGTAGCCGGCGCCCGTGGCGTGGTCCATCAGCGCCTGCGCGAGCAGCCGGCCGATGCCGAAGCGGCGGAACGGCCGGCGCACGTACAGCCGCTTCATCTCGCACGCGTTGGCGTAGTCGACGTCGACGAGGGCACGCACCGCGCCGCAGCCGGCCAGCTCGCCGTCGACGAAGGCCAGCAGCAGCGTGCCCTGCGGCGGCGCGTAGTCGCCGGGCAGCTGCGCGAGCTCGTCGTCGAAGCCCTGGAAGCACAGGTCGACGCCGAGCTGCGCGGCGTACTCGCGGAAGATCTCGCGCGCCAGCGCGAGGTGCTCGGCGCCGTCGGCCGGCGTCAGGTCGATGCGCGGCGGGACGCTGGCGCTGTCGTCGTCCATCGCTCAGAACGGCGTCGTCACGAGCCAGCGCACGACGACGGCGCAGCCCGCGATCAGCACCGCGGCGAACAGCCGCGTGGCCAGCGTGTCGGCCGACGCCGGCGGCGGCGGCGCGAGCGTCTTGTCGCCGTGCCACATCGCCGGCACGAGGTGACGGCCCCGCAGCCGGTAGACGACGATCGCCGCCACGTGCAGCACGACAAGCGCGATCAGCATCCACTGGCCGAAGGTCTTGTGGTACGTCGTCGCGGCCAGCCCCGTCTCGACGGCGACGAGGCGGTTCAGCGGCCCCAGGTTGGCGATCTCGTCGTCGGCCACCAGGCCCGTGCCGACCTGCGCGGCCAGCACCGCGAGCAGCGCCAGCACCGACAGCGCGCCCAGCGGGTTGTGGCCGGCGTCGGGGTGCTCGCCCGGTGCCGGCGTGCCGCGCAGGTAGCGCGCGAGACGCCCCGGCGTGGGTACGAAGCTCGCGAAGCGCGACCACCGCCCGCCGACGAAACCCCACAGGATGCGAAACGCCAGCAGCGCGAACACGACGTAGCCGAAGCGGAAGTGCCACACCATCGCGCTGCCGCCGATCTTCGCACTGACGACCGCCGCGACGACGGCGAGGGCCAGCGCCCAGTGGAACAGGCGCGTCGGCAGGTCCCAGATGCGCACCGGGGCGGCGTCGGCAGGGCGTGTGGACTCGGTCATGGTCGGCAGCGGGCGGCGGCGGGTGCAACCATAACCCGGAGCGGGGCACGGGGCGATTCCCGAGTAACCGAGGTCACAGACGGACCATCGCTTGTCCCTACACTGGGTTCGGTCCGGAGCACTCCGGACGCCCCGTCCCTCGAACCGACCGGAGAGACCACGCATGAAGCGATTTGCACTCGCCGCGGCGACCGCCGCGCTTGCCGTGACGACCGCGCTGCCCGCGGCGGCCCAGTTCCAGCGTCCCGACGACGCCGTGAAGTACCGCAAGGGCGCGTTCTTCGTGATGGGCCAGCACTTCGGCCGCATCGGCGCGATGGCCAACGGCCGCGTGCCGTTCGACGCCGCGGTCGCCACCGCCAACGCCGAGATCGTCGCGACGATGGCCACGCTGCCGTTCGCCGGCTTCGTCGATGGCACCGACAAGGGCGACACGCGCGCGCTGCCGAAGATCTGGACCGAACGCGCCCAGTTCGACGCCGGCGCGAAGAAGCTGCAGGAAGAGACGCAGAAGCTCGTGGCCGCCGCGAAGTCGAACAACCTCGACCAGCTCAAGGCCGCGTTCGGCGCCGTCGGGCAGACCTGCAAGGCCTGCCACGACAACTACCGCAAGGACTGAGGGCCGCGGCTCCAAGCCTGCCTGCGCAGGCTTGGACGGCCCGAAGGCCACGAGCTCTGCGAGTGGCATGAGGGCCGCGGCTCCAAGCCTCGGCCCGTCGCCGGGACGCGGTCCCAAGCCGCCGCCCCCGCTACGCCGCGTCGGCGAACCCAAGCACGACGCGCCGCGTCGACGCGCTCTTCTTCTCGATCTTCGTCACGACCACCGTGCCGACGTCGGCCGTGTTCGAGACGTGCGTGCCGCCGCAAGGCTGCAGGTCGATGCCCTCGATCTCGAGCACGCGCACGCGCCCCAGCCCGCGCGGCGGCTGCACGCTCATGCTGCGCACCAGGCCGGGGTTCGCGTCGAGCTCGTCTTCCGTGATCCAGCGGTGACGCACCGGCCGCGCCAGCGCGACCAGGCGCGCGAGGCCGGCCGTCAACGCCTCCTTGTCGAGCGGCTCGGTCATGTGGAAGTCCAGCCGCGCGTAGTCGGCCGTGATCGAGCAGCCGTCGACCGGGTGCGGCACGAGCGCGCACAGCAGGTGCGTCGCGGTGTGGAAGCGCATGTGCCGGCGGCGGCGCCCGGCGTCGATCGCCGCGTGCACCGCGGCACCCGGGCTCAGCGCGGCGAGCAGCGCGTCCTGGCCCGGTGCCGGCAGGTGCACGATCTCGCCCGGCGCGGCGCCCTTGCGCGTGTCGGCGATCGCGAGCTCGCGCCCGTCGGCCAGCCGCAGCACGCCACGGTCGCCGGCCTGCCCGCCGCCCAGCGGATAGAACACGGTGCGGTCGAGCTGCACGCCACGTTCGTCGACCACGGTGACGACGGCGTCGCAGGCGACGAGGGTCGCGTCGTCTCGGAACAGTTCGTCGGTCATCGCGGCTGTTCCGTCCCGTGCGGCAGGCTCAACCTTCGTCGCCGCCCAGCTCGACGCGGCCGCGCGGCGTGTCGAGCACCGCGCGCAGCGGCACACCGCGCTCGGCGACGGCGACGCCGCTCACGTCGAGCGCCGCCGCAGCCGAAGCCGGCACGCCGCCAACGGTGAACGCCCGCAGCGCCACGCCGCGCGCCGGCAGCGCCGACGTCGGGTGCACGCCGTCCCACACGATCCACAGCGGCCAGGCCCCGCCGGCGAACCGGCGGGCGTCGTCGCGCAGCGTGATGCGCCAGCGCAGCGTGCCGGCCGCCGTCTCGCGCTGCGCCGCGACGACGGCGCCGGGGTCGACGCCGAGCCGCGCGAGCGCCGC
>JBBION010000178.1:0-6577 GCA_037443345.1 Rubrivivax sp. | reverse complement strand
CGCGCCCGACTTCAGCGACGTGTCGACGGCCCCGGCGGACTGAGCGCAGCGGCTACAGCCGCGCGAGCCGCTCGAGCGCCTGGTTCAGCGTCGCGTCCTTCTTCGCGAAGCAGAAGCGCACGATGCGCTGTTCGAAGCCGCCGGCGTAGAACGCCGACAGCGGGATCGCCGCGACGCCGACCTCGGTGGTCAGCCAGCGGCAGAACTCGGCTTCGGTGTTGTCGCTGATCGCCGAGTAGTCGACGCACTGGAAGTAGCTGCCTTCGCTGGGCAGCAGCCGGAAGCGCGTCGCCGCGAGGCCGGCGCGGAACAGGTCGCGCTTGCGCTGGTAGAACGCGCCGAGTTCGAGATACGGCGCCGCGTCGGCCATGAAGCGCGCGAGCCCGTGCTGCACCGGCGTGTTGACGGTGAACACGTTGAACTGGTGCACCTTGCGGAACTCGTCGGCCAGCGGCCCCGGCGCGGCGACGTAGCCGACCTTCCAGCCGGTCACGTGGTAGGTCTTGCCGAAGCTCGAGACGACGAACGCGCGCGCCGCGAGCTCGGCGTGCGACGCGACGCTGGCGTGCGCACGGCCGTCGTAGACCATGTGCTCGTAGACCTCGTCGCTGATCAGCAGCACGTCGGTCGGGCGCAGGATGGCCGCCAGCCGGTCGAGGTCGTCGCGCGTCCACGTCGTCGCGCTCGGGTTGTGCGGCGAGTTGACGATCAGCGCGCGCGTGCGCGGCCCGATGGCCGCGGCGATGCGTTCGAAGTCGGGGCGGAACGTGCCCGGCACGAGCGGCACGCGCACGATGGTGCCGCCGGCGAGCTCGATGTTCGGGCCGTAGCTGTCGTAGCAGGGCTCGAGCACGATCACTTCGTCGCCCGGGTGCACGCACGCGAGGATGGCGGTCAGGATCGCCTGCGTCGCGCCGGCGGTGATCGTGATCTCGCGCCCGGGGTCGTAGCGGTGCCCGTACAGTGCCTCGATCTTGGCCGCTACCGCCTCGCGCAGCGCCGGCACGCCGGCCATCGGCGGGTACTGGTTCAGCCCCTCGCGCATCGCCGTCGTCACGGCGTCGATCAGGCGCGGGTCGCAGTCGAAGTCGGGGAAGCCCTGGCCGAGGTTGACGGCGCCGTGCTCCTGCGCGAGCGCCGACATCACGGTGAAGATCGTCGTGCCGACGTGCGGCAGCCGGCTGGGCAGGGGAGGTGTGCGAGGACGGGTCATGTCGCGAGCGGTTTTCGAGCTGCCGCCGCGGGTCCGGCTTTGCCGGACCGCTGGCGGCGCCCCCCTGAGGGGAGGCGACCGCAGGTCGCTTCGGGGGCTCAAAGATCATAGTGCTCGCCGCCGCCGGCCAGCGCGCGCTCGATCAGCGCGCGCGGCAGCCGGTCGGACAGCAGCTCGGCGAAGGCGTAGACGAAGTGGCGCAGGTACGCGCCACGCTTGAAGGCCACCCGCGCGACGTTGCTGCCGAACAGGTGACCCACCGGATGCGCGACGAGGTCGCCGCCGGTCTCGCCGGCCATCGCCATCTCGGCGACGAGCCCCACGCCGAGGCCGAGCCGCACGTAGGTCTTGATGACGTCGGAGTCGATCGCCTCGAGCACGATGCGCGGCGCCAGGCCGCGCTGCGCGAACGCGGCGTCGACGCGCCGCCGGCCGGCGAACGCGCTCTGGTAGCTGACCAGCGGCTCGGCGGCGATCTGCTCGAGCGTCGGCCGCTCGACGGCGGCCAGCGGGTGACCGGCCGGCACGACGAGCACGTGCTGCCACTCGTAGCACGGCAGCGACACCAGCGCGTCGACCTCGGCGAGCGACTCGGTCGCGAGCCCGATGTCGGCCGCGTCGTCGAGCAGCATGCGCGCGACCTGCTCGGGCGCGCCCTGGTGCAGCGTCACATGCACCTTCGGGAAGCGGCGCCGCAGCTGCGCCACCGGCTCGGGCAGCACGTAGCGCGCCTGCGTGTGCGTCGTCGCGATCGACAGCGTGCCGGTGTCCTGCAGGCTGTACTCCTCGCCGATGCGCTTCAGGTTCGCGACCTCGCGCATGATGATCTCGATCGAGCGCAGCACCTGCTGCCCCGGCTCGGTCACGCGGCGCAGGCGCTTGCCGTGGCGCGCGAAGATGTCGACGCCGAGCTCCTCCTCGAGCTCGAGGATGGCCTTGCTGATGCCGGGCTGCGACGTGTGCAGCGCCTTGGCCGTCTCGGTCAGGTTCAGGCCGCGGCGCACCGCCTCCTGCACGAAGCGGAACTGGTGCAGGTTCATGCGCCGTCCGCCAGCGCGATCGCCGCCTGCGCCATCGCGGCGACGAGTTCGGCGCGCTCGCCCACCGCGCGGTGCAGGTGCACCGTCACATCGGGGTGACGTGCGCGCACCGCGTCGAGCAGCGGCGGCACGTCCTTGCGCACGTGGCCGCCGGCGCCGAGGAACAGCGGGACGACGTCGATGCGCGTGCAGCCTTCGGCCACCAGGGCGTCGGCGGCGCTGCCGAGGTCGGGGGTCATGAACTCGAGGAAGGCCACGCGCACGCCCGCGGCGGGCCGCTGCGCACGCAGCCGCGCCGCGACGGCCTCGAACGGCAGCGCCCAGTTCGGGTCGCGCGCGCCGTGGGCGAACAGCAGGAAGCCGGTCTTGGCGGTGTCGTTCATCGGTGGCGCACCAGCCACGCGAACGCGGCCAGCGACAGGCTGAGGTAGACGATGCCGGGCAGCCCCGCGGCCAGCCACGGCGTCCAGTCGCGCAGCGTGCCGAGGTGCCCCGACAGGCTGTTGAGCAGCATGAAGCTGGTGCCGAGCATCACGCCGCCGAAGACCTTGGCGCTGATGCCGCCGCTGCGTGCGTGCAGGTAGGCAAACGGCAGTGCGAGCGCGACCATCACCAGGCAAGCGAGCGGGTACAGCGCCTTCTTCCAGAACTGGATCTCGTAGCGCTGCACGTCCTGCGCCTGCGCGCGCAGGTGGCGCACGTAGCCCCACAGCTCGGCCGTCGACATCGTGTTCGGCGGCAGCACGGCGGCCTTGACGACGTCGGCGCCCAGCGTGCCGGGCCACTGCCACTCGGCGAGCCGCTGCGTGACCACCGTCGGCGTCGTCCCGTCGCCGCCGGCCTCGCGCGGCCACTGCCGCAGCTCGGCGTCCCGCAGGTGCCACACGGCGTCGTCGTCGATGCGCGCCGAGTCGGCGCTGACCTGCTCGACCAGCCGCTGCTGGTCGTCGAGCACGAACAGGCGCACGCCGCGCAGCTCGCCGTCGGCGCGCACGCGCTGCACGTGGATCGACACCGAGCGCCGCCGGCCTTCCTGCACGTAGCGATCCTTCAGCCACGCGCCGCTGCGCGTGACGGCACGGGTGCCCGCGACGTCGAGCTGAAGCCGCTGCGCGCGCTGGTCGGCCCACGGCGCCACGTAGTCCCCGACGAGCAGCGTGAGCAGCGCGAAGACGGCGCCCATCGCGGCCAGCAGCGCCAGCGCGCGTCCGGGCCCGAGCCCGCTGGTGCGCAGGATCGTGAACTGGCTCGACTGCGCCAGCCGTGCGAGCGAGAAGATGGTGCCGATCAGCACCGAGATCGGCAGCAGCTCGTACAGGTTGCCCGGCACCTCGAGCGCGCTGACGGCCACCGCGGTCCACGTCGGGTAGCCGCGGCGCATCGAGGTGCCGAGCTGGTCGACGAGGTCGACGAAGAAGAACAGCGCGAGGAACGCCAGCGCGACGAACGCGACCGCGCCGGCGATGTCGCGGTACAGCAGGTGACGCACGGTGCGCATGCTCAGCCCCCGCGGCGGCGCAGGCGCACCCACACGACAGCGGCGTTCTCGCGCCACCAGATCAGCGCCAGCGCGATCGCGAACACCGCGCCGTGCAGGCCGAACAGCGCCGTGCCGAGACCGACCCGGCCGCCCGCGACCCAGGCCTGCATCAGCGAGATCAGGTTGTAGTAGACGACGAAGCCGAGCAGCGCGAACACGAGGTTCCAGCTGCCGGGCCGGCGCGGGTCGCTGGCCGACAGCCCGACGGCCAGCAGCAGCAGGTTGGCGGCGCCGAACAGCAGCCCGAGGCGCCACGCCAGCTCGCCCTGCTGGCGCGGCTGCGGGTTGCGCAGCAGCTCGTGCGTCCATTGCTCGCGTGCCGGGCGCTCCTGCGCTCGGCGCACCGCGCTCTCGCTGACCAGCATGCGGTAGCGCTCGAAGCTGGCCACCGTCATGTCGCCCGAGTCGAGACGTGTGTCGTTCTGCTGGCCTTGCTCGAGCACCAGGTAGCGCCGCTCGCCGTCGGACTCGAGCCGGCCGGCCAGCGCCGTCGTCACGGACTCGCGGTCGCCGCGCGAATTGAGCACGAACACGTTACGCGCGTCGGCGGCGCGCTCCGAGTGGCTCTCGATGAAGAAGACGCGGCTGCCGTCGCGCGAGGACTGGAATACGCCCGGCGCGACGCGCGACAGGTCGCTGCGCTGCTCGAACTGGTCGCGCAGGTCGGCACTCGTGCGCTGGCTCCAGGGGCGCGCGAAGACCACCAGCAGCGCGATCACGACCAGCACCGGCCACGCGGTGCGCAGCACGGGGCGCACGAAGCGCGACAACCCGATGCCGGTGGCGAACCAGATCGCCATCTCGCTGTCGCGGTACATGCGCCCGATCGTCACGACAATGGCGGCGAACAGCGACAGCGCGAGCACCGTCGGCAGTTCGGACAGCGCGACGTAGCCCATCAGCAGCATCACGTCCTGTGGCGCGACCTGGCCGCGCGCCGCCTGGCCGAGCATGCGCACGAGGAACATCGTCATCACGATGGTCACGATGACGACCATCGTCGCGCCGAAGGTGCGCGCCAACTCTCGGCGCACCGAGGTATCGAATAACATCTGTCGGTCTGAGAACTTCGCCTCATTATGGACTTGCGCACCCAGACCCTTCCGGCCGCCGGCGTCACGGGCGTCGCGGCCGATGCGCTGCTCGTCGTCGTCGTCGGCACGGTGGCGCCGCGCGGGCTCGACGCGGCGCTGGCGCCGCTGCTGGCCGACGCCGTCGCCCATGGCGACTTCGAGTTCAAGCCCGCGCGGGTGCTGTACCTGCACCGGCCGGCGGGCTTCAAGGCCACCCGCGTGGCGCTGGCGGCGGCCACCGAGTCGACGCCGAAGGCGTTCAAGGCCGCGGTGGCCGCGGGCCTGGCCGCGCTGAAGGCGCGCGGCATACAGCGCCTCGCGGTGGCCGTGGCCTGCGACGACGCCGACGCGGTCGACGACCGCCACGCCGAGGCACTGGCGGTCGCCGTCGCCGACGCGGCCTACGTCTACCGGCACACCAAGCCGAGCGCGCCGCCGGCACCGGCGCTGGCCGCGGTGACGCTGCTGTGCGCGAAGCCGCGCGCGGCGCTGCTGCAGCGCGGCCTGGCGCGCGGCGAGGCGATCGCCGCCGGCGTGACGCTGGCGCGCGAGTGTGCCAACCGTCCGGGCAACCACTGCACGCCGACCTTCCTGGCAGAGCAGGCCAAGGCGCTGGCGAAGTCGCACGGGCTCAAGACCGAGGTGCTCGACCGCAAGGACGTCGAGAAGCTCGGCATGGGTGCCTTCCTTGCCGTCGCGCAGGGCTCGCACGAGCCGCTGCGCTTCGTCGTGCTGCGCTACCAGGGCGCGGGCAAGGCCGACGCGCCCATCGTGCTGGTCGGCAAGGGCATCACGTTCGACACGGGCGGCATCTCGATCAAGCCGGCCGGCGAGATGGACGAGATGAAGTTCGACATGAGCGGCGCGGCCAGCGTGCTCGGCACGATGCGCGCGCTGGCCGAACTGAAGCCCAGGGTCAACGTCGTCGGCGTGATCCCGGCGTGCGAGAACATGCCCGGCGGGCGCGCCGTCAAGCCGGGCGACGTCGTGACCTCGATGTCGGGACAGACGATCGAGATCCTGAATACCGACGCCGAGGGGCGCCTGATCCTGTGCGACGCGCTGACCTACGCGGCGCGTTTCAAGCCGCAGGCCGTGGTCGACGTCGCGACGCTGACCGGCGCGTGCGTCGTCGCGCTCGGCCACCAGCACAGCGGGCTGTTCAGCGCCGACGACGCGCTCGCCGCCGACCTGCTCGCCGCCGGGAGCGCCGCACTCGACACCGCGTGGCGCATGCCGCTCGACGCCGAGTACGACGAGGCGCTGAAGAGCAACTTCGCCGACATGGCCAACGTCGGCCCGCGCGCCGGCGGCGCGATCACGGCGGCCAAGTTCCTGCAGCGCTTCGCGAAGGACCTGCCGTGGGCGCACCTGGACATCGCCGGCACGGCGTGGAAGAGCGGCGCGCACAAGGGGGCCACCGGGCGGCCGGTCGGGCTGCTGACGCACTTCGCGCTTTCGCGGGCGTCCTGAGCGGCCGGAGCGTCGCGGTGCCCGACGTCGCGTTCCACACCGGGCTGGCCGACAAGGTCGAGTACGCGTGCCGGCTGCTGCGCAAGGCCTGGCGGCAGCGGCAGCGCGTCGCGGTGACCGCGGATGCCGCCACGCTGGCGCGGCTCGACGTCGCGCTGTGGACCTTCGAGGCGCAGGGCTTCGTGCCGCACGCGCGGCTGGCCGGTGGCGCGTCGCCGGCGCCGCGGCTGGCGCGCAC
>JBBION010000177.1:0-6592 GCA_037443345.1 Rubrivivax sp. | reverse complement strand
AGCCGCGCGGCCAGCTCGTCGAGGTCGACGGGCTTGACGACGTAGTCGTCGGCGCCGACGTCGAGGCCGCGCACGCGGTCGGGCACGGCGTCGCGCGCCGTCAGCACCAGCACCGGCAGCGTGATGCCGGCGCGGCGCGCGACGGCGAGCACGTCGAGGCCGTCTTTGCCCGGCAGGCCGAGGTCGAGCACGCAGGCGGCGTAGGGCTCGGCGCGCAGCTCGCGCTCGGCGGCGGTGCCGTCGCGCACCCAGTCGACCTGGAAGCCGCGCTGGCGCAGGCCGGCGCGCAGCCCGTCGCCGAGCAGCGGGTCGTCCTCGACGAGCAGGATGCGCATGGGGGTCGATTCTGCGCGGCGGCGCACGGCCGGCCGCGCCGCCGGACGCGGCCGGGTCAGTCGTCGTCGTGGTCGTCGTCGTGACGGCCTGCCTCGGCGCCGTGGCGGGCTTCGCCGGTCGCTGCGGGGCGGTCGCCGCCGACGACCGGGGCCGAGGACCACTGCAGCGCCCAGAAGCCCAGCACTGCCGCGAGCATCAGCGCGCCGACGCTGGTCCAGGCGCGCCGGATGCCTTCGCGCGGGTCGCCGAGCTTGTAGCCGGTGACCATCGCGCCGACCAGGTTCTCGCGGTGCATCCAGCTCGCGATCGCGACGCCGGCCACGTGCACCAGCACGAGGGCCATCATCGCGTTGGCCGCGCCCTCGTGCAGGTCCTCGAGCGCCTCGCCGAACACTTCGTTGTACGTGGCCCAGCCGGAGAAGGTCAGCACCGCGGCCAGCGCGAGCATCGCGACGATCGCCAGCGCCCCGGCCGGGTTGTGGCCGACGTGGTGCTCGGGCTGCCCGCGCAGCAGCGCGCCGAGGTAACGCGCCACCGCGCGCGGCCCGCGCACGAAGTCGGCGAAGCGGGCGTGCTTCGTGCCGACCAGGCCCCACACGAGGCGGAACGCCACCAGGCCGGCCATCGTGTAGCCCAGCGTCACGTGCAGCAGGCGCCAGCGCTCGCTCTCGGCGGTGATCCACGCGCCGGCGAAGCTCGCCACCATCAGCCAGTGGAACACGCGCACCGGCACGTCCCACACGAGGATGCGGCGACCGGCGCTCGCCGCGGGGGCGGCGGCCATCGCCGGGGATTCAGCGGGGGATGCGGATGTGGCGTTCACTGTAGTCTCCTTGGTCGGCCTGGGTGTGGCAGGCGGCGCAGTTCGAGGCACTCTTGACCGCCGGCGAGGTCCACGTGGCGGCGCGCACCTCGCGGTGCTCGCGCTGGAACCACGCGGCGCGTGTGATGCGGTCCTGCGGCGGCGCGCCGGCCTCGCGCTGCGTCTTGCGGTAGGTGCCGGCGTGGCGGTCGAGCCATGTGGCGAGCTCGGCGAGCGTCTTCGGGTCGAGCGACGCGTCGGTCCCGAAGTGGTTCGGCAGGTGGGACGTCAGGCGCTTCCACGAAGCGACGGGTAGCATGCCCGGCGGGTAGGCGGTGTGGCACGAGCCGCATTCCTGCTGGTAGCTCGGCAGCAGTGGCACGCGCGCGGCGTGGCCGTCGTCGTCGGCCTGCGCGGTGCCGGCCAGCGCGATGGCGGCCATCGCGGTCGCGGCCAGCACGCCGCGCCGGGCGCGTCGGTGCCGGCGGGGGAGTTCAGAAGTCATCGCGGGACTCCGGTGGCGGTGGGTGGGGTCAGGGCTTGAGCGTCAGCAGCCACGCGAGCACGTCGGCCTTCTCGCCGGCGGTGCACTCGCGGCCCATCACGTCGTTGCAGTTGCGGCGGAACCACTTCTCGACCTTGGCCGGGTCGGTGAAGCGCCCGGCGTGGGCCGCCGGTGCCAGCGGCTGGATCGCCTTGCCGGTCGACGCGTGCTTGCCGGCCGCAGTCGGCGTCGCGCCGTGGCACGACGCGCAGCTCCACTCGCGGCCGTGCGTCGTCGTGAACAGGCGCTGGCCCCGTTCGGCGGCCGCCGGCGTGCCGGCCGCCGCCTGGTAGGCGGCGAGCTGCTCGGCCGGCGTCGCGGCCGAGGCGGCGCCGGGCAGGCCGAGCATGGCGGCCAGCGTGGCGCACAGCGCGACCGCGAGGGGGGCGGGGAGGGCAGAGAAGGGCTTCACGGCAACTCCTGTTCGGGATCACATGGCCGGGATGTTTCCGCGCCGGCCTTAGGGCTTTCTTAAGCCGCACGGTGCCGCCGGGACGTCGCCGGGCCATACCCCAGACCCCATAATCACGAGCGCGCCTCGCGGCGCGGCGCAAGGCCGCACGCGGGCCGACTCGAACGGGAGTGACGACGATGCGTGACCTTGCCCGGGCCCTGGTCGTGGCGCTGTGGGCGCCGCTCTTCTTCGGCCTGTCGCCGGCGCATGCCGGCGACGCCGCCACCGATGCGATCCAGGCCGCCTATGCGCCGTACCGCGCGGCACTGGTGCGCACCAACGCGAAAGCGCAGGACGAGTCGGAACGGGCCGTCGCCGATGCGATGCGCGCGTGGCGCGGCGTCGTCGAGCGCTTCGGCGCTGCCGCACCGCCGCCGTACGACCGCGACCCCCGGTTCGCGGCGACGCTGGCCGAGGTGAGCGCCGTCTACGCCGAGGCCGACCGGCTGACGCGCGCACGCGACCTCGCCAAGGCGCACGAGGTGCTCGAACAGGTGCGCGACCTGCTGTCGGACCTGCGGCAGCGCAACGGCGTCGTCGTCTACAGCGACGCGATGAACGAGTTCCACGCCGAGATGGAGCACGCCATCGCCGAGGGCCCGCGCCTGCTCGACGAGCCGCAGGGCGCGCTGAAGCTGATGGCGCGCGTGGGCACGCTCGAGTACCTCGCGGCGCGGCTGCGCACGCAGGCGCCGGCCGCGTGGCAGGGCGACGCCGACTTCACCGCGGCACTGCGTGCGGCGACCGACGCGGTGGCGGCAGTGCGTGCGGCGGTGCTGGCGGGCGAGCGCGGCGCGATCGAGCGTGCGCTGGGCGCGCTCAAGGGCCCCTACGGCCGCATGTTCCTGCGCTTCGGCTGACGGCTCGGGGCGGCCGGGGCCGTGCACCGACGGGCCGACTTGAAAAGCGCCGTGGGCGGCCCCACTTTTCGACGCAGTGTGGCCGGCCCGTTGCCGGCATGCTGAGCCTGCGATGGACCACCCTTCGACGAACGACCCGAACCCCGTGCTCGTGATCCCGGCGCGCCTGGGCACCGTGGCGCTGCTCGGGCGGCTGCTGCAGCGGCTCGAGCAGCAGCCGCAGCGCGTCACGGCGCAGCAGTACCGCGCCGTCGCGCAGCGGCTGGCGCAGGCGCTTGCCGACGTGCCGGCCGACGACGAGTCGCAGCGTGCGCTGCGGGCCTTGACGACGGCGCTCCCGGCGCTGGCCGAGGTCTACGAGAACCTGCACTACGAGCGCGCCGGACTGTGCCGGGTACCGCTGGTGGCCGCCGCGCGCGCCGAGGTCGCGGCGCGCGACGCGATCGCGCGCGCCGCTGCACGCTGACGGGTTTCTCGCGCCGGCCCGCGCGCTGAGCGGTCCCTCGCGCGCCGCCACGCTGCCAGCGCGGTGCCGGGTGCCGTCATGGCCGCACCGACAGGCCGCGCGGTGCACTCGGGCGACAATACGGCCCGAGGCAGGCGCGACCTGCCATTTCGCTTTTCTGGGCGCCGCGCGCGCCATGACCTCGAGGACCGCCCGATGGCCCAATACGTCTACACGATGAACCGCGTCAGCAAGATCGTCCCGCCGAAGCGGGAGATCCTGAAGGACATCTCGCTGTCGTTCTTCCCCGGCGCCAAGATCGGCGTGCTCGGCCTCAACGGTGCCGGCAAGAGCACGCTGCTGAAGATCATGGCCGGTGTCGACAGGGAGATCGAGGGCGAGGCGATCCCGATGCCGGGCATCAAGATCGGCTACCTGCCGCAGGAGCCGCAGATGAACCCCGACCAGACCGTGCGCCAGTCGGTCGAGGAGGGCATCGGCGGCGTGCTCGCGGCCAAGAAGCGGCTCGACGAGGTCTACGCCGCCTACGCCGAGCCCGACGCCGACTTCGACGCGCTGGCCGCCGAGCAGGCCGAACTCGAGGCGCTGATTGCCACCGCCGGCAGCGAGAACACCGATCTGCAGCTCGAGATCGCCGCCGACGCGCTGCGCCTGCCGCCGTGGGACGCGCAGATCGGCCAGCTCTCGGGCGGCGAGAAGCGCCGCGTCGCGCTGTGCCGGCTGCTGCTGTCCAAGCCCGACATGCTGCTGCTCGACGAGCCGACCAACCACCTCGACGCCGAGTCGGTCGACTGGCTCGAGCAGTTCCTCAAGCGATTCCCGGGCACGGTGGTGGCGATCACGCACGACCGCTACTTCCTCGACAACGCCGCCGAGTGGATCCTCGAGCTCGACCGCGGCCGCGGCATCCCGTACCACGGCAACTACAGCGTCTGGCTCGACCAGAAGGAAAAGCGCCTCGAGCTCGAGCAGCGCACCGAGGACGCGCGCACGAAGGCGATGAAGCGCGAGTTGGAGTGGGTGCGCAAGAACCCCAAGGGCCGCCAGGCCAAGAGCAAGGCGCGCCTGGCGCGCTTCGAAGAACTGAGCGACGTCGAGTACCAGAAGCGCAACGAGACCAACGAGATCTTCATCCCGGTGGCCGAGCGCCTGGGCCACGAGGTGATCGAGTTCGCCGGCGTCAGCAAGAGCTTCGGCGACCGGCTGCTGATCGACAACCTGAGCTTCAAGATCCCGGCCGGCGCGATCGTCGGCATCATCGGCCCCAACGGCGCGGGCAAGTCGACGCTGTTTCGCATGATCCAGGGCAAGGAGCAGCCCGACTGCGGCACGATCAAGATCGGCCAGACCGTCAAGATGGCCTTCGTCGACCAGAGCCGCGAGGCGCTCGAGGGCGACAAGACGGTGTGGGAGGACGTCTCGGGCGGCCTGGACAACATCACGGTCGGCAAGTTCGTGATGCCCAGCCGCGCCTACCTCGGCCGCTTCAACTTCAAGGGCAACGACCAGCAGAAGCTGGTCAAGAACCTGTCGGGCGGCGAGCGCGGGCGGCTGCACCTGGCCAAGACGCTGGCGCACGGCGGCAACGTGCTGCTGCTCGACGAACCGTCGAACGACCTCGACGTCGAGACGCTGCGCGCGCTCGAGGACGCGCTGCTCGAGTTTGCCGGCAGCGTGCTCGTGATCAGCCACGACCGCTGGTTCCTCGACCGCATCGCGACGCACATCCTCGCGTGCGAGGGCGACAGCCAGTGGGTGTTCTTCGACGGCAACTACCAGGAGTACGAGGCCGACAAGGTCAGGCGTCTGGGCGAGGAAGGCGCGCGGCCGCACCGGCTGCGCTTCCGGGCGTTGAAGTAAGACCACCCCCGAAGCGCCTGCGGCGCTTCCCCCTCCGAGGGGGCGCCGCCGGCGGCCCGGCTAAGCCGGATCCGCGGCGGCCGCTTGAAGACTCGCGGTTCGTCGGCGTCGCAGCCGCATCGGTTACACCCTGTGACCGCCGGAGCGCGATCGCCGTTACGATTCGGCGCATCGTCAACCCGTCACGGAGAACGTCCATGCCCGTCCTGCGCCGCCTGATCGCCACCACTGCCGCCGTCGCGCTGATGCACGCCGGCCTCGTGTCTGCCGCGCCGCAGGGGCTGATCTCGGCCGAACAGGTGGCCGCCGCGCAGACGTCGGCACCGGGCGCCGTGTCGGCCGGCCACGCCGCGCTGTTCGCACAGCTCGACCGCGCCGAGGTCGCGCAGGCGCTGCGCGAGCGCGGCGTGTCGCCCGAGGCCGCGCGCGAGCGTGTCGCGGCGCTGACCGACACCGAGGCGCTGCAGGTCGCGCAGCAGATCGACCAGGCACCCGCGGGCGGCGACGTGCTCGGCGTCATCGTCTTCATCTTCGTGCTGCTGCTGATCACCGACATCCTCGGTCTCACGAAGGTCTTCCCCTTCACGCGGTCGGTGCGCTGACGCCGCCGGTGCTGCGCCGTCGCCAGGCGCTCGCGCTGGCCGCGACGCTGCCCTGGCTCGCGGCCGGCTGCGCGTCGCTCGACCCGCTGCAGTCGGGTGCGCCTTGGCCGCCCGCGCTGCCGCCCCGCGTCGAACTCGCCGCGGTGCCGTTCGTCGCGCAGGCGCGGTTCCACTGCGGGCCGGCATCGCTGGCGATGGTGGCCGGGGCGGTGGGCATCGACGCGTCGGCCGACGCGATCGCCGACCAGGTCTTCCTGCCGGCGCGCGAGGGCTCGCTGCAGGTCGAGATGCTCGCCGCCGCGCGGCGGCAGGGCCTGCTGGCCGTCGTGCTGCCCGCCGACCTGCAGTCGCTCTTTGGCGAGCTGGCGGCCGGCCACGCGGTCGTCGTGCTGCAGAACCTGGGCCTCGCGATCTCGCCGCGCTGGCACTACGCGGTCGCGATCGGCTACGACGCGGCGGCGCGCGAGGTGCTGCTGCGCAGCGGCGACGAGCCGCGGCAGCGGCTGTCGTGGTTCACGTTCGAGCAGACCTGGGCACGCGGCGGGCGCTGGGCCTTCGTCGCGCTGCCGCCCGACCGTCTGCCGGCCACCGCGCGCGAGGCCGACGCGGTGCAGGCGACCGTCGGCTTCGAGCGCGCCGCCGCGCCGGCGTTGGCGGCACGGGCCTGG
>JBBION010000176.1:0-6648 GCA_037443345.1 Rubrivivax sp. | reverse complement strand
CGTCATCTCGCGCTGCCGAACGCGGCGACGCAGTCGGCGATCGCGTCGGCCGCCTCGTCCAGGCGCGGCCCCGGGCGCACGAGCAGGTCGTACTGCGCCGGGGCCAGCGCGCACACGTGGCCGGCGCGCAGCGCCTCCAGACGCGCCCAGCCGGGGCGCTGCGGCATCTCGGACACCGCCTGCGCCGGTGCGACGACGAGCGCCGGCCGCGCACGCAGCACGTACTCGGGACTGAGCTGCGGGAACGGCCCGAGCGCGGCCGGCACTACGTTGCCCAGGCCCAGCCGCGCGAGCAGCTCGCCGATGAACGAGGCCTCGCCGGCCGCGTGCGGCATCGGCGAAACCTCGACGTAGACGCGCTGCCCGCGCCATGCCGTCGGCACGCGCGCCGCCGCCGCCGCGACGCGAGCGTCGACGCGCTGCCACAGCCGCTCGCCGCCGCCCGGTGTGCCGAGAGCACGCGCCAGTGTCTCGGTCGCGGCGCGCATCTCGGCGAGGCTGTCGGCCTGCAGCACGAGCACCGGCAGGCCGAGGGCCTCGAGGCGCGCGCGCGCACGCGCGCCCGGCGCGACGATCACGAGGTCGGGGCGCAGCGCGACGATGCGCTCGATCTGCGCGTCGTCGAGCGAGCCGACTTGCGGCAGGTCCCGCACGCGCTCGGGCCAGTTCGAGTGGCGGTCGACGCCGACGAGCCGCTCGCAAGCGCCGAGCGCGCAGGCGGCCTCGGTGAACGCGGGCACCATCGAGACGATGCGCTGCGGCGGCCGGGCGTCGGCCGCCGTCGCAATGGCGCCCGCCGCAGCCAGCGCGATGGCCACGGCCGCGCGCCGGCGTCCACCGGCACCGCCGGGCATCGTCACGGCCCGTTCACGGCTGCCACGCGACGCGCACGAAGACGCTGCGCGGGCGGCCGTTGTAGCCGTAGGCCGGCACCTCGTCGCGGTCGAACACGTTGTCGAGCGTGGCCGCGGCGACCCAGCCCTTCGCAAAGCGCCACGTCGCGTTCAGGCCGAGCACGGTGGCCGCCGGCAGCACCGCGTCGGCGTCGGGCCGGCGGCCGACGTGGCGCACCACGGCGTCGACGCCGAACGCGCCGACGTCGCGCCCCACGCGCAGCGAGGCCTGCACGCGCGCGCGGCGCAGCAGCCGCTCGCCGGTGTCGACGTCCTCGGGGTCCTGCCACAGCAGTTCGCCGCCGGCGCGCCAGCCGGCCCACTGCGTCTGGCCGACCAGCTCGAGCCCCTGGTTGCGCGTGCGCGCGAGGTTCTGCGGCACGAAGCCGGCGTCGCCGGCGATCTTGTCGCGGAAGCGGGCATGGAACAGCGTCGCGCGCAGCCGCGACGCCGCCTGCTGCCACTGCACGCCGAGCTCGACGCTGCGTCCGCGCTCGGGCCGCAGGTCGGGGTTCGAGCAGACGAAGCCGAACGGGCTGCAGTCGAAGTAGAGGAAGTCCAGGGTCGGCGGCGTGTAGCTCGTCGACGCGGTGCCCAGCACGCTCCACGCCGGCGTCAGCTGCAGCCTGCCGCCGGCGAGCCACGTCGTCGCCGCGCCGAAGTCGCTGCTGTCGTCACGGCGCCACGCGAGCTGCCAGCCGCCGCCCTCGCCGTCCTGCTGCAGGCCGATGCGCAGCGTGTCGGTGGTGCGGTCGCGGCGCAGGTAGGTCGTGTTGTCGGTCCACTGTCGCAGCCGCTCGGCCGCCGCCTTCAGCGCCAGCGTGCCGGCCAGCGTGCCGGTGGCCTCGACCATCGCCGTGCGGTTGTGCAGTCGGTTGCCGAAGGTCGACGTGCCGAAGGCGTCGATCGACGTGTCGAGCCGCTTCTCGTCGTTGCCGCCCGCGTGCCACGCGAGCGACCACCCCGGCGTCAGCGCGTGGCGCCCGCGCAGCGCGAGCCCGCGCTGGTCGATCGTCGCCTCGCTGAGGTCGGCGGGCGCGCCGAACTGGTTGTCGTAAGCGACGTCGCCGTCGAGCCAGCGCAGGTCGAATGACAGGTGGTGCCCGGGGGCCGGCGCGGCGTCGGCCACCAGCGTCGCGAAGCGGCGACGGTAGCCGTCGGCGTCGGGATTGGCCGTGGGCAGTTGCGCCGGGTCCATCGCCGAGTAGCCGTCGCTGCGCTCGCCGCCGAGGGTCAGGCGGGCGTTGAGCACGTCACTGCCGCCGGCGAGGCTCGCGCCGGCGCCGCGCGTCGCGCGCGTGCCCAGGCCGGCGTGCACGGTGGCATCGGCGCCGCTGCGGCCGCGGCGCGTGAAGATCTGCAGCACGCCGCCGGTCGCGTTGCCGCCGTGCAGCGCCGACAGGTTGCCGCGCACGACCTCGATGCGCTCGATGTCGTCGATCGCGATCGACGCGATCGACGCCTGGCCGCTGGTCACGTCGGTGATCGGCACGCCGTCGATCAGCACCAGCGTGTCGCGCGTGTCGGCGCCGCGCAGCCGCAACGCGGCCTGCGTGCCGGGACCGCCGAGTTGCTCGGGCACCGCGGTGCCGAGCAGGCCGAGCGCAGCGACGAGGTCGCGCACGCCGGCGCGCTCGAGGTCGCTTCGCGTGAGCACGCTGGCGGCAGCCAGTTCGGTGCCGACGGTGCGCGCCAGCACGCTGCCGGTGACGACGACGGTGGGGGTGTCCTGGGCCGCGGCGCCGGCCGCGGCGAGCAGGGCGGACGCGGCCAGCGACGAAGCGACGCACGCGCGGACACGTCGCGGGGCGAGAGTGGAACGGATCATGGATGAATACGGATTCGAGGGCCGCAGCCCGCTTCCCCGCAGGCCGCCGCGACAAGGCCCGCCGCTCGCGCGGCGCGCCACCCGTTGGCCGGTATCCGGGCTGGCGGATGCGACCTCGGCGACCTTCCCGGTGCGGCTGCACCAGTGGCCACTGCGCCGAAGCGGAGCACGTGCGCAAGAACGACGCCCGTGCCCGTCCGCTTACCGTTGCGGGGGCAGCGCAGGTTGGGCGTTCTCCGCTGGAGTCGGCCTTCCTGCTTCCCGTTTACCCCAGGGCGGCACGACGGCCGACCCAGGCACCAACGCGCCGCATCGTAGCAGCGGCGCCTGACCGCGCCCCTACAATCGAAACCACCTTTGATGCGGCGCAACGCATGGCAACCCTCGACTCGCTGGCCGAACGCATCGACCGGCTGCTGCTGCGGCACGAAGAACTCAAGCGCACCAATGCGCTGCTCGAGCAGCAGGTGGCCACGCTGGTGGCCGAGCGCGACAGCCTGAAGTCGCGGCTGTCGGCGGCGCGCGCGCGCATCGACGCACTGCTCGACAAGCTGCCGGCCGGCAGCGACGCCGGGGGCGCGACGTGAAGCAGATCGAGGTCACGATCCTCGGCCAGAGCTACCGGCTCGGCTGCCCCGACGGCGGCGAGACCACGCTGCTGGCCGCGGTCGCGACGGTCGACAAGGAGATGAGCGCGATCCGCGACGCCGGCAAGGTCAAGGCACGCGAGCGCATGGCGGTGCTGGCGGCACTGAACCTCGCGTACCAGCTCGCCGAGCGCCCCGCGAGCCCGCCGCCGTCGCCACCGCCAACGGCCGCCGAACCGGCGGCGCGCAAGGGCACGACCGTCGGCGACGACGAAGTGCAGGCATTGATCACGCGCATCGACGCCGCGCTCGGCGACGACGGCCGCCTGCTGTGACCCTTCGGCACGCGCGGCCCTAGAATGGGTTCGTCCGTCGCGTGTGCGTGGGTCTAGATTTCCTTGAACCGATGCTCATCGAGCCAGGGCTTGGAACATCGCGCGGCTGGTGTGATCGTCTCGCGTCAGATGAACCCGAAGCCACGCTGACCTCGCCCACCTGAACTTCCCTGAGGGTTCAGGAATGCGGCCCCCGCCTCGCGGCGGACACCCTGCCCGCCCCCGTCCTGCCCCTCCCCGCGCCGTTTCCCCGCCGTGGCCCACTGGCTGATGAAGAGCGAGCCCGCCGAGTGCTCGATCGACGACCTCGCGCGCGCGCCGCGCCAGACGGTGCCGTGGACCGGCGTGCGCAACTACCAGGCGCGCAACTTCATGCGTGACGCGATGCGCGTCGGCGACGGTGTCCTCTTCTACCACTCGTCGTGCGCCGAGCCGGGCATCGCCGGGCTCGCCGAAGTGGCCAGCGCGGCCTACCCCGACGCGACGCAGTTCGACCCCGCGAGCCCGTACCACGACCCCAAGGCGTCGCCCGACGCGCCGCGCTGGCTGCACGTCGACGTGCGGCTGGTGCGCAAGACGCGGCTGCTGAGCCTGCGCGAGATGCGCGAGCGCCCCGAGCTGGCCGACCTGCAGGTGCTGCAGCGTGGCAACCGGCTGTCGATCACGCCCGTCACGCCGGCGCAGTGGCGCGCGGTGCTGGCGGCGCTCGACGCACCGCAGGGCGCGGCGCGTTGAGCCTCGACGCGCTGCTGATCGTCGAGCTGCTCGCGCTCGGCGGCGCGGTGGGCTTCATGGCCGGGCTGCTCGGCGTCGGTGGCGGCATGCTGCTGGTGCCGTTCATGACGCTGATCGTCTCGAACCGCGGCGTCGAGACCGGGCTGGCGGTCAAGATGGCGATCGCCACCTCGATGGCGACGATCCTCTTCACGTCGCTGTCGAGCGTGCGCGCGCACCATGCGCGCGGCGCGGTGCGCTGGGACCTCGTGGGCACGATCGCGCCGGGCATCGTGGTGGGTGGCCTGCTCGCCGGCGCTGGCGCGTTCGCGCTGCTCAAGGGCCGCTGGCTGGGGCTCCTGTTCGGCGTGTTCATCGCCGCGATGGCCACGCAGATGCTGCTGGCGCGGCCGCCGCGCGCGACGCACCGCCTGCCCAGTGCCGGCGGCCAGGCGGCGATGGGCGGCGTGATCGGGTTCGTCTCGGGGCTGGTCGGTGCCGGCGGCGCGTTCCTGTCGGTGCCGTGGATGACGCGCGGCCACGTGCCGATGCACCAGGCCGTGGGCACGAGCGCGGCGCTGGGCTTTCCGATCGCGCTGGCCAACACCGCCGGCTACGCGATCGCGGGCTGGTCGCTGCCGGCCGCCCTGCCCGGGGCCTTCGGCTACCTCTTCGTGCCGGCGCTGGTCGTCGTCTCGCTGGCCAGCGTGGCCACCGCGCCGCTGGGCGCGCGCGCCTCGCACGCGATGGATGTGCGCCAGCTCAAGCGCATCTTCGCGTTCATGCTGTACGGGCTGGCCAGCTACATGTTCGCGAAGGCCTGGATCGGTTGAGCACCGGCCGCGCGGCGCCGCGATCAGGACCGCTCGAAGCGGATGCTGGCCAGCGTGACGTGGTTGCCACCGCGGCGCCGCGCCTCGGCCAGCGCGTCGTGGCAGGCCGCGAGCAGGTCGTCGAGCGAGTGCGCGGTGTGCGGGAAGCTCGCGACGCCCATCGAGACGGTGAAGCCGAGCTCACGCCCGTCGAGCATCACGATCTGCGTGGCGCACTGACGGCGCAGGCCTTCCATTCGCGAGTGTGCGGTGGCCAGCCCGACGCCGGACAGCAGCACCGCGAAGCGGCCGTCCTCGAGGTGGCACGACGCGTCCATCGCACGCGTGTTGCCGCGCAGCAGGCGGCCGACAGCCGCGAGCAGCGCGCGCCATGCCGGGTCGCCGAGCGCGGCCACCTGGGCCGACGGCGGGTCGAGCGCGATCGACACCAGCGCGAACTCGCGGTGCTCGCGGTTCGACAGGTCGATCTCGCGCTTGAGCAGGTCGTCGAAGTGGGCACGGTTGTACAGGCCGGTGGCCGCGTCGCGCAGGCCGTGCTGCTCGTGCAGCTCGCCGCGCAGCTGCGCGTTGGCGCGCTGCTGCTGCTCGAGCTGCTCGAGCGCCTGGCGCAGCTGGGCGTCCTTCTGGCGCTGCGGCGCGAGGTCGCTCCACAGGCTGGCCAGCCAGCGCCGCCCGTCGAGCCCGGCGTGCGCCAGCCGCAGCACGCCGAACTCGCGTCGCTGCCCCTGCAGGTCGAAGCGGTGCTCGGTGGCCGACACGGCGCCGCCCGCCAGCGCCGCCAGGTCGGCCGCGCGCAGCACCTGCGCCACCTCGGCGCCGAACAGCTCCGGATCGGTGCGTCCGACGACGTCGTCGGCAGCACGGCCCAGCAGCGAGGCCATCGCGGCATTCACCTCGACGTAGCGGCCGCTGTCGGCGTCCTTGACCGCCAGCGCGGCCTGCTGGCGCTCGACCCAGGCCGACAGCAGCGCCCCGCGCGCCGCCAGCCAGGCAGGCTCGCCCGTGGTGGCGTCGGAGGTCGAAGCAAGCGGCGACATGGCAGTGTCAGTCGGCACGAACGGCAACCGTAAGTTTCCCTCGTCGCGAGGCGGTTGCGACGCCTGCGTGAATGGTCCGCCCCCGAGACGCGGGCCACAAGCCGGATCAACGGCGAATTGCCGGCCTTCCCTAGCTTGAACGAGGTGTCGGCCTCGACGCGGCCGGGCAAGCTGCGCGCCGCAGGCGACGGCGCGGATCTTGCTAACATTGCTGCAAGGCCTGGACCGATGAACACCGTGCGCTCGACGCCCGCGCCGACCTGCACGCCCAGCATGCCCTGGCGCGAGCCCTCGACGACCGCGGCACGCCCGCCGACGTCGTGACCTGAGCACTCGACGCCGCACGGGCGCGATGCCGGCCGCTGACGGCGGCGGGCCCGGCGGCCGTGCTGCCGCCGGACGGTGGCGGCGAGGCAGGGCC
>JBBION010000175.1:0-6674 GCA_037443345.1 Rubrivivax sp. | reverse complement strand
CGGCCGCCGATACGCCGCTGGATGCACGCGCGCTCGACCATGTCGCGCCGCCTCCGGGGCCCCTCGCCCCGGCGCTGCTGGCGTGGACCGCGCAGCGCCAGCCGCTGTGGCTGCAGCAGCACGTGCTGCGCACCTACGCGTGGAGTTCGCTGCTGGCGCTGACGCGCGGCGCGGCGCACGACCGCGAGGTGCTGTTCGCCTCGTGCCTGCTGCACGACGTCGGGCTCACGCCGTCGGCCGCCGAGCCCGTCGACGACTGCTTCGCGCTGCGCGGCGCGCGCGCCGCACGGCAGTGGCTGGCCGACCACGGGATGACGCTCGAGCGGGCTCACGCCTGCGCCTGCGCGATCGCGCGGCACCTCGACCCGCTCGTGCCGCCGTCGGCCGGCGCCGAGGCACACCTGCTGCAGGCCGGCGCGGCGCTCGACGTACTCGGCACGCACCGGCGCGAGCTGCCTGCGCCGTGGCGCGACGCCGTGCTCGAGCGCCATCCGCGCGCGGGCTTCAAGCGCGCGCTGTGCGCCTGCCTGCGCGACGAGGCCGCGCGCGCGCCGCGCACGCGCATCGGCCTGTACGTGGGCCGCTTCGGGTTCCTCGACCTGGTCGCGAAGGCGCCGTTCGATGAGTGACGCTGCCTCCGGCTGGCGCGCCACCTACGTGGGCTCGGCCACCGTCCTGCTGGAAGTGCCCGGGCTGCGCATGGTCACCGACCCGGTGTTCGACCCGCCCGGCGCGTCGTGGCGGCTGAACCGCCGGCTCGACGGGCCCGCGTGGCGGTACGGCGCACTGACGCCGCCCGCGCTGACGCCCGCACAGGTCGATGCCGTGGACGTCGTGCTGCTGAGCCACGACCAGCACCGCGACAACCTCGACCGCGCCGGGCTGGAGGTCGCCCGCCGTGCCGGATGCGTGCTGACGACCCCGCTGGGTGCGCTGCGCCTGCGCGCCCGGGGCGTGCCCCACGCACGCGGCCTCGAGGCGGGCGAGCACGTCGACTTCGCGTCGGCCGGCGTGCGCGTGACCGCGGTGCCCGCCCGCCATGGCCGTGCCGGCACGAACTGGCTGGCCGGGCCGGTGACCGGCTTCCTCGTCGAAGGGCCGGCGGCGCAGCGCCTGTACGTGACCGGCGACACCGTGTGGTTCGACGGGCTGGCGGCCGTGGGCCGGTACGGGCCGATCGACACGCTGTTCGTGCACCTGGGCGCCGCGCGCTTCGGCAGCGGCCTGCTGCGGCGCTGCGCGCACTGGAGCTTCGACGCGCGCGAGGCCGTGCGCCTCGTGCAGGCGCTCGAGCCGCGTTCGGTGGTGCCGATCCACATGGATGGCTGGAGCCATTTCACGCAGGGGCTCGAGGAACTGTGCAGCGCGTTGCGCGCCGTCGACCTCGCGCAGGTGCTGAAGCCGCTGCCGCGCGGGCAGACGGTTCCGTTGTGAACGAAGGGAGACCGGCGATGGATGCAGTGCGATCGATCCTGGGTGCCTGGCGCGTGCCGGCGCTTCTCGCGGCCGCCCTCGCCGCCGGCTGCGCGACCGCGCCGGTGCCGCTGGGCGACGACGCACGCGCCGCGCTGCGCAGCGCGCCACTGGTACGTGTCGTGCATGCGCCATCCGTGGCCCCCGTGATGACCACGCCCAAGGACGCCGTGGGCGGCGGGCTGATGGCGATCGCGACGAAGTCGCAGGACCTGCCCAGCTATGGCGAACTCGCGCGACGCCACCGCTACCCCGACCCGACCGCGCTGATCGGCGACCGGCTCCTGGAGCGGCTGCAGGCCGCAGGCGCCGGGCGATGGGAGCGCGTCGCGGCGCCGCTGCCACCGATGACCGGCTCGTCGACCGCCGACGCCGACCTGGCGCAGGCGCTGCGACAGCGCTTCGACAGCGGCCTGGTGCTGGCGGTCGACATGCGCGGGTACTGGATGGGTTACCTGCCGATGAACTGGCAGACCTACCGCTACACGATGTTCGGCGGCACGGCGACGCTGTACGACGCCGGGGCCGGCAAGACGCTGTGGCGTGGCACCTGCTCGATCGACCTGAGCAGCCGCACGATCGACGTGGCGGATTTCCAGGCCAACGACGGTGCCAGGGCCCAGCAGTTCATCGCCGACACGGCGCGCGCCTGCGCCGACGACCTGGTGCAGCGGCTGGCCGGCGGCTGAGCCGCGCGCGGCGGCCCGAGCGGCGTCGCCGCCCGCATCGGTGACGGCGACAGCGGGCGGACGCGCAGGCGGCATCGGCAGCCGGGTGCCCCGACCGCACCATGTACGATGACGCGGCCGCGATACCGCCGACGGGCGTCGGCCGCGTCCGCGTCCCGCGCACCCGAATCCGCCGCCGGCACGCCGACGGCGGGGCGAAGCCGGCATCGAACACGATCCTGGACAAAGACCGACTTGAAACTCGCCACCTGGAACGTCAACTCGCTCGCGGTGCGCCTGCCGCAACTGCTCGGCTGGCTGCAGGCGAACCCGGTCGACGCGATCGCGCTGCAGGAAACCAAGCTCACCGACGACAAGTTCCCCGCCGCCGAGATCGAGGCCGCGGGCTACCGCGCGCAGTGGTTCGGCCAGCGCACCTACAACGGTGTCGCGCTGCTGACGAAGGCCGAGGCCGGCGACGCGGTCGACGTGGTGCGCAACATCCCCGGCTTCGACGACGAGCAGGCGCGCGTCATCGCGGCGACGGTCGGCGGCGTGCGCGTGATCGACACCTACTTCCCCAACGGACAGGCGCCGGGCAGCGACAAGTTCGCCTACAAGATGCGCTGGATCGAGGCGCTGCGCGACTGGGTCCGGGCCGAGCTGGCGGTGCACCCGCAGCTCGTGCTGCTGGGCGACTTCAACATCGCCCCCGAGGACCGCGACGTCCACGATCCCGTCGCGTGGGCCGGGCAGATCCACTGCACGCCCGAGGAGCGCGCGCACTTCCGCGAGCTGCTCGGCGTCGGGCTCGTCGACGCGTTTCGCCTGTTCGAGCAGCCGCCGAAGAGCTGGACGTGGTGGGACTACCGCAACCTCGCGTTCCGCAAGAACCAGGGGCTGCGCATCGACCACGTGCTGGTCAGCGAGGCGCTCAAGCCGCGCGTCGTCGCGTGCACGATCGACAAGGCGCCGCGCAAGGCGGAGCGGCCGAGCGACCACGCGCCGGTGATCGTCGAACTGGCCGACGCCGCGCCGGCCTGAGCGCCGGCGCGTCAGGCGGGCGCGGTCGCCGCCGCGATGGCCCGCGCCAGCCGCGCCTGGTCGATCGGCTTGGGCACCAGGTCGTCCATGCCCGCCTCGCGGTAGGCGGCGTGCTGGTCGGCCAGCACGTTGGCCGACACCGCGACGATCGGCACGCGGCCCACGCGGCCGGGCAGGGCGCGGATCGCGCGCGTGGCGCTGACGCCGTCCATCTCGGGCATCTGGATGTCCATCAGCACGAGGTCGTAGTCGACCTCCTGCACCTGGCGCAGCGCCTCGCGGCCGTCGCCGACGACGTCGGCGTGGTGGCCCATCTGCGCGAGCATCGCGGTGATCAGCAGCTGGTTGACGCGGTTGTCCTCGGCCACGAGCACTCGCAGCGCCTTGCGGCCGGCCGCGGCGGCAGGCTCGGCCGCGGGCGGCGACGCGGCGGCCGCCGGCCGCGCGACGGCGCGCAGCGGCAGCGTGACCCGGAACTCGCTACCGTGCCCGAGCCGGCTGTCGAAGTCGATGCGCCCGCCCATCAGCTCGACGAGTTCGCGCGAGATCGCCAGCCCCAGCCCGCTGCCGCCGAACTGGCGCGCGGCGCGCGTGTCGCCCTGGCTGAAGCGCTGGAACAGCGCCGGCACGGCGTCGGGCGCGATGCCGATGCCGGTGTCGCGCACGGCCACGGTCCAGTCGACGCCGCCGTCGGCGCGCGGCACGCGCCGTGTGCGCACCGTCACCCCGCCGCGCTCGGTGAACTTGACGGCGTTGCCGACCAGGTTGAACAGCACCTGGCGGATGCGGCTGGCGTCGCCCTCGAGCAGCGCGCCGTCGCCCCCGCGGTCGTGCTCGGCGACGAGCGTGATGCCCTTGGCCGCCGCGCGCGCGCCCAGCAGCGCGACGACCTCGTCGACCAGCGTCACAGCGTCGAACGGCGCGGGCTCGAGGCGCACGCGCCCGGCCTCGAGGCGCGACATGTCGAGCACGTCGTTGATGACGTTGAGCAGCGTCTCGCCCGAGCTGCGGATCGTCTCGGCGTACAGGCGCTGGCGCGCGTCGAGCGCGGTGTCGAGCAGCAGGCCGTTCATGCCGAGCACGCCGTTGAGCGGGGTGCGGATCTCGTGGCTCATCGTCGCCAGGAAGCGGCTCTTGGCCTCGTTGGCGGCCTCGGCCGCGCGGCGCGCGCGCTCGAGCTCCTCGGCCGCGGTGCGCGCGGCGGTGACGTCGCGGTACACGCCGACGGTGCCGCCGTTGGCGGTGCGCCGCTCGACGGTGCTGACGAGCGTGCCGTCGGGCAGGCGCTGCTCGACGTCGCGGCCCACGGCGCGGTGCGCGGCCAGCCGCTCGTCGACCCAGGCCTGGCGCGCGGCGTCGTCGGCGTCGGGCAGCAGCGCGTGCGAGGCGGCCCACGCGAGTCGCTCGAACGGCACGCCCGGCGCGACGACGCCGCGCAGGTGCGGGAACAGCGCGAGGTAGCGCTCGTTCCACAGCACGACGCGGTCGTCGGCGTCGCACAGCACGAAGCCCTCCTCCATCGACGCCAGCGCCTCCTCGAGCACCTGGCGCGCGCCAAGGGCGTCGGCCGACGCGCGCGTCAGCCGCGCGAGGTAGGTCTGCGCCAGCGCGGCCAGCGCCAGCGCCAGCGCGACGAACACGCCGGCGACCGCCAGCGTCGTCGTGCGCAGCGGCTGCCACGCGGCCCACGTCGACGCCCGCGACAGCCCGGCCGTGACGAGCACCGACGCGTAGACGGTGGGCCGCGTCGACGCGCACTCGGGCCGCGCGTCCAGCCGGCCGGGGCGCCAGTGCGCGGTGCCGTCCGACTTGACGGCCACCGGCGAGGCGCGGCGGCCAAGCAGCGAGTCGTTGGCGGGGGCGCTGGCGAGCAGCACGCCGGTGTCGCTCTCGAGCGCGACCGACGCGCCGTCCAGCGGGATCTTGGGCGCCATCAGCGTGGCCAGCGCGGCCACCGGCACCGCCGCCACCGCGACGAGCCGCCCGGGGCCGGGGGCGCCGAGCGGGCGCGCCAGGTACAGCACCCGCTCGCCGGTGCGAAAGCTCGTCGACGGCGCGCTGACGCCGAGCTGCGGCACCGGCTGCACCAGCACGCCGGCCAGGAAGCCGTCAGGCAGGCTGGGCGCCACGCCCGCCGTGGCGTCGCCGGTGGCGACGATGCCGCCCTGGCCGTCGAGGACCATCAGGTCGTGCACCAGCAGGCGCTGCTCGACGAGCGAACGCAGGATCGGCGCGGCCCGCTGCGCGTCGGCCACGCGGCCCGGCGCCACGAACAGGCCCGGCATCTGCTCGAGGCCGGCGAGCATCAGGTCGGCGTCGAGCAGGATACCGTTGAGCCCGTTCTCGGCGCCGCGCGCCAGGCTCTCGGCCTGCTGGCAGGCGTGGCGCTCGGCGCGCGCGCGCAGCTCGCCGAGCACCCAGGCCGCGGTGCCGGCCACGGCCAGCGAGAACAGCCCGGCGACGAGCCAGACGACGTGCGTGACCTGCAGGCGCCGGTTCATCGACCGCGCGGCGCCTCGATCGCGGTGACCGGCGCGAGCGTGTCGTTCCACACCGACGCGCAACGCGCGCCGCAGCGCTGCACCCAGCGCGGCAGCACCGTCGCGACGACGATGTCGCGCCAGCGCTGCGCGTCGGCCGGCGTGGGCTCGACGACGGCCATGCGTCCGCGCCGACCGCCGTTGCAGGCGGCGTCGCCGCGATTGCAGACCAGCCCCTCGCCCGTCTCGCGGTCGGCATCGGTCCACACCGCCTGCTCGAGCCGCTGCAGCCCCGCGCGCAGCGGCTCGCGCAGGTCGGACGGCAGCGCCTGCCACGCCACCGCGTTGGCGGCGAACACAGCCAGTCCCCAGTTGGCCGCCATCGTGTGCACGTGCGACGTGACCTCGTGCAGGCCGATCACGTTGCCCGACATCGTGCCGGTGATCGCGCACTCGATGTCGCCCTGGCGCAGCTTGGGCACGATCTCGGCGAACGCGGTCTGTACCGGCGTCGCGCCGAGCGCCTCGACGAGGTCCGACTGCGTCGCGTTCGACGTGCGGATGCGCCGCCCCGCGAGGTCGCCCAGGGCGGCGAACGGACGCGTGCAGAACGTGACCTGCGCCGGGTAAGTGTAGACGGCGAGCAGTTCGAGGCCCCAGCGCTCGCGCAGCCGGCGCTCGAGGTGCGGGCGGAACGCCGCCACGTGGCGGCGCAGCGTGGGCATGTCGGGGTTCAGGCCGGCCAGGTCGGGCGCGCCGAGCTCGGGATCGTGCGCGGCCACCAGCGGCAGCAGCGCGGTGCCGAACGGCACGGCGCCGATCTGCATCAGCCGCAGCATCTCGCTGCCGGCGATGCCGGCCACGTCGAAGGCCACGATGTCGGCGCGCGCGCGCCCGCCGCTCAGGCGCGGCAGCTCCTGGGTCCAGAACGGCGCCTCGTGGCGCGTGTACTGCGGCAGCTGCGCCAGCCCGCCCACCACGCGCAGGCGCAGCGGCGCGTCGCCCTGCG
>JBBION010000174.1:0-6699 GCA_037443345.1 Rubrivivax sp. | reverse complement strand
GTTGGCCACCGCCATGCCGAGGTCGTTGTGGCAGTGCACGCTCCACACCGCCTTGCCCGAGTTCGGGATGCGCTCGCGCAGCTGGCGGATGAAGTGGCCGTACAGCTCGGGCACCGCGTAGCCGACGGTGTCGGGGATGTTGATCGTGCCGGCGCCCTCGGCGATGACCGCCTCCAGCACCTGGCACAGGAAGTCGGGGTCGCTGCGGTAGCCATCCTCGGGCGAGAACTCGACGTCGTCGCACAGGTTGCGCGCAAAGCGCACCGCGAGCTTCGCCTGCTCGAGCACCTGCTCGCGCGACATGCGCAGCTTCTTGGCCATGTGCAGTTCGCTGGTCGCGATGAAGGTGTGGATGCGCGCGCGCGGCGCGCCCTTGAGCGCCTCGGCCGCGCGGGCGATGTCACGGTCGTTCGCGCGTGCCAGCGAGCAGACGGTCGACCCCTTGACGTGGTCGGCGATCGCCTTGACGGCCTCGAAGTCGCCGTTGCTCGACGCCGCGAACCCGGCCTCGATCACGTCGACGCGCAACCGCTCGAGCTGGCGCGCGATGCGCAGCTTCTCGTCCTTGGTCATCGAGGCCCCGGGCGACTGCTCGCCGTCGCGCAACGTGGTGTCGAAGATGATCAGCTTGTCGGTCATGACGTTCTCCTGGGCAGGTTCGGGGTCGTTGCACGCAGCCCCATCGCCTCAAAGCAAACGGCCCGCTGCGTTGCGCTGGCGGGCCGTTGATCGGGGAAAGACTCGGACGGTTCGTTCGGACGTGATCGATCAGCGCACCCGCGGGGCACGTAGAAGCGCTAGCACGAGGAGGTCGCGACCGAGATCCATGCGGCAAATGTAGCACGGCCCCGCGGCGCCTGCGCCGGCGCGGGTCACGAGTGCAGACCCTTCTCGTCGGGCTCGTCGGTCGACGTCGCGATCACGCTGACCGGCTTGCCCTTGCTCTTGCGCCACGCGTAGACGGCGTAGCCCGAGACGCCGTAGACGCAGAACAGCGAGAACAGCACCGTCGGCGGGTGGATCGTGATCAGCGCGATGCCCAGCGCGATCGCGACGACGGCGACGAACGGCACCGACTTGCGGAAGTTGACGTCCTTGAAGCTGTAGAACGGCACGTTGGTGACCATCGTCAGCCCGGCGTACAGCGTCAGCGCGAAAGCGCCCCACGCCAGCCAGTCGATGCGCGTCGCGCCGCGGATGCCCGCGTCGTCCATGATCCAGATGAAGCCGACGACGAGCGCGGCCGCCGCCGGGCTCGGTAGGCCCTGGAAGAAGCGCTTGTCGACGACGCCGATGTTGGTGTTGAAGCGCGCCAGGCGCAGCGCCGCGCAGGCGCAGTAGACGAAGGCGGCGATCCAGCCGAGCTTGCCCAGCCCGCTCAACGCCCAGACGTAGACGATCACTGCCGGCGCGGCGCCGAAGCTGACCATGTCGGCCAGGCTGTCCATCTGCTCGCCGAAGGCGCTTTGCGTGTTCGTCAGCCGCGCGACGCGCCCGTCGAGGCTGTCGAGCACCATCGCCGCGAAGATGCCGATCGCCGACTGCTCGAAGCGGCCGTTGATCGCCATGACGATGCCGTAGAAGCCGCCGAACAGCGCCGCGACCGTGAACAGGTTGGGCAGGATGTAGATGCCCTTGCGGCGCGGGCGCGCGACCGGCGCGTCGTCGTCGTCCGGCTCGGGGTGGGCGGTCGGGTCCGTCATGGATCGCGAGGATACCGCGTGGCGCGCAACGAAAAGGGCCGCCCGGGGCGGCCCTTTCGCACGACAGCCGGCGCGTTCAGTTGCGGCTCTTGTCGACCAGCTTGTTGGCCTTGATCCACGGCATCATCGCGCGCAGCTTCTCGCCGACGACCTCGATGTCGTGCTCGGCGGTCAGGCGGCGGCGTGACAGCAGCGTCGGCGCGCCTGCACGATTCTCGAGGATGAAGCTCTTCGCGTACTCGCCGGTCTGGATGTCCTTGAGCGCCTGGCGCATGGCCTTCTTCGTCTCGTCCGTCACGATCTTCGGGCCGGTGACGTACTCGCCGTACTCGGCGTTGTTCGAGATCGAGTAGTTCATGTTCGCGATGCCGCCCTCGTAGATCAGGTCGACGATCAGCTTGAGTTCGTGCAGGCACTCGAAGTAGGCCATCTCGGGCGCATAGCCGGCCTCGACCAGCGTCTCGAAGCCGGCCTTGATCAGCTCGACCGTCCCGCCGCACAGCACGGCCTGCTCGCCGAACAGGTCGGTCTCGGTCTCCTCGCGGAAGTTGGTCTCGATGATGCCGGCCTTGCCGCCGCCGTTGGCCGCCGCGTACGACAGCGCCAGGTCGCGCGCCTTGCCGCTCTTGTCCTGGTGCACCGCGATCAGGTGCGGCACGCCGCCGCCCTGGGTGTAGGTGTTGCGCACCGTGTGGCCGGGGGCCTTCGGCGCGACCATCCACACGTCGAGGTCGTCGCGCGGCACGACCTGGCCGTAGTGCACGTTGAAGCCGTGCGCGAACGCGAGCGAGGCGCCCTGCTTGATGTGCGGCTCGACGTCGTTCTTGTAGACGGCGGCGATCTGCTCGTCGGGCAGCAGGATCATCACGACGTCGGCGGTCTTCACGGCCTCGGCCACCTCGGCGACCTTCAGCCCGGCCTTCTCGACCTTCGCCCAGCTCGCCCCGCCGCGGCGCAGGCCGACGGTGACCTTCACGCCGCTGTCATTGAGGTTCTGCGCGTGCGCGTGGCCCTGCGAGCCGTAACCGATGATCGCGACCTGCTTGCCCTTGATCAGGCTCAGGTCGGCGTCCTTGTCGTAATAGACCTTCATGGTGATCTCCAATCGTGATGTCTTGCAGTGGGCCGGGGCGGGCGGCAAGTCGCCCGTGTCAAGCGGCCGCCGCGGATCCGGCTTCGCCGGTCTGCAGGCGGCGCCCCCTCGAGGGGGAGGCGCCGAAGGCGCTCCGGGGGTGGGTCACACTCTCAGGATGCGCTCGCCGCGGCCGATGCCGCTGGCGCCGGTGCGCACCGTCTCGAGGATCGCGGCACGGTCGATCGCGACGAGGAAGGCGTCGAGCTTGGCGCCGTCGCCCGTCAGCTCGACCGTGTAGGTCTTCTCGGTCACGTCGATGATGCGGCCGCGGAAGATGTCGGCCATGCGCTTCATCTCCTCGCGCTCCTTGCCGACGGCGCGCACCTTGACCAGCATCAGCTCGCGCTCGGTGTAGCTGCCCTCGGTCAGGTCGACGACCTTGACGACCTCGATCAGGCGGTTCAGGTGCTTGGTGATCTGCTCGATCACCTCGTCGCTGCCGGTGGTGACGATCGTCATGCGCGACAGCGACGGGTCTTCCGTCGGCGCCACCGTCAGGCTCTCGATGTTGTAGCCGCGCGCCGAGAACAGCGCCACGACGCGCGACAGCGCGCCGGGCTCGTTCTCGAGCAGCACCGCGATGATGTGTCTCATGGGTTTCGTCCTTCGCGCTCTTCAGCGGCCGTCGCGGTAACGACGGCGCCTTGGCCGCGCCCTTCGAATGTCGATGAATGTCGGAAACGGTCCCCGGCCGTTCGCCGGCGCCGCGCCGGGGCTCGAGGCGGCGCGGTGACGCCGCCTCGCCCGCCGGCGCGCGCCGGGTCACAGGTCCTCGGACCCCAGCAGCATCTCGGTGATGCCCTTGCCCGCCTGCACCATCGGCCAGACGTTCTCGGTCGGGTCGGTGCGCACGTCGAGGAACACGGTGCGGTCCTTCAGCCGGATCGCCTCGCGCAGCGCCGGCTCGACGTCGGACGGCTTCTCGACCAGCAGGCCGACGTGCCCATAGGCCTCGGCCAGCCTAACGAAGTCGGGCAGCGCGTCCATGTAGCTGTGCGAGTAGCGCCCGCCGTAGTCGAGCTGCTGCCACTGGCGCACCATGCCCAGGTAGCGGTTGTTCAGCGAGACGACCTTGACCGGCGTGGCGTACTGCTTGCAGGTCGACAGCTCCTGCAGGCACATCTGGATCGAGCCCTCGCCGGTGATGCAGAACACGTCGGACTCGGGCTTCGCGAGCTTGATGCCCATCGCGTACGGCAGACCCACGCCCATCGTGCCCAGACCGCCGGAGTTGATCCAGCGGCGCGGCTGCTCGAAGCCGTAGAACTGCGCGGCCCACATCTGGTGCTGGCCGACGTCGGACGTGACGTAGCAGTCGCTGTCCTTCGTCAGGTTCCACAGCGTCTCGACCACGTACTGCGGCTTGATCACCTCTTGGCTCTTGCGGTACGCGAGGCAGTTGCGCCCGCGCCACTCGTTGACCTGCGCCCACCACGCGCCGAGCGCCTGCGCGTCGATCTTCTGCTGCGACTCGCGGATCTGCGCGATCAGCTCGACGAGCACCTCCTTGACGTCGCCGACGATCGGGATGTCGACCTTGACACGCTTGGAGATGCTCGACGGGTCGATGTCGATGTGGATGATCTTGCGCTCGACCTGCGCGAAGTGCCTCGGGTTGCCGATCACGCGGTCGTCGAAGCGCGCGCCGACGGCCAGCAGCACGTCGCAGTGCTGCATCGTCATGTTGGCCTCGTAGGTGCCGTGCATGCCGAGCATGCCGAGGAACTTGGGCTCGCTGGCCGCGATGGCGCCCAGCCCCATCAGCGTGTTCGTGCACGGCGCGCCGACGAGGTCGACCAGTTCGCGCAGCTCGGCCGACGCATTGCCCAGGATCACGCCGCCGCCCGTGTAGATGTAGGGCCGCTTGGCCTGCATCAGCAGCTGCACCGCCTTGCGGATCTGCCCGCCGTGGCCCTTGCGCACCGGGTTGTACGAGCGCATCTCGACCTTGTCGGGGTAGTGGAACGGCGCCGTCTTCAGCGACACGTCCTTCGGGATGTCGACGACGACGGGGCCTGGACGGCCGGTGCGCGCGATGTGGAACGCCTTCTTGATCGTCGTCGCCAGCTCGCGCACGTCCTTGACGAGGAAGTTGTGCTTGACGATCGGGCGCGTGATGCCCACCGTGTCGCACTCCTGGAACGCGTCGAGGCCGATCGCCGGCGTCGGAACCTGCCCGGTGATGATCACCATCGGGATCGAGTCCATGTAGGCCGTGGCGATGCCCGTCACGGCATTCGTCACGCCGGGGCCGGACGTCACCAGCGCGACGCCGACCTCGCCGGTGGCACGGGCGTAGCCGTCGGCAGCGTGCACCGCCGCCTGCTCGTGACGCACGAGCACATGCTGGATGCTGTCCTGCTTGTACAGCGCGTCGTAGATGTACAGCACGGCGCCGCCGGGGTAGCCCCAGAGGTACTTGACCCCTTCGGCCTGCAGGCAGCGGACGAGGATCTCCGACCCGTTCGGGTCGGTGGAGGGAGTGTGCGGCTGCGCCTGGGCATCCAGCACCGAGGCACGCTTGACTTCCGCGGCAGACATGTCCATTTCCTTGAACCTCAGTGAATTTCTCTGACGAAAAACCATCGGTGCCCCTCCTCGCGCCCTCGTGAGGCGGAATCGGAGCCTGCGCGGTCAGAAACGGGGCGCCCGGGTCGGCCACCCTGCTCGAGACCCGAAAAGAGCGTTGTGCGACCGCACATTATGTCACCGCCGTCGTCGCCATGACCCGGTGTGATAATCCGCGCCGCTTCGCGCGGGCCGCGCCCGCCCGCCTGCCGCCCGCGCTGCCTTGGCCACCGAACAAGAACTCGACGAGTTCCTCCGCAACGTCGAACGACGCGCCTTCAAGCGCACCGCCTACACGGTGCGCGACGACGAAGCGGCGCTGGACATCGTGCAGGACGCGATGATCCGCCTCGTCGAGCGCTACGCCGACCGGCCGGCGGCCGAGCTGGCGCCGCTGTTCCAGCGCATCCTCGGCAACGCCACGATGGACTGGTTCCGCCGCCAGCGGGTGCGCCAGGGCGTCATGCAGAACGTGTCGGACCTCGAATCCGGCGACGACGGCGACTTCGACCTGCTCGAGCGGCTCGAGGCGCTGCACGGCGACGCCGGCGTCGAAGGCACCGACACGTCGGTGTCGCGCCAGCAGGTGCTCGCGGCGATCGAGGACGAGGTCGGGCGACTCCCGGCACGTCAACGGGAGGCGTTTTTGCTGCGTTATTGGGAGGAACTGGACGTTGCCGAGACGGCGCAAGCGATGGGATGTACCGAAGGCAGCGTCAAGACGCATTGTTCGCGCGCGGTGCATACGCTGGCGCGCGCCTTGCGTTTGCGAGGAATCGTGCCATGACCCCACCGTCGCCACTGCCGCCCGCCACGCGCCACTTGCCTGTCCACGACGCGCTCGAGGTGCGCTTCGGCGAGCGCGTCGCGGCGCACCTCGATGGTGCCGCCGCCGAGCTTGCGCCCGACATCGTCGTGCGGCTCGGCCGCGCGCGTCAGGCCGCCGTGGTGCGGCTGCGCCACGAGCGCCAGGCGGCCGCCGATGCCATGGTCGTCGGTGCGGGCGCGGCGGCACGGCGCGCGCCGACGTCGGGGCCCCGCTGGCAGCGTGCGCTGGCCTGGGTGCCACTCGTCGCGATGGTGCTCGGCGTGTGGGCGATCGGCGAGCACCAGTCGCAACGCCGCCTGCGCGCGGCCGCCGAGATCGACGCCCGCCTGCTCACCGACGTGCTGCCGCCGGCCGCCTATGCCGACCCGGGGTTCAACGAGTTCCTGCGCGAAGGGGGCCAACGTTGACGCCAGGGCGCCGGCCGCCGTACCGCGCCGCGACGCCTCGCGGCACCTTCTTGGGAT
>JBBION010000173.1:0-6740 GCA_037443345.1 Rubrivivax sp. | reverse complement strand
CGTCCCACACGCGCGTGGCGCCGCCGGCGCCGGGCCGGCGGTACTCGCGGCGCGTCACGGCGTCGCTGGCCAGCGCCTCGCGCAGGTCGTCGCGCAGCTGCGCGCCGTCGTCGCCGCCGAACAGCTCGTCGATGCGCCGCCCGACCGCGGCGTCGATGCCGCAGCCGATGAAGGAAGCGGCCATCTGGTTGAGCTGCAGCACGCGCAGCGACGCCGCGTCGACCAGCCCGATGGCCATCGGCGCGGTCTCGATGATGCGTTCGAGCGAGGCCTGCGCCTGCGCGATGCGCAGCTCGGCCTGGCGGCGGGCGTCGATGTCGAGCAGCGCGAAGGTCAGCTCGCCGCCGGTGGCCACGACGTTGCCGACGACCCAGAACTCGCGCCCGTCGCGGGCCTTCAGCCGGCACTCGAAGGTCTCGGCCTGGCCCTCGGCGAGCACGCCGATCCAGTCGTCGCGCCGCAGCGGGTGGCCGGGCTCGGGCGTCGCGACGGCGGCGATCGGCGCGCTGGCGAAGTCGGCCAGCTCGCCGCCGAACATGCGCCGCGCCGAGCGGTTCATCCACTCGATGCCGCCGCCGCGCACCGTGACGATGCCCACCAGCACCGAGTCGAGGACCGCGCGCGTGCGCTCGGCCTGCAGCAGCAGTTGCTCGCGGGAGCGCTCCTGCTCGGTCACGTCGAGCGTGACGACCGACATCGTGCGCCGCCCGCTGGCCAGCCGCCCGGGCTCGACGCGCGTGAGCAGCCAGCGCCGCCCGAGCGTCGGGTGGCGCACCGCGTAGCGCACCTGAACGCGCTCGCCGGCCTTGAGCGCGCGCTGCAGTCGCTCGTACTCGGGCAGAGACGCCGCGTCGACCAGCTCGCGCGAGATCGCCTGCAGGCCGTCGACCGACGCGCCGCCGCCCGCCGCCGCCCCCGGCGTCATGCGCGGCGCCTGGCTGCGCAGCCAGCCGCGCGACTCGTCGAACGTCGCGACGCCGACACCGGCGGTGTCCATCAGCGCGCCGATCTCGAGCTGCGCCAGGTCACGCTCGTCCTCGGCGCTGCGGTCCTCGACGACGGCCAGCAGCCGCCGCTGCCCGGGCGCCGGCTCGATCACGCGCAGCCGCGCGGCCACGCGCCGTCGGCTGCCGTCGGGCTGGAACAGCGTCGCGTGGCGCTCGACGATCGCCGCGCCGACGGCCTGCGCGTCGTCGTGCCAGGCCAGCAGCTCGCGCAGCGGCGCGTCGGCGTCGGCCACCGTGACCGGCACGCGGCCGACGAGCGCCTCGAACGCGCGGTTGCTGCGCACGACCAGCCCCTCGGCGTCGAGCATCACCATGCCCACCGGGCTCAGGTCGAACCACTGCACCAACTCGTCGATCGCGTGGTCGCCTTCGGGGGCCGCCGCGGCCGTGGCCAGCGGCCGAAGCACCAGCGCCCACGCGCCGCCGGGCAGTCGCGACAGCTCGAGCGTGACGACGCGCCCGTCGCCCAGCCGAGCGAGCTGCGTCACCGGCTGCGGTGGCGCCGTGCCGCGCAGCCGGTGCAGCCAAGCCAGCGCGTCGGCGCCAAACAGCGCCGCGAGGTCGTCGAGCGCGCGCGCCGCCTCGGCGACGCCGAGTTCGCGCGCAGCCTGGTTCGCGTGGTGGATCTGCCCGCGGCTGTCGAACACGAGCACGGCGTCGGCCACCGCGTCGAGCAGGGCCGCGAGGTTCGCGGCGCTCAGGCGGGACGGGGTCGGCGGGGACGGGGCGGCGGCAACGCTCATCGCAGGCGGGCGGCCTCGGGTGCCGCCCGGTCCCAGTGTACGCAGCGCCGTGCGGCCCGCGCGGGGATCGGCCGGGCTGGCGCCGGTCAGCCCAGCTCGCGCGCGAGGGCCAGCGCGCGCAGCAGCGCGGCGTTGACCTCGCCGGTGGACATCATCAGCCGCTCGGCGATCTCGCGCAGGTCGAACACCGACGCGTTCTCGACCGCCTGCACCAGCTCGAGGTACGGCCGGTACGGGCCGTCCGCGCCGGCCAGCGTCTGCGACACGCCGGCGGGCACCGGCACGGCCTTGAGCAGCTCGTCGAACGGCTGCTTCATCATCTTGTCGAGCAGCGAGAACACGCCGCAGATGAAGGCCTCGTCGCGCAGCTGCGCGTCGCCCTGGCCGCTGGCCTTGACCAGTTCCTCCATCAGCAGCCCGCGGCGCAGCGCGGCGAACATCACCGGCTTGGCGTCGGGCTCCTTGCTCGCCTGCGCGAGCAGCAGCGCGAGCCAGCGCTTGAGGCGCTGGTAGCCGAGCATCATGATTGCGTGGCGGAACGACGCGATCTCGACGCGCAGCCCGAACGCCGGCGAGTTGATGTAGCGCAGCATCTTGAAGCCCAGCGTCGGGTCGAGCTTGATCACGGCGTCCAGACGCTCGACCGGCTCCTCGTTGTCGACGCGGCGGATCAGCTCGACGATGGTCTGGAGGTCGGACTTGACGCCCTTGCCGCCGGTGGCCGGCACGACGTCGTCGAGCGGCCAGCCGAGCACGGCCACCGCGCCGCGCTCGAACGCCTCGCCGACCTGCACGACGGTGCGGATGCCCGACTGCACGAAGCCGATCGAGCGCGTCGTGCCCGGCGGCGCGACGGCATCGGTGCGGCGCTCCTCCGACAGGTCGATGATCGCGTGCGTGAAGCAGCCGAGCACCTCGCGCGGCAGCGGCTCGCGCGGGCGGCCGGCGAGCATCAGCAGGTTGCCGCGCGCGTGCAGGTCGACGATGGCCTGCGTCTGCGCCGGGTCGCCGGCGATGAAGGCCGGCACCTCGACCATCACGTGCGACGCCGGCTGCGTGCGCAGCAGGTCGTGCAGCATCGCCTCGCTGGCCACGTTGAGCGCGAGCTTGACGCCGCCCTCGGGCCAGGCCTCGGCCAGCGTCGCGAGCAGGTCGGTGGCCGGCACCATGGTGTCGGGACGGTTCGGGAACACGGTCAGCCGCGTCGCGATGACGTCGCGCTGGCGGTCGATCATCGGCGCGTAGCCGAGCACGACGTTGTTGAGGACGGGGTTGGTCATGGCCGCTCAGCCGTTGAGGTACTGGAACAGCGACATGCGCTGCACGATCGAATAGGCCTTCAGGGCGGCGTCGTACCCGGTCTGCCGGTTCTGGAAGTCGGAGATCGCCTGCACCATGTCGAGATCCTCGGCGTTGCTGCGCTCGGTCTGGCCGTGCAGCTTCTGCGCCGCGACGCGTCCCTCGACCATGTCGGTGCGGTTGAGCACCTCGCCCACCGCGGCGCGCAGCCCCTGCAGCGCGCCCATCGACGCGTCGAGGTCGCGCAGCGTGCGCGCCACCGTCTGCGCGACCTGCGCGTTGGTGCGCAGCGGCGTCGTCAGCTCGGCGATCGCGCGGTCGAACACGCCGAACACGCCGAGCTCGGGCTGCGACGCTCGCAGCTCGAAGGTGTCGCCGGCGGCCGGCGCGCCGCTGATCGTGAACGCCATGCCGTCGATCTCGATCGCGCGCCCCGCCGCGAACGGCTGCGCGCTGGCCACCGTCACCGGGGGGCTGCCGCGCTCGACGTCGTACGTCGTGCCGCCGGGGCCGAACACGATGCGGTAGGTGTCGCCCGTCAGCGCCGACGGGTCGGTGACCTGCCCGGCGTCGACGTAGGCCGTCGTGCTGTTGAGGTTGTCGGTGACGAAGCTGCCGTTGCCGCTCCACGCGTTCATCCACGCGTTGCGCCCGTCGACGGTCAGCGGCAGCGGCTCGGCGCTGGCGGTGTCGACGCCGCCGCCGGTGCCGCGGTAGACGACGCCGCCCGGCGCGTCGACGAACGGCGCCAGCCCGGCCCCCTGGCCGGCGAACAGGAAGCCGCCGGCGCCGTCGCCGCGGTTGGCCACCGCGAGCAGCTGCGCGCGCAGGTTCTTCAGCTTCTCGGCCAGGCCGGCGCGTTCGGCGTCGCTGTAGCTGGCGTTGCCGGCGGACACCATCGCCTCGCGCGCCTGCTGCAGCAGCTCGCCGGCGTCGCCGAGCGCCGACTCGGTCAGCGTCATCGCGTTGCGGCTGGCCTCGAGCGCGCGCTGGTCGGCGTCGCTGCGCGCGACGCTGGCCAGCGCCCGCTCGGCGCGCGCGGCGGCGGTGGGGTCGTCGCTGGCGCGCTGCACGCGCTTGCCGCTGCTCAGCTGCAGCTGCGCCTCGGTCAGCCCCTGCTGCCGGCGCTGCAGCTCGTCGACGCCGGCGTTGAAGGTGTAGGCGGTGGTCACGCGCATCGATCAACCCCCTTGCTCAGCGCGCCGCCGTCGACAGCAGCGTCTCGAAGATCTGCTGCGCGACCTGCAGCACCTTGGCCGCGGCCTGGTAGCTCTGCTGGAACTGGATCAGGCGCGCCGCCTCCTCGTCGAGGTTGACGCCCGACTTGGACTCGCGCAACTGGTCGGCGGCGACCTTGACCGACGCCGAGATCTGTGCGGCCGTGGCCGCGCTCTGCACGCGCACGCCGATGCCGGCCATCGCGCTGGCGTAGGCGTCGGTGACCGTCTCGCCGCCGCTGCCGTCGGGACGGCGGCCGACGAAGGTCTCGTCGCGCAGCGCGGCCAGCGCCATCGCGTTGCCGTTGCTGCTGGCCGGGAACGCGGTGGGCGCGACGTCGAACACGTCGCCGGCCACCGGCACGCCGGTCAGCGCGAGCGTGAACTCGCCGATCGCCAGCGGCTGCCCCGGCGTCCAAGTGCCGCTGCCGCTGGCCGCGCCGCGCGTCCACGTGTAGGCCACGCCGTCGGGGGCCGGCGGCGTGCCGGGCACGACGGCGCCGAACGTGATCTGCACCGCGTCGCTCGAGGCCAGCGGCGCCGTCATCGTCAGCGCTCCGACGCCCGCGGTGCCGCCGTTGGACGGGCTCGCGGTGGCCGTCAGCGGCGACGCGGCGGCGATGCCGCGCGGGTCGGCGAGCACGCGCTGCATCCCGCCGGCGGTGCGCGACGACGGCTGCAGCAGGAAGCGGTCGCCCGCGGCGGCCGCGCCGCTGCGCTGCAGCGTGAGGCCCAGCGCGTCGACGGCGACGCCGGCGGCCAGCGCCGCGTCGGTGAAGGTGTAGGGGCCGCCGGCCGGCGTGCTGCCGTCGGCGCGCGTGAGCCGCCACGACGCGCCGTCGTAGCGCAGCTCGTACTCCTCGGGCTGCAGCTGCGCCGGGCGGTGCGCGAAGACGCCGATCGCCGCGCTGCCGGCGTTGGTCGCCGCCGCCAGCCCGCTGGTCGCGCGCAGGTCGGCGAACAGCGCCGCGCCGGCGTTGCCGTTGAGGTCCAGCCCGAGCGAGAGCTGCTCGTTGACGCGCGACGCGAACGCCAGCGCCATCTGGCCGACCGACGCGCGCGCGGCGACGAGGTCCTCGTTCTGGAAGCGCAGCAGCCCGCCGATCGAGCCGGTGCTGAGCAGCGCCGCCGACAGCGGGCGCACGCCGTTGGTTTCCTCGATGCCGATCGCCGAACGCGACGGGTCCATCGCGTCGGGCGTCACGACGAGCTTCTGCGCCTGGTTGCCGAGCACGAGCCGCTGGCCGCCGGCGACGAACACGCCCAGCGTGCCGTCGTCGGCCGGGATCGTCGTGACGGCGACGTAGCCGCTGAGCTGCTGCACCAGGCGGTCACGCTCGTCGAGCAGGTCGTTGGGCGAGTGGCCGAAGCCCTGCATCGCGGCGACCTGCTGGTTGACGTCGGCGATGCGCTGCGCGATCTCGTTGACGCTGGCCACCGAGTTCTTCAGGTCCTGCGTGACGCCGGCCTGCAGCGCGTCGAACTGGCGGCTGGCGAGCGAGAAGCGCGCCGCGACCTCCTGCGCGCGCGCCAGCACGACTTCGCGCGTCGAGATGTCCTGCGGGCGGCTCGCGAGGTCGACCATCGCGTTGAGCAGCTGGCCGGCGGCATAGCCGACGCCCTGCTCGCCGGTCGGGAACGCGTTCTCGAGGCGCACGAGCTGCTCGTGGCGCGCCTTGTCGCCGGCGGCCAGCGACGCCGCCACCGCCGCCTCGCGCGTGAGGAACTGGTCGTGCGCGCGCTGGACGGTGGCTACGTCGACGCCCTTGCCGAAGAAGCCGGCACCGGTGAACTGGCCCTTCGACGTCGCGAGCTCGACCTCCTGGCGCGAGTACCCGGCCACGCTGGCGTTGGCGATGTTGTGGCTCGTGGTCTGCAGCTGGGCCATCGCGGCGGCCATCGCGCGCGTGCCCAGGCTCATCAGTGCGGAGGCCATCGCGTCGTGTCCTTCAGGCGCTCAGCGTGCGCTGCACGCGCAGCGTGGAGTCGATGACGCTGGCCAGCTTGGTCGCGTAGGCCGGGTCGGTGGCGTAGCCGGCGCGCTGCAGCCCGTGCGCGAAGCCGTGCGCCGACGTCGACTGCGCGAGCACCCGCGCGTAGCGCTTGCTGCGCGTCATCAGCCGCGCGTAGTCGGCGAAGGCCTCGTCGACGCTGGCGTAGGCGCGGAACTTCGCCTTGACCTTGCGCGCGACGCCGCCGATGACCTCGGTCGTCGTCACCTCGGCCACCGGGCCGGTCCAGCCCGGCGTGGCCTTGATGCCGAACACGTTGTGCGACGGCGTGCCGTCGGCCATGCGGATGTCGCGCCGGCCCCAGCCGGTCTCGAGCGCGGCCTGCGCGAGCATGAAGGTGGCCGGGATCCCGGTGGCCGCCTCGGCGGCCTTGGCCGCCTGCTCGTGGCGCGCGACGAAGGCCTGCCGGTCGGCGGCACCGGCGGCACGCACGCGGCGCGGCGCGTCGACCTCGGCCGCAGG
>JBBION010000172.1:0-6743 GCA_037443345.1 Rubrivivax sp. | reverse complement strand
CCAGCACTGGTTGGCCGGCCACGAAGTCACGAGGCCGTTTGAAAATCCTATGCGCAAGCGGTCGCAGGGCACGATGACGTAGTCGCGGATGCCGCCCACGCGCAGCACGGCGTAGTCGCCTTCGCCGGTGCTGGTCAGGTCCAGCACCCGACCCTGCAGGATCTGGTGACCGTAGCGCTGCATCAGGATCTCCACCGGGTCGGGTATGTAGGCGTCACGTACGTTGAAGTCGACGGTCTGCCCCAGCCATTCGGACTTGGACTGCATGGTCTTTGTCGATGGTCGGGCCTATGCGCGCTGCAGCAGTTCGTCCAGGATGGGGCGCAGCAGGTCCACCGGCACGAACATGTTGCCCGGCGCACCGCCGGCATCGGCCAGCAGCAGCGAGCCGATGCCCACCAGTTCACCGCGCAGGTTGAACAGGCCCGCGCCGCTGTGGTCGCGCCGCGGCGGCGTGGTGAAAAGCGCCCCTTCGATGTGGTACTCCCAATAGCCGGCAAAGTCGCGCCGCGCCAGCAACCGCGCCGGCGACCAGCCGCCCTCGGGCCCGCCGCTGGCCACCACCAGCGGCGCCTGGGCCGCCAGCGCCTGCGGGTCGCCCAGCGGGACCGGCGGCAGCCCGGTCGGCACCAGCGGCTGCACCAGGCCGAAGCCGGTGGCCACGTCGTAGGCCAGCACACGCGCCGGGTAGCGCCGGCCCTCGGGGGTGCGCAGCGCCACCTCGTCGGCCTCCAGCACCAGGTAGCCGATGGTCATCACGCGGCCGGCTTCGTCGATGACCACACCCGAGCCCTGGCGCTCGCGGCCCAGCGTCGCGGCCGAGCCGGCCTCGTCCACCGCCCGCGTGTGCACCGACACCGTGGAGCGCATCGCCTTGACCAGCGCCTCGGCGGCCGCGCGGTCGTCGCTGGCCCAGGCCGGGGTGCAGGCCAGCAGCACCGCGGCCAGCAGGCCGCGCCAGAGCGGGACGATCGCCATCGGGAACCTCCTCCGAGCCACGCAGGACCCCAGCATGCGACGCGCCGCGCACCCTTATGGCCGCGGGGTCTTGGCAGCGCTCGGGCGCGATCGCCAACACCCGCCCTGGCCCGCGGCTTGCTGCACGGATGGCAGTCAGCCCACCCCAAATGCGGTGCGTTACCGATGTTGTTCGGGCGCTGGGCTGTGGCAGTCTCTTGCTTGAACGGACCGTCCCTGATTCGGGAGAGCCGGATGAAGTCGTCGCACGATCTGATTCCCGTCGCTGGCCAGCGCATCCCCATCGCGCAGATGCGGCCGGTGTTCCGCCCTGGCGATGTCGAGAAGCGCCTGGACAAGCTGCCGCCCAAGGAACACGAAGGCCTGCGCAGCACCTATGAGCGCATGCTCGAGAAGGGCCCGGAGCGCTTCCAGGTCAAGCCCAGCGGGCTGCCGGCGATGGAGCACCTGTACGACGAGCTGCCCAACTTCCACGCCGTGCTCGACGACCTGCGGCGCCAGCTCGCGCTGTGCCAGGACAGCCGCGACGCGCTGGAGATCACGCCGATGCTGCTGCTGGGCCCGCCGGGCGTGGGCAAGACGCACTTCGCGCGCGAGGTCTCGATGCTGCTGGGCACCGGCCTGGGTTTCATCAGCATGAGCAGCCTGACGGCCGGCTGGGTGCTCAGCGGCGCCTCCAGCCAGTGGAAGGGGGCGCGGCCGGGCAAGGTCTTCGAGACCCTGGTCGACGGCCAGTACGCCAACCCGATGATGGTGGTCGACGAGATCGACAAGGCACGAGGCGAACACGCCTACGACCCGCTGGGGGCACTCTACAGCCTGCTGGAGCACGACACGGCGCAGGCCTTCACCGACGAGTTTGCCGAGGTGGCGATCGACGCCAGCCAGGTGATCTGGGTGGCCACGGCCAACGACGAGCGCTGCATCCCCGAGCCCATCCTGAACCGGATGATCGTCTTCGAGGTGCAGATGCCCGACCGCGATGCGGCGCGCACCATTGCGAGGCGGCTGTACACCTCGATCCGCAGCACGCACGACTGGGGCCGCCGATTCGACCCCGAACCCGGCGACGAGGTGCTGGACCGCATCGGCACGCTGGCGCCGCGCGAGATGCGGCGCGCGTGGATGACGGCCTTCGGCAATGCCAGGCTGGCGGGGCGGGCCGAGGTGCAGGTGGCCGACCTGCCGGAAGCGCACGCCAAGCGCGCGCCCATCGGCTTCACGCACTGAGCTCGGCGAGCAGAAACTCGATGAAGCGCCGCGCGCGCGACGACAGCACGCGGGCCTGCGGGTAGACGATGTTCACCGGCAGCGGCGTCGGGTAGTCGTCGCTCAGCAGCCGGCGCAAATGCCCCTGGGCCAGCGGCTCGGCCACGGCCCAGGCCGGGGCGCGCGCGATGCCCACGCCGTCGATCGCGGCACGCACCATCGCATCGGCGCTGTTGACGCCCAGCGTGCTGGGCACGTCGATGGCCTGCCGGCCCTGCTCGGAGTCGAAGACCCAGCGCGCCCCCTTGGCGAAGCCGGTGTATACGATGCAGTTGTGCTGCAGCAGGTCGGTCGGGTGGCGCGGCTCGCCGTGCGCGGCCAGGTAGGCCGGCGCGGCCACCAGCAGGTGCTCGACGATGCCCAGCCGGCGCGCCACCAGGCTGCTCGAGGCCAGGTCTCCGATGCGCACCGCCAGCTCCACGCCCTCTTCCACCAGGTTGACCGGCTGGTCGGTCAGGCGCACGTCCATGCGCACGCGCGGGTGCTGCGCGAGAAAACGCGCCACCCGCGGCATCACCACCGCACGGCCGTAGGAATCGGGCAGCGAGATGCGCAGCAGCCCCGACGGCTCGGCGCGCGTGCCGGCCACGGCCGACTGCACGGCATCGGCCGCGTCCAGCAGCTGCAGCACGCCCTCGTACAGCCGCACCGCCTCGTGCGTGGGGTGGAGCCGGCGCGTGGTGCGCGCAAACAGCGGCACCTTCAGCTCCGCCTCCAGCGCGGCGATGTGTTTGCTGACGGTGGACTGCGTCAGGCCCAGCTCGCGCCCCACGGCCGAGAAGCTGCCCAGCTCGTAGGCGCGCGCGAAGGCGGTGTAGGCGGTCAGGCTGGGCATGGTCGATTCAGTCGGAGTTGGAATGAATGTTATCGGCAACCCCGTCTTCCGCCGCGCCGGCCCGGTGCCCAGAATGGCCCCACACCACAAGGAGACAAGCGCATGGCCAAGCACATCGCGATCGTGGGCGCCGGCACCGCCGGCCTGCACCTGGGGCTGTACCTGCTGGCGCGCGGCGTGCAGGTCACGCTGCACACCGACCGCCGGCCCGAGGACTACGCCGGCTCGCACCTGCTCAACACCGTGGCGCACCACGGCATCACGCTGGCGCGCGAGACCGAGCTGGGCGTCAACCACTGGCCCACCGAGCAGTTTGGCTACTACTGCCACTACCACCACTTCGGCGGGCCGCAGCCGCTGTTCTTCCGCGGCGATTTCCGCCAGCCCAGCCGCGCGGTGGACTACCGCCTCTACCTGCCGCGCCTGATGCAGGACCTGGCCGCCCGCGGCGGCCGCATCGAATACGGCGCGTTCGGCCCCGGCGACGTGGCGCGCGTGGCCGCCGGCGCCGACCTGGTGGTGGTCTGCACCGGCAAGGGCCCGCTGGGCGCGATGTTCCGCCACCAGCCGGCACATTCACCCTTCGACCGCCCGCAGCGCATGTTGTGCGTGGGCCTGTACCGCGGCGTGGCCGAGGAGGCCACGCGGGGCGTCACGCTGTCGGTCTCGCCCGGCCAGGGCGAGCTGATCGACATCCCCACGCTCAGCTTCGGCGGCATGGTGCATGCGCTGCTGATGGAAAACGTGCCCGGCGGCGACATGGAGGTGCTGGCCCGGATGCGCTACGAGGACGACCCGCGCGCCTTCCTCGACACGCTGCTGGACAAGCTGGCCGTGCACCACCCGACGGTGTTCCGCCGCATCGACCGCGCCGCCTTCGACCTGGCCCAGGGCGCGCGCGACCTGCTGCAGGGCGGTGTGACGCCCACGGTGCGCGAGGGCCATGCGGTGCTGGAAGGCGGGCGCATCGCCGTCGCGCTGGGCGACGTGCAGGCCGTGGTGGACCCGCTGTGCGGCCAGGGCGCCAACGTGGCCTCGCACGCCGCCTTCGTGCTGGGCGAGGAGATCGTGCGCCAGTCGGTCTACGACGAACGTTTCTGCGAGATCGTCGATGCGCGCCGGCGCGACCGCGTGCTGGGCGCGGCACGCTGGACCAACCTGTTCCTGCAGCCGCCCTCGCCCGAGCTGATGCAGCTGATCGGCACGATGAGCCAGGACCGCGCGCTGTGCGACGAATTCACCGACAACTTCAACCGGCCCGAGGAGCAGTGGAACCGGCTGGCCAGCCCGCAGCGCATCCTGGCCTGGATCGCCGAACGCCGCACGCCGGTGGCGATGGCGGCCTGAGGGAGCACGCCATGCACCGTCTGCTCGTTGCCTACCCGCCACCGGCCGATCCGGAGCGTTTTCTCGCCTACTACCAGGCCACACACCTGCCGCTGGCGCGGCGCCTGCCGGGGCTGCTGGGCTGCCGCTGGATGCGGCCCGAGGGCCTGCCGCCGGGGCAGGCGCCGGCGCACTGGCTGCTGTTCGAGGCCGACTTTGCCGACGCCGCCGCGATGGGCGTGGCCCTGGCCTCGCCCGAGGGCGCGGCGGTGGCGGCCGACGTGCCCAACTATTCGCCCGGCGGCGCGCTGCTGATGCACTACGCGGTGCCCGCGGGCCGCTGAACACCATGCTGCAAGCCTCCTGCGCCGACCCCGCGCTGTACCGCGAGAGCGTGGCCCGCTTCGCCACCGGCGTGGCCGTGGTCAGCTGCCTGGACGACGACGAGCGCCCGCAGGGCATGACGGTCAACAGCTTCACCTCCATCAGCCTGGACCCGCCGACGGTGCTGGTCTCGCTGCGCCCCGGCCGCACGCATGCGCTGCTGCGGCGGCGCGGCTGGTACGGCGTCAGCGTGCTGGGCGGCCAGCACGAGGCCTGGTCGCGCCACTTCGCCGGCCGGCCGCAGCCCGGGCCGGCGCCGGCCTGGGCGATGAAATCGCGCGTGCCGGTGCTGCAGGGCGCGCTCGCCTGGTTCGAGTGCGAGGTGCACAGCGTGCTGCAGGTGCACGACCACACGCTCTTCGTCGCCCGCGTGGCCGATTGCGAACACGCCAGCGGCTCGCCGCTGCTGTTCTACGCCAGCGCCTACCACCGCCCCTGACCCCGGAGACCCCCGATGCAGACCCACGACAACACCGTGGCCGGCCGCCGCATGGCCGCCCCGCGCCACTTCGAATCCTTCAACCCCGCCACCGGCGAGGTGCTGGGGCGGGTGGGCCACAGCTCGCCGGAGCAGGTGGACGCCGCCGTCGCCGCGGCGCGCGCCGCGCAGCCGGCCTGGGCCGCGCGGCCCGATGCCGAACGCCGCGCGCTGCTGCGCGAGGCCGCCGCCGCCATCGCCGCCAACGCCGAGCCGCTGGCGCGCTGGGTCACGCGCGAGCAGGGCAAACCGCTGGGCGGCCTGGGCCCGGGCCAGGTGCCGGGCGCCCGCTTCGAGGTGGCCGGCTGCCAGGCCTGGACCGAGGTGGCGGCGGCGCTGGAGCTGGCGCCGGAGCTTGTCTTCGAAGACGCGACCCGGCGCGACGATCTGCACCGCCGGCCCTACGGCGTGGTGGCCGCCATCGCGCCCTGGAACTGGCCGCTGCTGATCGCCACGTGGCAGATCATGCCGGCGCTGCGGGCCGGCAACACGGTGGTGCTCAAACCCTCGGAGTACACCTCCATCGGCACGCTGGAGCTGGTGCGCCTGCTGGCCGAGGTGCTGCCACCCGGTGTGCTCAACACCGTCAGCGGCCCGGGCGAGGTGGGCGCGGCGCTGGTGGACCGGCCCGACGTCGACAAGATCCTCTTCACCGGCTCCTCGGCCACGGGCGCGCGCATCGCCGCGGCGGCGGCGCGCCACCTGACACCCAGCACGCTGGAGCTGGGCGGCAACGACGCCGCGATCGTGCTGCCCGATGCCGACCCCAAGGCCATCGCGCCGGCGCTGTTCTGGGGCGCCTTCATCAACATGGGCCAGACCTGCGCCTGCGCCAAGCGCCTGTATGTGCCCGACCACCTGCACGATGCGCTGGTGGCCGAGCTGCAGGCCATCGCCGAGGCGCTGCCCATGGGCGACGGCCTGCAGGACGGCATCGCCTTCGGCCCGGTGCAGAACCGCCTGCAGTTCGACAAGGTGGTGGCGCTGGTGGAATCGGCGCGCCAGCAGGGCGGGCGCATCGTCTGCGGCGGCGCGCCGCGGCCCGGGCCGGGGTGGTTCTACCCGCCGACGCTGGTGACCGGCCTGCGCGACGGCGCACGCCTGGTCGACGAGGAGCAGTTCGGCCCGGTGCTGCCCATCGTGGCCTACCGCACGCTGGACGAGGCCATCGCCAGCGCCAACCGGCTCGACGTGGGCCTGGGCGCCTCGGTCTGGTCGCGCGACGAGGCGGCGGCCGAGGCCGTGGCGCAGCGGCTGCAGGCCGGCACGGTGTGGATCAACAGCCACGGCAGCATCCACCCGCTGGTGCCCTTCGGCGGCAGCCGACGTTCCGGCTGGGGGCTGGAATTTGGTGCCGAGGGGCTCAAGGCCGTGACCCAGCCGCAGGTGGTCAGCCGCACGAAGGCGCCGTGACCGCGCTGATCGGCTCGGGCCTGCGCTACGACCTCGCGGTGCAGACGCCCGAGTACGTGA
>JBBION010000171.1:0-6791 GCA_037443345.1 Rubrivivax sp. | reverse complement strand
TCTTCGCCGACGGCGGCGCGGCGCAGGCGCACGCCGGCACGCTGCTCGTGCCGCAGGCGGCGGCCGAGCTCGCGCTGCCGCTGCGCATCGGCGACTACACCGACTTCTACACGTCGATCCACCACGCGCTGAACATCGGCAAGCTGTTCGGCATTCCCGACGTGTCGCCGAACTTCCGCTGGCTGCCGATCGCCTACCACGGGCGTGCGTCGAGCGTCGTCGCGAGCGGCACGCCCGTGCGTCGGCCGATGGGGCAGGTCAAGCCGCCGGGCGCCGACGCGCCGGCGTTCGGCCCGTGCCGTTGGCTCGACTACGAGCTCGAGCTGGGGCTCGTCGTCGGCGTCGGCAACGCGCTCGGCACGCGCGTGCCGGTGGGCGAGGCCGACGACCACCTGTTCGGCATCTGTCTGCTCAACGACTGGTCGGCGCGCGACATCCAGGGCTGGGAGATGGCGCCGCTGGGCCCGTTCCAGGCGAAGAACTTCGCGACCACCGTGTCGCCGTGGATCGTCACGCTCGACGCGCTCGCGCCGTACCGCTGTGCCTGGGGCCACGACGCGGGCGAGCCGCAGCCGCTGGCCTACCTCGACGCCGCCGACGTGCGCGCCGCCGGCGCATTCGACATCCGGCTGAGCGTGTGGCTCGAGACGGCCGCGCGACGCGGGCGCGGCCTCGGTCCGGTCCGGCTCACCGACACGAGCTTTCGCCACCAGTACTGGACGCCGGCGCAGATGCTCGCGCACCACACGGTGGGCGGCTGCAACCTGCAGCCCGGCGACCTGCTCGGCAGCGGCACGATCTCGGGACCGACCGCGGGCGAGGCCGGCGCGATGATGGAGCTCACGCAGGCCGGGCGCACACCGCTGCAGCTCGAAGGCCCCGACGGCACGCTCGAGACGCGCGGCTTCCTCGACGACGGCGACACCGTGATCTTCCGTGGCTGGTGCGAGGCGCCGGGGCGCGTTCGCATCGGCTTCGGCGAGTGCCGCGGCACCGTGGTGCCCTGCGACGGGTGAGCGCAGCGCGGCGTCGCTGAGCGCGCGGGCCGCTGGCCGACAATGCGGCCGCATCGCCGCGCGTGCCCGCAGCGCGCGACGCCGACACCCCGCCGCACTGCCGTGACGCTCACGAAGAAGATCTTCCTCGCACTGGGCGCGTTCGCCCTGCTGCTGGCGGTGGCGCTGGCGGCACTCGTCGCCTTCGTCGACGTCAACGCCTTCAAGCCGCAGATCGAACAGGCGGTCAAGGACCGCACGAACCGCACGCTGGCGATCGACGGCGACCTGTCGCTCGCGGTGTTCCCTCGGCTGGCCGTCGCGCTGCCGAAGACGACGCTGTCGCAGCCCGGCAGCCCGGCGCCTTTCGCGAGCGTCGACGGCGCGCGCGTCTCGGTGGCGCTGTGGCCGCTGCTGCGCGGGCGCGTCGAGGCCGACCGCGTCGTCGCACAAGGGCTGACGGCGACGATCGAGCGGCGCGCCGACGGCCGCACCAACGTCGACGACCTGATCGGCCGCGACGCCGCCGCGCGCCAGGGCGCGGGGGCGCCGCCGGCGTCCGGGCCGCCGGCGTTCGAGATCGGCGGCGTCACGCTGGTCGACGCGTCGCTGACGTACCGCGACGTGGTGGCGAACACGACGCTCGCGCTGACGCGCCTGAACCTCGAGCTCGGCCGCGTCGCCGCGCAGGGGCGCACGCCGCTGCGGCTGTCGACGCAGTTCGCCGCGACGTCGCCGGCGGCGCAGGGCGAGCTGGCGTTCGACGGCGTGGCCGAGGTCGACCTCGAACGGCGGGTCTACGGTGCTCGTAGCGTCGAGATGACGCTGAAGGCGATGCTCGGCCAGCGCCCGCTCGAGCTGCGCGGCAAGGCCGGCGAGCTGCGGTTCGACGCCGGGGGCGGGGCGCTCGCCGTCGCCGGGCTCGACGTGGGCGGTCGCGGCGCCTGGGGCGACGGCGCGTCGCAGCGGTTCGAGGTGCAGCTGCAGGTGCCCAAGGTCGAGGCCGATGCGACCGCGGCGCGCGGCGAGCGAGCGACCGCGCGCGTCAAGCTCGCCGGGCCGACGAGCGGCGAGGTCGGCCTGAGCGTCGAGTCGCTGTCGGGCACCACGTCGGCGCTCGCGATCGGCAGGCTGGCGCTGGAGGCCTCGCTGCAGCAGCCGCTCGGCGCCGACCGCACGCGGCGCATCGTCGCCACCGTCGCGAGCCCGGCCGGCGCGAACCTCGCGGCGCGCACGCTCGTGCTGCCGCAGGTGTCCGGCGAGTTGCGCATCGACGACCCGGCGCTGGCGCAGAAGTCGCTCACGCTGCCGATGCAGGGCACGCTGTCGCTCGACGCCGCGAAGCAGGTCGCCGACGCGCGGCTGCGCACGCGCGTCGACGAGACGACGCTCGCCGCGCAGCTCGGCGTGCGCGGCTTCGCACCGGTGCGGCTGACGTTCGACGCCGAGGCCGACCGGCTCGACGTCGATCGCTACCTCGTGCGGCCGGCCACCGGTGCGTCGGCGGGGCAGGGTGCGCCCGCAGCCGCGGGGCCGATCGACGTCTCGGGGCTGAAGGATCTGCGGCTGGCCGGCGAGGCCCGCGTCGCCTGGCTGCAGGTGCGCGGCATCCAGGTGCACAACGCGCGCGTCGGCGTGCGTGCCGACGGCGGGCGCCTGGCGGCGGCGCCGGTCACGGCGTCGCTGTACCGTGGCCGCGTCGACGCCACCGCGTTCGTGCAGTCCGACCAGCGCTTCGGCCTCGACGCGACGCTGACCGGCGTCGACGTCGGGGCGTTGCTGAAGGACGCCACCGGCGACGACACCGTCGCCGGCCGCGGCAACGTCACGCTCGCGCTGACGACGCGCGGCGCGTCGGCCGACGCCCTCAAGCGCGCGCTGGCCGGCCAGGGCGCATTCGTGCTGCGCGACGGCGCCGTCAAGGGCGTGAACATCGAGCGCGCACTGCGCAACGCCAACGCGCTGCTGGCCGGCGGTCGCACCGAAAGCGCCAGCGGCAGTGCCGACGAGCAGACCGACTTCTCGACGCTGAGCGCGAGCTTCGTCGTGCGCGACGGCGTCGCGCGCAGCGACGACCTCGACCTGAGGAGCGCGCTGCTGCGCCTGGGCGGCTCGGGCGAGGTCGACCTCGCCGCCGGCACGCTCGACTACACGGTGCGCGCGACGGTGGTCGGCACGCTGCGCGGCCCCGACGGGCGCGAAGTCACGGCGCTGCGCGGCGCGACGGTGCCGGTCAGGCTCGAGGGCCCGCTCGCACAGCCGCGCTATTCGATCGACTGGGGCGATGTCGCGAAGGAGCAGCTCAAGGCGCGCGCGGCCGAGGCGTTGACGGGGCGCCCGCCCCGCGCGCCCGACGACAAGCCGCGCGACTCGATCGAGCAGCGCGCGCGCGACGCGCTCAAGGGGCTGTTCGGCCGCTAGCGCCGGCGCCGCGGCCCGGCGGCGGCCGTGAACGCCGTCACGGCCGGCCCGCAAAGACGACGCCGGTCGGCGGTCCGTCATGCGGCTGCCACGGTCGTCGCGCACACTGCTGCCGATCGTTGCAGGGAGTTCGCGATGGCGCAGTACCGGGTGTTGGACGCCAATGGCCACGGCCTCACGCTGGTCGACACGGTCGGCCGCCGTCACGTCGCGCGCGCGTTGCACGACGCGCTGCCGGTGGGGGCCGAGCTGCACGGCCCGCGCCCGCTGCCCGGCTTCGCGATCCTCGCCGACGCGTCGACGCGGCGCCTGTGCCGCGTGATCTTCGAGCAGGTCGACTGCGGCGACGGCAGGGCGGCGGCGGGGCCGCGGGTTCAGTAGCCTGCGGCCCGCGCGTCGCACCGCACGGCCGAGGTCGACCTGCTCGAGCCCCGACGGCGGGCGGCCGGCCGCGGCTCAGCGGCCGTGACCGTAGCCGTGGACGTGCCGGTGCATCTGCGCGTAAGGGTGCGGCTGCGGTCCGCGCGGCCCTTTCCAGCGCTTCCTGTTGACCACGTAGACCGGCGGGCCGTAGAACACGGGCGGGGCCGCCACGTACACGGGGTGCGGCGCATAGACCACCGGCGGTGGGGCATAGACAACCTGCGGCGGGCCGTAGACGCCGCGCGGTGGTGCCACGACCACCGGCGCCGGGTAGGCCACCACGCGCGGCGCGTTGGACAGGTTCACGCCCACGCCCACCGGGTAGCCAGGGGCGCTGATGTCGATCGACCAGTACACGTCGCTGCGCGCGTGCGCGACGCCTGCGGCCAGCGTGCCGGCGGCGGTCGCCGCGACGAGCGCGAGGGTCTTGAGGGATCGGGTCATGCCATCTCCTTGCGGGCCGCAGGGGTTCGGTGGGTGCGACCTGATCCTTCCAACGGCGCAGCGCGCGGCGCGGTGCACGGCGGTTGTGTGAAGTTGCGTAAGGGCACTTGCACTGTGCGGGTTTGCCCGCATGCCGCCGACGCCGCGGCGGTCCGCGTGCGTGGGGCCGAGCGCGCCCGTCGGACCGCCCCGGTCGTGCGCGCCGCGTCGCGACGCGGCAGGGCAGGTCAGCGCCGCGCGACGAGGCCGATCAGCGCCGAGCGGCCGTGGTGGCCGCTGCCTTCGTGCACGTCGGCCTCGTACTCGCGCAGCTCGACGATCTGCAGGTCCTCGAACGCGTCGCGCAGCAGCGCCTCGGTGTACAGGTGCGACGCCACCGGCGGGCCGCCCGTCCTGTACTCGAGCTGCTTGGGTGTGTAGCCCTGCAGGATCAGCACGCCGCCGGGCTTGAGGCAGCGCACGATGCGCTCGAACATCCGCGCGCGCAGCGCCGGGTCGGCGAACTGCACGAAGATCGCTGCCACGCCGTCGTACGCGGCCGTCGGCCACGCGAAGCCGTCGACGTCGGCGACGTGGAAGTTCACGTGCACGCCCTCGCGCGCGGCGAACGCGCGCGCCTTGGCCACGCCGACGTCGGCGATGTCGAACGCGTCGACCGTGAAGCCCTGCCGGGCCAGCCACACGCTGTTGCGGCCCTCGCCGTCGGCGACGCTGAGCACGCGCCCGCCCGGCGGCAGCGCGGCCACGTGCTCGCGCAGCCACGCGTTGGGCTCGGTGCCGAACAGGAAGTCGTCGCGCTCGAAGCGGCGGTTCCAGTGCTCGGCGGCGTCGGGGAAGGCGGCGGTACTCATCGGGGGGTGGGGGCCAGCGCGTTCGTCGCCGGCCGGCTGCGGTAGAAGGTCAGCGGCTCGCCCTGGAGCTGCCTGAGCACGTGCTTGCGCATCGCGCCGACGACGTGCATCTCGCACGGCTTGCAGTCGAAGCGCAGCGTGAAGCGGTCTTGGCCCTGCACCAGCGTCATCGGTTCGGCGCGCACCGTGCCCTGCACGCCGGTCACGCCCTTGGCCTGCTTCGGGCACAGGCTCAGGCTCCAGCGCACGCAGTGCTTGGTGATCATCAGGCTGACCTCGCCGAGCGCCTCGTGGCTTTCGTACGCCGCGTCGATGACCTTCACGCCGTGGCGCGCGTAGAACGCGGCGGCGCGGTGGTTGTAGACGTTGGCGAGATAGCTCAGCGCGTCGTCCGGGCAGGGCACAGGCGGCTCGACCGGCGTCGCGCGCGGCAGCCGCTGCCACGCCGCAGCGCGCGCCGCTTCGAGCGCAGCCACCGCGTCGCGCCGCAGCGCGTTGACGATGGAGACCGGCACGAACCACGGCTGCGACCAAGCCAGCCGCACGCGCCGGGCCTCGAAGATCGTGTCGCCGAGCCTGGCGAGTTGCTCCTTCAGCTGGGTCTCGGCGCGCGACGCGTCGCGCGCCGGCTCGTGCGCGTGCGCGACGCGCGCGACACCGCGGCGGCCGTCGGCGTCCTTGAGCGTCAGCTCGAAGCCGTCGGGCGTCTGCGCCAGCGTCGCGTCGACGGCAATGCGACGCTCGGCCGACGGCCTGGACAGCAGCCGCTCCCACGCCATGTCGCGGTTGCGGCTGACGGCGGTGTCGCGCCGCAGGTCGGCCGTGCGCGTCAGGTCGGCCACGGTCTGTTCGCGCGGCAGGTTGGGCACGATGCGCCAGCGCGTGCCGCCAGGTCCGTCGATCGCGGTGGCGGTGTTGACCGGCACGCCGTGCAACTCGCCCTGGCGGTCCCACCACGTGAGCGCGTCGCCGTTGTGCAGCACGGTCGCGGCGTCGCCGGTGTCGAGGTCGAAGTGGTCGGCCGCGACGTGCACGACGTGCCCCACCGGCAGCCCGGCGTGCTTGGGCGTGTCGAACGCGCCGATGTCGCCCTCGTCCAGCGGCCGCCGGCCGTGGACGAAGTAGTCGGTGCCGCCGCGGTTGAAGCCGAGCTCGGGCTGCGGCGTGAACGTGTAGCGGCAGCGCCCGCTGCTGGCGCGCGCGAACTCGGGGCGGCGCTCGAGCAAGGCGTCGAACAGCCGGCGGTAGTGCGCGGTGACGTTCTTCACCGTCGCCAGGTCCTTGTAGCGGCCCTCGATCTTGAAGCTGCGGAGGCCGGCGTCGACCAGCGCCTCCAGGTTCGCGCTCTGGTCGTTGTCCTTCAGGCTGAGCACGTGCTTGTCGTGCGCGACGACGCGGCCCTGCGCGTCGAGCACGGTGAACGGCTGGCGGCACTCCTGCGAGCAGCTGCCGCGGTTGGCGCTGCGCCCGGTCACGGCGTGGCTGATGTAGCACTGGCCGCTGTAGGCCACGCACAGCGCACCGTGGACGAAGAACTCGAGCGTGGCGCGCTGCACCTCGGCGGCGATCGCGCGGATCTGCGCCAGGTCGAGCTCGCGCGCGAGCACCATCTGCGAGAAGCCGACGTCCTGCAGGAAGCGCGCCTTGGCCGGCGTGC
>JBBION010000170.1:0-6814 GCA_037443345.1 Rubrivivax sp. | reverse complement strand
CGGTTCCGGCGTGGGCGCCAGCCGCGGCGGCACGCCGCGCATCGCGGCGGCGACCATCGGCAGCGCGTCGAAACCCCAGAACAGGCGTCCGCCGACGGCGATCGTCGGCACGCCGAACACGCCGGCCGCGACCGCGGCGTCGGTCGACGCGCGCAGCTCGGCCTTGACGTCGTCGCCTTGCGCGTCGCGCACCGGCGTGAGATCGGCGGCGAGCGCGTGCAGCCGCTGCACGTCGTCGGCCGCCGCGCCGCCGCGCCAGACGTGGTGCATCACGGCCTCGACGACGCGCCGGTTCGGCGTGCCGCCGGGTGCGGTGCACGCCAGCGCCAGCCGCAGCAGCGGCAGCGGGTTGAACGGGTGCTGCCCCGGCAGCTGCAGCGCGATGCCGTGGTGGTGCGCGAGCCACGCGACGTGGCGGTAGGTCCACGCGCGCTTCGGCTCGATCTCGGCCGGGCCCTTGTGCTGGTGGTGCTTGAGCAGCGCCGCGAACAGCACCGGCCGGTACGTCACGTGGTAGCTCAGGCCTTCGAGCGCCTGCGGCAGCTGCTCGAACGCGAGGTACGCGAACGGCGAGACGGGGTCGAACCAGAACTCGACGTGCGTCACGCCGGGTCCCCGCGCACCGCCGGCCCGGCGCACCGCTGCAGCTCGGCGCGACGCGCCGGCAGCCTTGCCCACACCTCGCGCTTCGCGTCGTCGTCGAGCGAGCCCCAGGCCGCGATCTCGTCAATCGTGCGCGCGCAGCCGAGGCACCAGCCGGTGGCCTCGTCCATCCGGCACACCGAGATGCAGGGGCTCGGCACCGCCGAGACCGTCACGCGGGAGATGCGCGTCACGACCCCGCCTCCGCCGGTGTCTGGACCACGTCGACGACCGGTGCCCCCGTGAGCGCCGCGAGCTGCGCCGGTGTCAGCTCGAACACGCCGTTCGGGTGCCCGGCCGCGGCCCAGATCGCGTCGAAGCGCTGCAGGTCGCGGTCGAGCAGCGTCACCGGCGGCGTCGCGTGCGCCAGCGGCGCGACGCCACCGATCGAGAAGCCGGTGGCCGCCTTGACGAAGTCGGCGGCGGCACGGCCGACAGGCCCGACGAGCGCGGCGACCTTCTTCTCGTCGACGCGGCGGTCGCCCGACGCGACGACGAGCACCGCGGCACCGTCGGCCTTGCGGCGGAAGATCACGCTCTTGGCGATCTGGCCGACCTGCACGCCCAGCGCGTCGGCGGCCTCCTGCGACGTGCGCGCGCTCGCCTCGAGCCAGCGCGGCGCGTGCGGGTGTCCGCGCGCGGCCAGCGCCTGCGCGACGCGACGGAAGCCCTCGGGGCGCGAGGCGAGCGGCTCCGTCATGCCGCCACCTTCTGGCGCTTGGCGAGCACCGCACGCGCGACGCGCGACACCGGCGCGCGGCCGAGCACGTCGCTGACGAACGCGCCGGCGTCGACGAGCGCGTCGAGGTCGACGCCCGTGGCGATGCCCAGGCCGTGCAGCATGAAGACGACGTCTTCGGTCGCGACGTTGCCGGTGGCGCCCTTCGCGTAAGGGCAGCCGCCCAGGCCCGCGACGCTGGCGTCGAAGGTGTGCACGCCCAGCTCGAGGCTGGCGTAGATGTTGGCCAGCGCCTGGCCGTAGGTGTCGTGGAAATGGCCGCTGACCTCGACCGCCGGGTAGTGCTCGAGCGCGCGCTCCATCGCGGCCTGCACCCTGCGCGGCGTGCCGACGCCGATCGTGTCGGCGACGCCGACGTGGTCGACGCCGATCGCCTTCATGCGCACGACGACGTCCTCGACCGCGTCGGCGCCGACCTCGCCCTGGTACGGGCAGCCCAGCGCGCACGAGATCGCGCCGCGCACCTTCAGCCCCGCCTCGTGCGCGGCGGCGACCACCGGCGCGAAGCGGTCGATGCTCTCGGCGATCGAGCAGTTGATGTTCTTCTGGCTGAAAGCCTCGCTCGCGGCGCCGAAGACGACGACTTCGTCGGGGCGCTGCAGCGCGGCCAGCGCCGCCTCGAGCCCCTTCATGTTGGGCACCAGCACGCTGTAGCGCACGCCGGGCGCGCGGCGGATGGCGGCCATCACCTGCGCGTTGTCGGCCATCTGCGGCACCCACTTCGGGCTCACGTAGCTGGTGACCTCGATCTCGCGCAGCCCGGCGGCCTGCAGGCGGTGCACGAGTTCGACCTTGTGCGCGGTGGCCACCGGCTGCTTCTCGTTCTGCAGGCCGTCGCGCGGGCCGACCTCGACCAGGGTCACGTGGCTGGGCATCATCGCGGGCTCCTCGTCGGCGCGGTCGCCGATGTTATCGACGCCGTCATGCCGCCTGCAGGCGCAGCAGTTCACCGCCTTCGGCGACCTGGTCGCCCACCGCGTACAGCAGCTCGGCGACGGTGCCGTCGCGCGGCGCGACGATCGTGTGCTCCATCTTCATCGCTTCGATCACCGCCAGCGGCTGGCCGGCCTTGACGGCGTCGCCCGGCGCGGCGAGGAACGCGACGACCTTGCCCGGCATCGGCGCCGTCAGCCGCCCGCCCTCGAATGCGCCGTCGCCGGCGTGCGCGAGCACGTCGAACTCGCGCAGCAGCGCGCTGCCGGTGTCGGCGAACACGGCCACCGTCTCGCCGACCGCGTGCACGGTCAGGCGCTGGCGATGGCTGCCGAGCAGCACGTCGTGGCGCCCGTCGCCGAGCGCGGTGCACTGCAACGGCCACGACCGCCCGTCCACGTGCAGCCGCAGCGCGCCGTCGTGGGTGCGCTCGAGCACCGCGGTGTGGTGGCGACCGTCGACGTCGAGTTCGAAGCGCCGCTGCGCGCCGCCGTGCAGCCGCCATCCGTCGCGCCGCGACCACGGGTCAGTGTCGGCGAGCGCCGCCTCGGCGGCCAGCGCGTGCGCGACGACGCCGGCCGCGGCCACTTCGAGCGCCAGCGGCGGCGCGTCGAACAGCACCGCGCGCTCGCGCTCGATCAGCGCGGTGTCCAGGTCGGCGGTGGAGAACGACGCGCTCGCCACGACACGCCGCAGGAACGCGACGTTGGTCGCCGGGCCGACGACGTGCGTCGCGGCGAGCGCCGCGTCCAGGCGCGCGAGCGCCTGCGCGCGCGTCTCGCCCCAGACGATGAGCTTGGCGATCATCGAGTCGTAGTGCGGCGTGATCGCGTCGCCTTCGCGCACGCCGCTGTCGACGCGCACCGGCGCCGGCGCGTGCGCCGCGACCATCGCGTCGTCGCGGCGGAACGCGACGTGAGCGGGCCAGCGCAGCACGTGCAGCGTGCCGGTGGCCGGCATGAAGCCGGCGTCGGGGTTCTCGGCGCAGATGCGCGCCTCGATCGCGTGGCCATGGATGCGCAGCTGCTCCTGGGTCACGGGCAGCGGCTCGCCGGCGGCCACGCGCAGCTGCCACTCGACCAGATCGTGACCCGTGATCGCCTCCGTCACCGGGTGCTCGACCTGCAGCCGCGTGTTCATCTCCATGAAGTAGAAGCGGATGTCGCCGTCGTCGAGCTCCTCGGCGATGAACTCGACGGTGCCGGCGCCGACATAGCCCACCGCCTGCGCGGCAGCGACTGCCGCGGCGCCCATCTCGGCGCGGCGCGCCTCGCTCATGCCGGGCGCGGGCGCCTCCTCGAGCACCTTCTGGTGGCGCCGCTGCACCGAGCAGTCGCGCTCGAACAGGTGCACGCAGTGGCCGTGGGTGTCGGCGAAGACCTGGATCTCGATGTGGCGCGGGCGCGTGACGTAGCGCTCGACGAGCACGTGGTCGTCGCCGAAGCTCGCCTTCGCCTCGCGCTGGCACGACGCGAGGGCGGCGGCGAAGTCCGCGGGCGCATCGACGCGGCGCATGCCCTTGCCGCCGCCGCCCGCGCTGGCCTTGATCAGCACCGGGTAGCCGATGCGTTCGGCCTCGGCGGCGAGCCGCGCCGGGTCGTTGTCGTCGCCGTGGTAGCCGGGCACGAGCGGCACGCCGGCTTTCTCCATCAGCGCCTTGGCCGCCGCCTTGCTGCCCATCGCGGCGATGGCCGACGGCGGCGGGCCGATGAAGACGACGCCGGCCTCGGCGCAGGCCCTCGCGAAGGCCTCGTTCTCGCTGAGGAAGCCGTAGCCGGGGTGGACCGCCTGCGCGCCGGTGGTGCGAGCGGCGTCGAGGATGCGTTGCCACTGCAGGTAGCTGTCGCGCGCGGCCGCGCCGCCGATGGGCACCGCCTCGTCGCACGCGTGCACGTGCTTCGCGTTCGCGTCGGCATCGGAGTAGACGGCCACCGTGCGCACGCCGAGCCGCTTCGCGGTGGCGGCGACGCGGCAGGCGATCTCGCCGCGGTTGGCGATCAGGATCTTCTTGAACATGGCGTGACGTGGAGTGGGTCGGCGGGCCGGGTCGGGTTGGGGTTGGGTTCGCGGGGACGGATCAGCGGGCGGGTGGCGGCAGCTTATGACCTGCTGCGGTCGATGAACGTCCACTGAGCCTGCACCGGTGGTGGCGGCAGGGCGACGGCGGCACCTGCGTTCTCCGGCCCACGCTCGCCCCCACCGTGGCAGGGCACCACGCGGACGACGGCACCACGACCGCAGTTGCAGACGGTGATGCGCGAGCGTGGGCCGGAGAACGCATGCCCACGCCGCGCACCATGCACCACCCGTTGCCGGCAGAGATTCGGCAACGACCGCAACGGCCCGAAAAGCGTCGAACACATCGAGGCCGTCACGACGGGAGCCCACACGACCGTCACGTCACGCCCCCACCGCCACCGAGCGGCCACGCAAGCGCCGCCACAGTGCACCGACGAACCGGAACGTCAGCGCGATCAGCACCCCCGCCACCGCCACCGCCAGCGCCAGCGCGACGAAGAACGCCACCGGGTGCTCCCACGCCAGCCACAGCAGCAGCGGCACGAAGGCATCGCCGGCCAGCGACAGCGCGAGGTTGGAGAACGGCTCGGGCGACGTGTTGACCGCCGCGCGCGTGCCGGCCTTGGCGGCATGCGCCGTCGCGGCGAGTGTGCCGCCGACGAGCGCGGCGATCAGCGTCCACGTCGCGCCGTCGACCCCCGGCCCGGCGAACACGGCACCGGCCAGCGCGGCGCCGGCCGGGATGCGCACGGCCGTCTGCACCGCGTCCCACGCCGAGTCGACGAGCGGCACCTTGTCGGCGAGGAACTCGACGGCCACCAGCACGCCGCTGGCCCACAGCAGCGCCGGCTGCTGCAGCACGTGCAGCCCGCCGGGCAACTCGACCCAGCCGAGGTGGCCGGCCAACCCGGTGAGGAACACGACGAGGTACAGCCGCAGCCCGCTCGCCCAGCCGAGCGCAGCGGCCAGTGCGACGAGTTGCGTGACGTCGACGTCGTTCACGGCGGCGCAGGGCGGGCCCGGCTCACGCGCGCCACGACGGCTCGCGCTTGTGCAGGAAGGCCTGCACGCCTTCGCGCCCCTCGGCGCTGGCGCGGATGTCGGCGATGCGCCGCGCGGTGTCGGCACGCAGATCCTCATCGATCGGCCGGCCGGCCAGGTCGTGCACGAGCCGCTTGCACGCCTTCACGGCCGCCGGCCCGTTGGCGACCCACGCGCCGACGACCTCGCCGACCTTGGCGTCGAGCGCGTCGGCCGGCACCACCTCGTGCACGAAGCCGAGCGCCTTCGCGGTGGCGGCGTCGAAACGCTCGGCGGTCGTGAAGTAGCGCTGCGACGCGCGCTCCCCGAGGGCGCGGATCACGTACGGGCCGATCGTCGCGGGCAGCAGCCCCAGGCGCGCTTCGCTCAGGCAGAAGTGCACGCCGTCGGCGGCCACCAGCACGTCGCACACCGCCGCGAGGCCGACGCCGCCGGCGTAGCAGTCGCCGTGGATGCGCCCGACCACCGGCACCGGGCAGCTGTAGACGGTCCACAGCATGTCGGCCAGCGCCTGCGCGTCGGCGCGGTTGCGCTCCCAGTCGTAGTCGGCCATCGCGCGCATCCACGCGAGGTCGGCGCCGGCGCAGAACGCCTTGCCGTGGCCGCCGAGCACGACGGCGCGCAGGTCGGCGTCGTGCGCGAACGCGGCGAACGCGGCCGTCAGCTCGGCGATCACGCCGTCGTTGAAGGCGTTGCGCACCTCGGGGCGGTTGAGGAACACCTCGGCCACGTGCGGGCCCGGGCGGCGGATGTCGAGCGTGGACAGGTTCATGCGCCGCGCGCCTTCTGCTGCAGCATCCAGACGAGGTCGAGTTCGGGGCACGGATGGCCCATCGCCGTGATCGCCGCCGTGACCTGGCCGCGGTGGTGCGTGCCGTGGTTGAACACGTGCGCCAGTGCGGCCGCGAACGGCAGCGACTGGGCCACGCCCTTGGTCGACACGTAGTCGAGGCTTCCCTGCTCCAGCCGCTCGTCGGGCACGCCGGCCAGCCACGGCGCCCAGGCCTCGGCCGCCTCGAGCAGACGCTCGCGCAGTCGGCTGCGGTCGGTCTCGACTTCGGCGTCGAGCGCCAGCGCCGGCGACGCTCCGTGCGCGAAGCGCTCGAACCACAGCTGCCGGCCGGTCACCAGCAGGTGGTTCAAGGTGCCGTGCACGCTGCGGAAGAACAGGCCGACGTCGCGCCGGTAGGCGTCGTCCGGCAGCCGGTCGAGGTCGTCGAGCAGCCGCCGCGTGGCCCAGGCCTCGTAGCGGGCCATCGTCAGCAGCTGATCGCGCAGCCCGCCCATCGCCGCCTCACATGCGGAACACGCCGAACCGCGTCTCGGGGATCGGCGCGTTCAGGCTCGCGCTCAGGCCGAGCGCGAGCACGCGCCGCGTGTCGGCGGGGTCGATCACGCCGTCGTCCCACAGCCGCGCGCTCGCGTAGTACGGGTGGCCCT
>JBBION010000169.1:0-6922 GCA_037443345.1 Rubrivivax sp. | reverse complement strand
GCGGGTCGACGCCGAAGTTGTCGAGCAGCGGGATGAAGATCGGCATGAAGATGACAATGATCTCCGTCCACTCGAGCGGCCAGCCGAGAATGAAGATGATGACCTGGCTGAGGATCAGGAACTCGGTCTTGCTCAGGTTCAGGCTCATCACCCAGTGCTCGACGAGCTCCTGGCCGCCGAGCAGCGCGAACGCGGCCGAGAAGATCGCCGAGCCGACGAACAGCCAGCACACCATCGCGCTCGTCTTCGCGGTGAGGAACACCGACTCCTTGAGCACCGTCGTGTTGAACTGCTTGTAGGCCACCGCCAGCAGGAAGCCGCCGAAGGCGCCCACCGCGGCCGCCTCGGTCGGCGTGGCCAGCCCGAACACGATCGAGCCGAGCACCGCCAGGATCAGCACCACCAGCGGGAAGAACGACGCCAGCAGCATCTTGAAGATCTCGAGCCGCTGGAAGGTAAACACCGTGTAGAAGCCGGCCAGCAGCACCGAGCCGACGCCGAGCGCGATCCACCAGCCGAGCGGCGCCGGCAGCGCCTCGGCGGTCTCGTCCGCCACCCCGGCCGCGCCCGGGGGTTCCTGCACGCCGCTGTCGGCGAGCGCCGGAGCCTCCTGCGCCTGTGCACCCGGCGGCAACTGCACCCCGTCATCGGCCAGCTCCTGCACGGCTTCGGCCGGCTCCTGCAGGCCGTCGGCGGTCGGCTCCTGCAGATCGTCGGCGCCGGGAGGCTCCTGCACGCCGCCGTCGTCGACGGGTGCTTCGGTGGCGCCGTTGCCTGCGCCCAGCACCTCGAGTCCGGCCGGCACCGTGACCACGGCCGCCGGCTTGGTGACGATCAGGTACGACTCGAACATCACGAGCGCGAACAGCAGCGCCGGCACCAGCGTGATGAACAGTTGCGCCAGCAGCCGCGGCGCCGACACCTCGGCGTTGCGCCGTCCCTTGAGGGCCTTGATCAGCCCGGGCAGGGCGCGCTGCGACACGGTTTCGGCGATGCGTCGGGTCACCGGCGGCAACTCGACCCGTCGCTGCTCGGCGGTGAGCGGCGGCGCCAGCTCCGGCTTGAGCCAGCCCACCAGCATCACGTACAGCACGTACAGGCCGGCCAGCATCAGCCCTGGGAAGAACGCGCCGGCGTAGAGCTGGACCACGGACACGCCGGCCGTGGCGCCGTAGACGATCAGCATCACCGACGGCGGGATCAGGATGCCGAGGCAACCGCCGGCGGTGATCGCGCCGGCGCCCAGCTTGACGCTGTAGCCGGCCTTGAGCATCTGCGGGAACGCGAGCAGACCCATCAGCGTGACCACGGCGCCGACGATGCCGGTGGCGGTGGCGAACACGGCGCAGGTGACCAGGGTGGCCACCGCGAGCGAGCCCGGCACGCTCGCCAGCGACAGGTGCAGGCTCTTGAACAGCTTCTCGATCAGGTTCGCGCGCTCGACCAGGTAGCCCATGAAGACGAACAGCGGGATCGAGATCAGCACGTCGTTGCTCATCACCGAGAACGCGCGCTGCACCATCAGGTCGAGCGTCTGCTTGACGGCGCCGGCCGCGCTCTGCCCGCCCGAGTGGTACGCGAAGAACGTGAAGATGATGCCCATCCCCATCAGCGTGAACGCGGTGGGGAAGCCGAGCATGATCGCGACGACGACCAGCGCGAGCATCAGCAGGCCGTAGTGGCCGTTGGTCATCTGGTCGGTGGCGAGCACCATCCCCGCCGCGGCGGCGACGATGAGCGCCATCAGCGTGAAGCCGAACCACAGTTCGCGGCGCATCATCGCGCGGCCCCCGCCTTGTGCTCGTGCTCGACGACGTACTTGTCGAGCGCGGCGATGTCCTCGTCCTTGACGTGGACCATCTCCTTGAGCTTGTCGACGTCGACCTCCTCGACGTCCTGCTCACGCGAGGGCCAGTAGCCGTCGCGCAGGCAGATCACGCAGCGCGCGATCTCGACGGCGCCCTGCAGCAGCAGCATCGCGCCGGCGAAGGGGATGATGAACTTGAACGGGTACAGCGGCAGCGGCGTGGCCGAGAACGTCTTCTCGCGGATCGCCAGCGAATCCTGGAAGTAGCTCCAGCCGGCCCAGGTCAGCGCGACGATGCCGGGCAGGAAGAACACGACGTACAGCACGAGGTCGATCGTGGCCTGCGTGCGCGGGCGGAAGAAGCCGTAGAGCACGTCGCCGCGCACGTGGCCGCCCTTGGCCAGCGTGTAGGCGCCCGCCATCATGAACAGCGTGCCGTACATCATGATCTGCGCGTTGAGCGCCCAGTCGTGCGGGTCGTTGAGCACGTAGCGGGAGAACACCTCCCACGTGATCATCAGCGTGAGCAACACGATCAGCCAGGCGAAGGCCTGGCCGATCCAGGTCGAGAAGCGGTCGACCCGCAGCAGGAGGGCTTGCATCGGAGATCCTCGTCGGACGCGGCGCCGCGACGGGTGCCGCAAACGCGAAGGGCCACCGGCCTTTCAGCAGCGGTGGCCCCCCGAAGGGTGGGCGCCGATTATCAGCTGCGGCGGCGGAAGTAGTGGTTCCACGCCATCTTGAAGTCGACCAGGTAGTCGTTCTGCCACGCGCCGGCGCGCTCGGCGAACGCGCGCTGGCTGTCGAGGATCTTCTTGAACATCGGGTTCTCGGCCGACTTCTTCTTCATGATGTCGTCCCACGCCGTCAGCTGTGCGCGCAGCACGGCGTCGGGCGTCTTGAAGAAGCGCACGCCGGCCTTCTTCAGCTCGATGTAGTCCTCGCTGTTGCGCTGGATCGCCTTCCAGCTCATGTCGGCGCTGGCGGCCTGCACGGCGTAGTCGATCACGGCCTTCAGCTCGGCCGGCAGCGCGTCGTACTTGCCCTTGTTGAACAGGATCTCGAACTGCTCGGTGCTCTGGTGGAAGCTCTGCAGCATGCAGTTCTTGACCACGTCGGGGAAGCCGAGCAGCCGGTCCGACGACGCGTTGTTGAACTCGGCGCCGTCGATCAGGCCGCGGTCGAGCGCCGGCACGATCTCGCCGCCGGGCAGCGGGTTCACCGCCGCGCCCATCGCTGTGTACATGTCGACCGCGAGGCCCACGGTGCGGAACTTGGTGCCCTTGAGGTCCTCGACCTTGGCGATCGGCTTCTTGAACCAGCCGAACGGCTGCGTCGGCATCGGCCCGTACAGGAACGACACGACCTCGAGGTTCAGGCTCCTATAGATCTCGTCGAGCAGCGCCTTGCCGCCGCCGTAGTAGTGCCACGACAGCAGCATGTTCGGGTCCATGCCGAAGCCCGGGCCCGAGCCCCACAGCGCGAGCGCCGAGTTCTTGCCGTAGTGGTACGCCACGACGCCGTGACCGCCGTCGAGCGTGCCCTTGGCCACGCCCTCGAGCAGCTGGAACGCCGGCACGACGGCGCCGGCGGGCAGCACCTCGATCTTCAGGCGGTTGCCCGCCATGTCGTTGATCTTCTTCGCGAAGTCGTTGGCGTACTCGTGGAAGATGTCCTTGGCCGGCCAGGTGCTCTGGAAGCGCAGCGTCGTCGTCTGCGCGACGGCCGTCATCGGCGCGGCCATGGCGGCGGCGCCGGCGACGCCGGCGGTGCCGAGGAAGCGGCGGCGCGACTTGGCCTTGGCTTGGGCGGGGGCTCTGGGCTCGCTCATCGAAGTCTCCGTTCGTGGTTCGGTAGCGGAAAAGGCACGGCCGGTGAGCGCCGGCCGTGCCGAACGTGTCCGAGACAGCGTCGAGGGCCGACTATCGAGCCCGCCCACGGGCCCCACAACTGGGTCTTACCCGCGCGGGGCCCGCGACCAATGCGGACCATGGCGCCAAATTGGCGCGGCCCGCCTCAGCGCCGCGGCACGGTGCCCGCAGCCGGCGTGGTTGCGTGCCACTGCATGGCCGCACGCGCCGACAGCCGGGCGTGCGACGCGTCGTCGAGCAGGGCGTGGCGCAGCGCGAAGTCGAGCGTGACCAGCGCGGCGTCGACCGTCATCGCGTCGCCGGCGGCCAGCGCGATCGCCTCGTCGACCGGCACCAGGCGCAGCGACGCGACCTCGCCGTCCTGGTTGCGCGGCGTGACGTCGCGCGGCAGCGGCAGGTCCCACACGTGCAGGTGCTCGTGCTGCAGCCCTTCGGCGATGTCGCAGTGCAGCTCGATCACGCGCCCGGGGCGCGCGGCGGCCATCGTCGCCGCGTCGAGCCCGGCTTCCTCCCAGCCTTCGCGCACCAGCGTGTCGGGCGGCGACTGGCCGTGCGGCACGCCGCCGCCGACCAAGTTGTCGAGCTTGCCGGGGTCGGTGGGCTTGTCCCATGAGCGCTGCGCGATCCACAGCGCCCGTGGGCGCCCAGCGTCGTCGGCGACGTAGCCGTTGGCGTGCGCGCCCAGCGTCAGCGTGCCCCAGAAGCGCGCCGCGGCGCGCTCGATCGCGGCCAGCGGGCGCATCGTGCGCGGCTGCCACAGCGTGAAGCGCTCGCCGCGCCACGCGCGGATCAGCCCCTCGTCGCGCAGCACGGCGTGCACCTCGTCGAGCCGAGCGTCGAGGTCGCCCGCGGCGCGCAGCCGCACCGCGTCGCGGTCCACGTCGATCAGCGCCGGCCAGCGGCGCAGCGCGTCGAGGTGCGCCCGTGCGACGGAGCCGACCGCAGCGTCGTCGCCGTCGACGAACAGCGGCACGCGCGGCACGGCGCGATGCCGCGCCGCGTCGAGGCAAGGCCAGTCGTCGCGGCTCACGCGCGCCGACTCAGGCGGCGCGCGCGACCGCGGCGCCGGCCGGCTGGCCGCGCCACTGCGCCATCAGCGCCTGCCACTTCGCACGCGCGGCCGTCAGGTGCCGCGCCTTCACGTGGCCGTAGCCGCGGATCTCCTCGGGAATGCGCGCGATCTCGACGGCGAGCGCGAGCCGCTCGGCATTCAGGCCCTGCAGCAGCTCGTCGATGCAAGCGCGGTACTCGCCGATCAGCGCGCGCTCGACCCTGCGCTCCTCGGTGCGGCCGAACGGGTCGAACGCAGTGCCGCGCAGGCCCTTGAGCTTCGCGACCACGGCGAAGGCCGTGCGCACCCAGGGCCCGAACGGGCGCTTGACGAACTGGCCCTGCGCGTTCATCTTCGCGAGCAGCGGCGGCGCGAGGTGGTGCACCAGCCTCACGTCGCCCTCGAACATGGCCTCGATCTTTGCGACGAAGGCCGGGTCGGTGTGCAGCCGCGCGACTTCGTATTCGTCCTTGTACGCCATCAGCTTGAACAGATACCGCGCCACCGCTTCGGTCAGCCGCGTCGAATTCAGCGGCGCCTCGGCGGCGCGCACCTTGTCGACGAAGGCCTTGTACTCGGCGGCGTAGGCGGCGTTCTGGTAGCCGGTCAGGAACTCGACGCGCCGGGCGACCGTCTCGTCGAGCGAGGGCCGCTTGACGAACTCGATCACCTGCGCGCTGCGGTACAGCGCGCGCACCGCGGCCAGGTCGTGCGCGCAGCGCCGCCCCCACTCGAACGCGGCCTTGTTCGCGTCGACCTGCACGCCGTTGAGCTCGATCGCGCGCAGCAGCGACTCGCGCGCGAGCGGCACGCGCCCCTGCTGCCACGCGTAGCCGAGCATCAGCGGGTTCGTGAAGATGCTGTCGCCGAGCAGGTTCACCGCGACTTCCTCGGCGTCGAACGCGCCGACGTGGCGCTCGCCCGCGGCAGCGCGCAGCGCCGTCTCGCAGTTCGTGCCCGGGAACTGCCAGTCGGGCTGGTGCACGAACGCGGCGGTCGGCGTGCCGTGCGTGTTGACGGCGACAAAGGTGCGGTCCTTCGCGATCGCCGCCAGCGTCGTCTTGCCGGCGGTGACGATGGCGTCGCAGCCGATCACCAAGTCGGCCTTCGCGGTGTCGACCTTGGTCGTGAAGATCGCCTCGGGGCGGTCGGCGATCTGCACGTGGCTCCAGGTCGCGCCGCCCTTTTGCGCGAGGCCGGCCGAGTCCTGCGTGACGACGCCCTTGCCCTCGAGGTGCGCGGCCATGCCGAGCAGCTGGCCGATCGTGATCACGCCAGTGCCGCCGACGCCGGCCACGACTATGGCCCACGCCGTCTCGGCGGCTGGGACTGCCGGCTCGGGGATCGGGGGCAGCGCGAACGGGTCGGCCTTCTTCTCCTTCTTCGGCTTCTTCAACTGCCCGCCCTCGACCGTGACGAAGCTCGGGCAGAAGCCCTTGACGCAGGAGAAGTCCTTGTTGCAGGTGTTCTGGTTGATGCGCCGCTTGCGCCCGAACTCGGTCTCGAGCGGCTCGACCGACAGGCAGTTGCTCTGCTCGCCGCAGTCGCCGCAGCCTTCGCACACCAACTCGTTGATGACGACGCGCCTGGCCGGATCGGCCATCGTGCCGCGCTTGCGGCGGCGGCGCTTCTCGGTGGCGCAGGTCTGGTCGTAGATCAGCACGGTGCAGCCGGCGATCTCGCGCAGTTCGCGCTGCACGGCGTCGAGCTCGTCGCGGTGGCGCACCGTGACACCGCTCGCGAGCCGCTCCTTGACAGCGTCGTACTTGCCCGGCTCGTCGGTCACGACGACGATCTTCCTGACGCCCTCGGCGTCGAGCTCGCGCGTCATCTCGGGCACGCGCATCGTGCCGTCGACCGGCTGGCCGCCGGTCATCGCGACCGCGTCGTTGAACAGGATCTTGTAGGTGATGTTGACGCCGGCGGCCACGCTCTGGCGCACCGCGAGCAGCCCCGAGTGGTAGTAGGTGCCGTCGCCGAGGTTGGCGAACAGATGCGGGTCGGTCGTGAACGGCGCCTGGCCGACCCAGCTGACGCCTTCGCCGCCCATCTGGCTGAACGTCACGGTGCTGCGGTCCATCCACACCGCCATGTAGTGGCAGCCGATGCCGGCCGCCGCGCGCGAGCCCTCGGGCACCCGCGTGCTGGTGTTGTGCGGGCAGCCGCTGCAGAACCAGGGGATGCGGTCGCCGG
>JBBION010000168.1:0-6928 GCA_037443345.1 Rubrivivax sp. | reverse complement strand
AGGCGCTGTCGGGCCAGATCGGCAAGACCTTCCTCGCCGCCGACGCCGAGGGCAAGAAGCTCACCGCCAAGAACACGACCAACGTGATTCCGAAGGACGAGTTGCAGAACTGGAAGAAGGCCGGCGAGCCCGTCGTCGAGGCCTGGATCAAGGACGTCGACGCCCGCGGCGCCAACGGCAGGCAGTTGCTCGAAGCCGCGAAGGCGCTGATCGCCAAGCACAGCGCGGGGCGCTGAGCGACGCGCGCCAACCCGGGCAGCGCGTCGGCGCTGCCCGGGTGGCCGTACCCCCGTTCCCATCGGCCACCGGGCCGCCGGCGACCACGCCGCGGCCCCGGTGTGCCGCGTCACGGCCGGCATGCGGCCGCAGGAGGGCCCATGGCTCGCATCATCGGCGGCATCGCCGCCTCGCACACGCCCACCATCGGCTTCGCGTTCGACCGCGACAAGCGCCACGATCCGGTGTGGGCACCGATCTTCGAGGCCTTCGCGCCGATCCAGCAGTGGATCGAAGCCAGGCAGCCCGACGTGCTGCTGCTGATCTACAACGATCACGTCACGTCGTTCTTCTTCGACCACTACTCGGCGTTCGCGCTCGGTGTGGGCGAGCGCTGGGCGGTGGCCGACGAGGGCGCCGGCGTGCGCGACCTGCCGCCGATCGACGGTCACCCGGCGCTGGCCGCGCACATCGGCCGCTCGCTGATGGCCGACGAGTTCGACATGGCGTTCTTCCAGGACAAGCCGCTGGACCACGGCTGCTTCTCACCGCTGTCGGTGATGTGCGCGCACCAGGCGCAGCCGCCGCACTGGCCCGTCAGGCTGGTGCCGCTGCAGATGGGCGTGCTGCAGTTCCCGATTCCGACCGCGCGCCGCTGCTACAAGCTTGGACGGGCGCTTCGCCGCGCGATCGAAAGCTACCCGGAAGACCTGCGCATCGCCGTGGTGGCCACCGGCGGTCTGTCGCACCAGGTGCACGGCGAGCGCGCCGGCTTCAACGCCCCGCAGTGGGACGCGCGCTTCCTCGACCTGTTCGAGCGCGACCCCGAGCAGATCGCCGGCCTGACGCACGCCGAGTACGCCGAACTCGGCGGCCTCGAGGGCGCCGAGGTCATCATGTGGCTGGTGATGCGCGGCGCGCTGGCGTCGCAGGTCGAGTGCCGTCACCGCAGCTACTACCTGCCGTCGATGACGGGCATCGCCACCGCGATCTACGAACCCGTCGAGCAGCGGCCGCTGCCGGCCATCGCCGAGCGCCACCGGCAGCACATCGGCACGCAGCTCGCCGGGGCCGAGCGCCTGACGGGCACCTACCCGTTCACGCTGGAGCGCAGCGTGGGCGCCTACCGCATCAACCGCTTCCTGCACGACCTGGTGATCCCGGCGCAGCGGCAGCGCTTCCTCGCCGACGAGGACGCCGCCATGCGCGAGGGCGGACTGACCGACGTCGAACGCGACCTGATCCGCCGGCGCGACTGGCGCGGCCTGATCCACCACGGCGTCATCTTCTTCATGCTCGAGAAGCTCGGCGCCGTCGTCGGTACGTCGAACCTGCACATCTACGCCGCGATGCGCGGCGAGACGCTCGAGGCGTTCCAGAAGACGCGCAACGCGCCCGGCGCGCTGTACTCGGTGGCGGGCAAGGACGCCACGTCGCTGGCATGGGACGCACCGTGCGCCGAGGCCACCACGCCGGTAAACGCCGGCGGCGATTGAAGCAGCCTGGCGTTCGGGCGGCTGGACGTGGGTGGCTGACAGCGGCCCGGGGAGGCTGTGGGCCAGCGTCCGCCTGCGGAGCCTGGAGCGTGGCGCGCGGCGCGGGCATGCGTTCTCCGGCCCACGCTCGCGCGGCACCGTCTGCACACTGCCGACGTCGTGCCGTCCGAGCCGTGGTGCCCTGCGACGGTGGGGGCGAGCGCGAATGGGGCCTGCGCCCGCACGCCCACGCCACGCGCCGTCCCGAAGCATTCGCACTGCACGCGCGTACAGGCGGCCCACGGTGGGCTGCAGGGTGAGGGCGGCACCTGCGGGCGCAGGCCCCATTCGCGCTCGCCCCGACGTGGGCAGGGCAAAACCAGTGCTGACGGCACGGGCCGTGGCAGGGCACGACGGTGCCGCGTGAGCGTGGGCCGGAGAACGCAGGTGCCGCCGTCGCCCTGCCGCCGCGACCTTTGCAGGCTCAGCGGACGTTCAGAGTCCGCAACGGGCCGCCATCAGGCGCGGCATCGACGCGATCGAAATCGAATGTCTGCAGGCCGCGCTGTCGCAGGGTCGCTACTGGAACCGCGCCAGCATCGCCTCGAGCGCCATCGTGAACGGCACCTGCATCATCGGCAGCGTCAGCAGCATGCCCAGCAGGCCGACGCCGACCGTGATCGGGAAGCCGATGGCGAAGATGTTCATCTGCGCCGCCACGCGCGAGATCAGCCCGAGCACGAGGTTGACGAACAGCAGCATCGCGACGATCGGCAGCGCGATCCACAGCCCGAGGCGGAACACCTCGGCGCCCCAGACCTGCGGCTGCGCCTGACGCACGAAGGCCAGCGGCTCGGGCGCGATCGGGAACGCCGTGAAGCTCGCGACCACCGCGGCGATCACGATCAGGTGGCCGTTGATGACGACGAACAGCCACGCGACCGCGGTGCCGAAGAACCGGCTCGTCGCCGTGGTCTGCGACGCCGTCACCGGGTCGAAGAAGCCGGCGAAGTTCAGCCCCATCTGCAGGCCGACGATCTCGCCGGCGAACTCGACGGCGGCGAACACGATGCGCACCGCGAAGCCGAGGCTCAGGCCGATGACGACCTGCTGCGCCACCAGCAGCGCCGCGCCCGGCGCGTCGAGGGCGACGGAGGCCACCTCGGGCGGCAGCGGCGGCAGCATCGGCTGCGCGGCCAGCGCGATGAAGAAGGCCAGCGCGATGCGCACGCGCAGCGGCACGGTGCGCGTGCCCAGCACCGGCAGCGCGGTGAACATCGCCAGCACGCGCAGGAACGGCCACAGCAGCGGCGTGACCCACGCCAGCAGCTGCGCGTCGGTGAAGGTCAGCACGGGCGCACCGGCGGTGCGAAGTTCAGCCGACCGCGGCGGGAATCGACTGCAGCGTGCGCTGCAGGTACTCGACCAGCGTCGTCATCATCCACGGGCCCGCGACGGCGAGCACCGCGACGGCGCCGATGATCTTCGGCACGAAGCTCAGCGTGGCCTCGTTGATCTGCGTCGCGGCCTGGAACACGCTGACCACCAGGCCGATGCCCAGCACCGTCAGCAGCACCGGCGCCGAGACCATCAGCAGCAGCCACAGGCCCTGCTGGCCGGCGGTGAAGACCTGGGTGGCGTCCATCGGAACGGGGTCCTTTCAGAGGCTCACGCCGCCGCGGCGGCACCGGCAACCGATGAGTCGCAACCCTTCGAGCGACCGCCGCGGATCCGGCTTGGCCGGTCCTCTGGCGGTGCCCCCTCGAGGGGGAGCACCGAAGGCACTACGGGGGTGGTCATCATGTCGCAAACGAGGCGGCGAGCGAGCCGAGCAGCAGGTTCCAGCCGTCGGCGAGCACGAACAGCATCAGCTTGAACGGCAGCGCGACGAGCACGGGGCTGAGCATCATCATCCCCAGGCTCATCAGCACGCTGGCGACGATCATGTCGATGATGAGGAACGGGATGAAGATCAGGAAGCCGATCTGGAACGCGCTCTTCAGCTCGCTGGTGACGAACGCCGGCACCAGCACGCGGAACGGGACCTCCGCGGCCGGCGTGCCCTCGGGCAGGCGCGCCAGGCGCGAGAACAGCTGCACGTCGCTCTGGCGCGTCTGCTTGAGCATGAACTCGCGCATCGGCGCCTCGCCGCGCGACAGGGCCTCGTCCAAGGCGATCTGGTTGGCCGCGTAGGGCTGCCAGGCCTGCTCGTAGACCCGGTCGACGGTCGGGCTCATCACGAAGAAGGTCAGGAACAGGCTCAGGCCGATGATGACCTGGTTCGGCGGCGCGGCCTGCGTGCCCAGAGCCTGGCGCAGCAGGCTCAGCACGATGACGATGCGCGTGAACGCCGTCATCAGCAGCAGCACCGCCGGCAGGAACGACAGCGCGGTGAAGAACAGCAGCGTCTGCACCGGCACCGAGTAGCTGGTGCCGGCCGCGCCCTGCGCAACGACCAGCGGCAGGTTGCCGCCTTGCTGTGCCGCGGCCGCGCCCGCCGCGGCGGCCAGCAGCAGCGCGAGCGCGGCGCGCACCGCGCCAGGGCTTCGGCGTTCAGGCATCGCGCTTGGCTCCCGGTGTGCGCACGCCGAGGTCGCCGAGCAACTGCTTCAGCGGCGCCACCGCCTCGCCGGCGGCGGGGTTGGCGGTGCCCACGGGGGCCATCTCGTGCAGCGTCGTGATCTGCTGCGCCGTCACGCCGAGCACGAGCCAGCGGCGCTCGGCGCCGTGGCCGATCTCGACGGTGACGACGCGCTGGCCGGGGCCGAGCGCCAGCGCGGCGACGGTGCGCATCGCGCCGGGCGTCGTCGCGGCCGCGCCGATCGCCGTGCGCTTGAACAACCACAGCGCCAGCGGGATCGCCGCCACGACGACGGCGAACCACATCAGCGCCGACAGGCCGGAGGGCAGGGTGTCCATCGGGCGGGGATCGGCCGCTCAGGTGCGCGACAGGCGGCGCATGCGCTCGCTCGGCGTCACGATGTCGGTCAGGCGGATGCCGAACTTGTCGTTGACGACGACGACTTCGCCCTGCGCGATCAGGTAGCCGTTGACGAGCACGTCCATCGGCTCGCCGGCCAGCGCGTCGAGCTCGACGACGGAGCCCTGCGCGAGCTGCAGGATGTGCTTGATCGGGATCCGCGTGCGCCCGAGCTCGACGGTGAGCTGCACCGGGATGTCAAGGATCATGTTCAGGTCGTTGCCCGCGGCCGAACCGTGCGCGCTCGGCGTCAGGCTGGCGAAGGCGGCGGGCGCGGCCTGACTGGCCGCATCGGCGACCTCGGAGGCCGTCTCGGGCTTGCTCTCGGCGAGGGCGGCGGCCCACTCGGCGGCCATGCGGTCTTCTTCGCTCATCGCGTCGGGGGCGGCGTTCGGTTCAGCGGACATGGGTGTCTCCGAGCCAGCTCAGGTTGGAGCTGGAGATCAGGCGGTCGACCTTGAGCGCGTAGCGCCCGTTGCTGGTGCCGTAGTGGCACTCGAGCACCGGAACGCCGTCGACCTTGGCCTCGAGCGCCGTGTTCAGGTCGAGTTCGATGAAGTCGCCGGGCTTGAGCGCGAGCAGCTGCTCGACCGTGGCCGGCGCGTGCGCCAGCTCGGCCACGAGCTCGACCTCGGCGGCCTGGATCTGCGTCTTCAGCAGGTTGACCCAGCGGCGGTCGGGCTCGGCGCCGTCGCCCTGGATCGCCGAGTACAGCACGTCGCGGATCGGCTCGAGCGTGCTGTACGGGATGCAGATGTGCACCATGCCGCTGCTGTCGCCGACCTCGAACGTGAACGAGGTCGCGACGACGATCTCGCTCGGCGTCGCGATGTTGGCGAACTGCGGCTGCATCTCGGAGCGCTGGTACTCGAGCTCGAGCGGGTAGATGCCCTGCCAGGCCTTGCGGTACTCCGTGATCACGACCTCGACCATGCGCTGGATCACGCGCTGCTCGGTGGGGCTGAAGTCGCGCCCCTCGATGCGGGTGTGGAACTTGCCGACGCCGCCGAACAGCGAGTCGATGACGGCGAACACCAGGTTCGGGTCGCACACGATCAGCCCCGAGCCGCGCAGCGGCTTGACGCTGACGATGTTGAAGTTCGTCGGCACGACGATCTCGCGCAGGAAGGCGCTGTACTTCTGCACCTTGATGCCGCCGATCGAGACCTCGGGCGTCTTGCGGATGAAGTTGAACAGGCCGATGCGGATGTTGCGGGCGAAGCGCTCGTTGATGATCTCCATCGTGGGCATGCGCCCACGCACGATGCGCTCCTGGCTCGCGAGGTTGTAGTCGCGGATGCCGCCGGTCTGCTCTTCCTCGGCGTCGAGCTTCTGGCTCTCGCCGGTGATGCCCTGCAGCAGGGCATCGACTTCGTCTTGCGAAAGGATCTGCTGGCTCATCGTGTCGTCGTCACCGGGGCGGGCGCCGAGCTCACTGGATGATGAAGTTCGAGAAGTGCACCTGGGTCACCGGCAGGGCCTCGGCCGCCGCGCGCTTGCTGCGCTTCTGCGGCGTGCCGTCGCCGCCGTCGCCCGCGTCGTCGAGCTCGACCTCGTAGCCCAGCGGGCGCAGCGTCTCGCGGCGGATCTCGGCGGCGAGCTTCTGCTTGCCTTCACGCTGCAGCAGCTCGTCGGCCGTCTTGTGCGCCAGCACCATCAGGATGTTGTTGCGGATCGCCGGCATGAAGGCCTTGATCTGCTCGCCGGTCTTGGCGTCGGTGACCTCGAGCGTGATGCCGATCTGCGCGTAGCGCTCGGTGTTGCGGTCGGCGAGGTTGACGGTGAAGACCTCGAGCGCGACGAAGGTCGGCGGCGCCTTGGCCACCTGCTTGACCGGCTTGGCGACTTCTTCCGCGTCCTCGTCGTCGGCGTGCGCGGCCTGCTTGGAGAGCAGGAACAGCGCGCCACCGGCGGCGCCCAGCAGCACCACCAGCACGACGGCCAGCAGCACGATCAGTTTCTTCTTGCCCTTCTTCGGTGCGGCGTCGGTGGCGGTGGCAGCGGCGGCGGACATCGGGACTCCCAGCGTCGGGACCGCCCACACGGCGGGCCCTGTAGGTGATTATTCGAAGCGGGGTCGCCGGCGAATCGGCGAATAGCGCGGGCAAAGCGACTCTTACGCGCGCCGCGCCGCCGCCGGGGCGGTGCCGACCGGGTCCGTCAGGCGACGAGGTCGACGAGGCCGCGCTGGCGCAGGCCCGGCAGCGCGTCGGTCGCGTCGCCGGCACCGCCGACGGCCGCGGTGCCGCCTGCGCGG
>JBBION010000167.1:0-7030 GCA_037443345.1 Rubrivivax sp. | reverse complement strand
CCGCGTTCTCCAGGCGCAGCAGCGGGTGGCCCTGCAGGATCGGCTCGCTCTCGAACACGTCGACGGCGGCCAGGCCCGGACGGCCCTTGTTGAGGGCCGACACGAGCGCGCCGTCCTCGACGAGCTCGGCGCGCGACGTGTTGACGAACAGCGCCGTGGGCTTCATGCGCGCGAGGTCGTCGAGCGTCACGAGGCCGCGGGTGGCGTCGGCCAGGCGCAGGTGCAGCGTGAGCACGTCGCTGCTCTCGAAGAAGGCCTCGCGGCTCGCGGCGGCGGCGAAGCCGTCGGCGCGCGCGGCCGCGCGCGAGCCCTCGCTGCCCCACACCTGCACCTGCATGCCGAAGGCGCGCCCGTAGCCGGCCACGAGCCGCCCGACCTTGCCGTAGCCCCAGATGCCCAGCGTGCGCCCCTTGAGCACCATGCCGATGCCGAAGTTCGGCGGCATCGACGCCGCCTTCAGCCCCGATTGCTGCCACGCGCCGTGCTTGAGGTTGCCGATGTACTGCGGCAGCCGGCGCATCGCGGCCATGATCAGCGCCCACGTCAGCTCGGCCGGCGCGGTCGGGTCGCCGACGCCCTCGGCCACCGCGATGCCCAGCCGCGTGCACGCCTCGACGTCGATGTGCGGGCCCACGCGACCGGTCTGCGCGATCAGCCGCAGCCGGGGCAGCTTCTCGAGCAGCTGGCGCGGGAAGTGCGTGCGCTCGCGGATCAGCACCAGCACCTCGGCGTCGCGCAGCCGCACCGACAGCTGCCCGATGCCCTTGACCGTGTTGGTGTAGACCTTGGCGTGGTACGGCTCGAGCCGCGCGGCGCACTTGAGCTTGCGCACCGCGTCCTGGTAGTCGTCGAGGATGATGATGTTCATGGCCGGCGCGCATTGTCGCCGCAGCGTCGCGGCGGTGTCGGTGCCGCGCGCGTACCGGCGGCCGCGGACGTCAGACGTCCAGCGGCGCGAAGCCCGAGCGCGGCGCGCGCGTCGGAAAGTGGCGGTTCAGCCGCGCCAGGCGCTGCTCGGCCTCGTGCTGGCTGTGGCGCAGCGCGACGACGTGGTACAGGGCCGGGCGCAGGTGCCACAGGTCGCGCAGCGTCTGCGCGGTGTTGACGCGCATCAGCACTTCGCCGGGCACGACGCTCGCGGCGTCGTCGATGCAGTCGGCGAGCGCGTCGGCGAACTCGGCGCGCACGGCGTGGAGCCGGGCGTCTACGGTGGCGGCCACCGCGGCGGGGTCGCCGCGCAGCCAGGCCCCCGCGCGGGCCCACCACGCGCGCCGAGCGGCCGGCGGGCAGACCTCGATGCGGCTGAACAGGCGGCTCGCCGCCGCCGGCGGTGCGGCGGACGTCAGGCGCTGGAGGAGGGTGGCGAGCATGGCAGCGATATCGGCGCGCCCCGCGTGACGCTGAAGGCCGCCGGGGGAGATCATCACGGTGGCCGGTGCGCGCCGATCGAGCGAACAGGCGGCACCCGAACCGGCAATTCGTCACGCGGCGCCTGACCGCCCGCGACGGGGTCCCGCCAGGGCGCTTGGGGCGGCTCAGCCGTCCGTCGACGCCTTCGCGTCCAGCGTTGCGGCGCGCGCGCGGTACTCGTCGACGAGGCGCTCCCAGATCACCTCGAGCTCGTACGCCGTCGCGCGCGCGAGGCCCTCGAGGTCGGGGAACAGCGACGCGTTGGTCACGTTCATGCGGTACAGCGCGCCCATCGCCTGCGCGCGCATGCCGAACGGCAGCACGACCTTGACGATCAGCTCGTCGTCGCAGCCGTAGTGCTGCAGGATGCGGTCGAGCGGCGCGTCGAGCACGCCGGGCACGACGAACAGCCCCGACTGCGCCACCAGCCGACGGTCCATCTCGGAGGGCTCGCCGAACCACAGCACCGGCAGCCGGTTGCCGAGGAAGTAGCGGCCGTAGTTGCCGGCCACGCGCGGGTCGATGCGATCGCGCGTGAGCGTGCGGTCGAACGCCGGCGTCGCCGTCCACAGCGCCGGCGTGTTCAGTGCGTAGACGGCGGCGTCGCCGGTGGCGTCCTCGAGCGCGAAGAAGGCGGCGACGTACGGCGACTTGGTGAAGTCCAGCAGCCGCGTCGGGCCGCCGTGGTGCTGCATCAGCGCGAGGCAGCGCAGGTCGTCGTCGAGCGCCGCGCGGTCGGCGAGGTGGATGTGCGCCTTGCGGCGGAAGACGCGCAGCGCGCGCTCCTCGCGCAGCGGCCACAGCGACTTGTCGTCGCAGTAGGTCTGAAGCCGGCGCGTCAGCGAGCTGACCAGCGGCCACTGCGCCGAAACCTCGCCGCGGAACGCCCAGCCGGCCTGGGCCGACGTGAGGTCGACGAAGTCGGCCCAACGCTCCAGCCGGATCACCTTCATTGCGTCCTCCTCGTGCGTTCGCTGCCGCCGTGCGCGGGCGAGGTTACCGCGTCGCCGTGATGCGTGGAAACCCGTATGGTGCGCCCGATCGACGTCATGCTGCATCGTCGGCAGATTCGTCAATGAATCTATGATTTACCCATGAAACTATTTGGTGCCAAAACGCCGGCCGGCGGCGGCCCGCGCTGAGGCCGCGATGGCGTGCTTCGTCAACGTCGTCGGCACGCGCGTGCTCGACGGCGACCCCGCCGCGGCGCTGCGCTGGTACGCCGACCACGTGCACCAGCTGTTCGGCTGTCCCGACCTGCAAGCCGCCGTCCTGTACGGCCTCGTCGACCCGGCGGCAAGCGGCGCGCCGCAGATGCTGTGCCTGTATGACTTCGGCACCGCCGAGGCCTTCGAGGCCTACGGCCGCAGCGCCGTGTTCGAGGCCGCGGCGCGCGACCGCCTGCAGTCGTGGGGGCGCGACGGGATCGAGATCACGTCGCGCGAGCAGTACCTGCGCCTGTACCGCGCCGTGCGCGGCGACGGCGCCGACGCGCGCGGGCCGTGGCACGTTCACGCGTGGTCGGGCGCCGCGTCGCCTGCCGTCGAGCGTGCGATCGCCGCCAGCGCGCTGGCGCGCGGTGCGGCGGCGCATTCCCTGCTGCGCGCGGCGGCCTCGGGCGGCTTCCTGGCCCTCGAGTGCGGCGCCGGCACGCCCGCGCCGGTGCCCGACGGCCTCGCGCCGGCCTGGCACGGCGCCTACGACTGCCTGTGCACGTGGACGCGATGAACCGCCCGGCGTGCCCGGCTCCCTTCCCCGGCCGCCCGACGGGTGGCCGGGGCTTCGTCGTGTCTCATCCTTTCCGCAGGAGTCCCCGATGACGATCCGCCGCCGCATCATGATCGCCCTGGCCGCCACCGGCGCGCTGGCCGCCACGCTCGCCACCGCGCCCGCGCACGCACAGGCCTGGCCGAGCAAGCCCGTGACGCTCGTCGTGTCGTTCCCGCCCGGCGGCGACACCGACGCGCTCGCGCGCGTGTTCGCCGAGAAGCTGGCGGCGCGCATCGGCCAGCAGGTGGTGGTCGAGAACCGCACCGGTGCCAGCGGCACGATCGGCAACGCGCACGTCGCCAAGGCCGCCCCCGACGGCTACACGCTGCTGTTCACGCCGAACACGATCGCCACCGCGACGCTGGTGCTCAAGCCCGGCACCGGTGCCGCGTACGACGTGCTCAACGACTTCACGCCGATCATCATGATGGGCAGCCAGTCGCTGTTCGTCGTGGCCACCACGGCCAGCGGCATCAACAACATGATGGAACTCGTCGCCGCCGCGAAGGCGGGCCGGCTGCCGAACTACGCCAGCCCGGGCAGCGGATCGCCGATGCACATCCTCGGCGAGATGTTCAACAAGTCGGCCGGCACCAAGATCCAGCAGGTGCCGTACCGCGGCAGCGGCCCGGCCATCACCGACCTCGTCGGCGGCCACATCCACATGATGTACTCGACGCTGGGCCCGGTGGCGCCGCACATCGCGTCGGGCAAGCTGCGCAACCTCGCGGTGGCCGACCCGCAGCGCTCGGCGCTGGCGCCCGACGTGCCGACGCTGGCCGAGCTGGGCTTCCGCGACGCCGAGGTCGGTGCGTGGCAGGGCTTCATGGGACCCAAGGGCCTGCCGGCCGACATCGTGGCCAGGCTCAACGGCCACTTCAACGAGATCCTCAAGATGCCCGACGTGCAGGCGCGCATGACGCAGCTCGCGCTGGTGCCGGCGGGCGGCGACCCGGCCGTGCTGCGCAACCGCGTCGCGGCCGACCACGAGCGCTACGGCAGGGTCATCAAGGAGTTCGGCATCCAGGCCGAGTGACGTGAGCCACCCCCTGCGCGCTTCGCGCGCTCCCTCCCGGGGAGGGGGCATCGCCAGCGGACCGGCAACGCCGGATCCGCGGCGATCGCTTGATGGGTCGCGGTTCATGGGGCGGTGCTGCCGCACGGACCCCATCGACAACCACTGCGATGCCTGCTGACGGCTTCGTCGACGATGGCCAGCCGCCGCTGCCGTTCGAGGCGGCGCGGGTCTATGCGCGCACCGTCACGGCCTGGAGCCGGCAGCCGCTGCCCGCGGCGGTGCGCGCGTGGCGCGGCCTGGCCTACGGCGGGCACGCCGCGCACCGCTGCGACGTGTACGCCCCGCACGACGCGCACGCCGCGCCGGTGCTCGTGTTCTGGCACGGCGGCGGCTGGACCAACGGCTACCGCGAGTGGGTCGCCTTCATGGCGCCGCACGTCACGCGCCGCGGCTTGGTGCTGGTCGCACCGTCGTACCGGCTCGCGCACCAGGCGCGGCTGCCGGCGGCGTTCGACGACTGCCTCGCACTGCTGCCGTTCCTGCGCTCGCACGCCGCCGACTGGGGCGGCGCGGCTGACCGGCTGTACCTGTCGGGCCACTCGGCCGGCGGCCACCTCGCGGCGCTCGCCGCGCTGCGCGCCGGTGGCGTGCGCGGCTGCCTGCCGGTGAGCGCCATCCTCGATCTGCACCACCCGGCGCCGCCGCCGGGCAGCCTCGAGGAGCGCGTCTACACGACGGTGCTCGCCGACCCCGACGACGACGCCGTGCTCAGCCCGCTGCAGTGGACGCGCGGCAACACGGTGCCGTTCTCGCTGACGGTGGGCGAGGCCGACAGCGAACGCGTGCGCCGCGCGAACCGCCGCATGGCGGCGCTGCTGCGGCTGCAGCCGGCACCGTGCGAGCTCGTCGTCGAGGCCAGGCTGGACCACTTCGCGACGCACACCGTGCTGGCCGACGGCGACCACCCTTGGTACGGGCGGCTGCAGCGCATGGTCGACGTCAGCGCCTGATGTCCCGCGGCCGCCGGCGCGGTTGCGGGCGCGCCGGCACCGCGGCGACCATGCCCGCCCTTCGGGCCGGCCGCGCGCGGTGGCGCACGCCGATACTGCGAGCCGACGTGCACGACTCGCAACGACTGCATGACGCAAACGACTGGCGCGGCCCCATCGGGCCCTGGCGGGAAGCCCGCGGCTGCGGCCGCGCGCGGCACGCGTGACGGTGGCCGGCCATGAGCCTGCGCCCGATCCCGCCGGCGCGCCTGCCCGACGGGCTCGCACCCGAGCAGGGGCTGAGTGCCGCCCAGGTGCAGGCGCAACGCGTGCACGGCTTCAACGACATCGTCGCCGATGCCGGCGGCAGCTGGCGCGAACTGGTGCGCGACACCGCGGCCGACCCGATGCTGTGGTTCCTCGTCGCCGCCGCGGCGCTGTTCGCCGGTGTCGGCGAGGTCGCCGAGGCGCTGACGCTGCTGGCGGCGCTGGTGCCGCTCGTGGGCATGGACGCCTTCCTGCACCGGCGCACCCGCGCGTCGACGGCCGGGCTGGCGAGCCGGCTCGCCGCGACGGCGCGCGTGCTGCGCGACGGCACGTGGCTCGACGTGGCGTCGCGCGAGCTCGTGCCCGGCGACCTGGTGCAGGTCGACGCCGGCGACTACCTCCCCGCCGACGGCATCGTCGTCGGCGGCGACGCGCTGCAGGCCGACGAGTCGACGCTGACCGGCGAGGCGATGCCGGTGCCCAAGCGCGCCTGGCCCGTCGGCGTGCCGCTGGCCGACACCGCGGACGACGTGCACTGGGCGGTGGCGGGCACGCGGCTGCTGACCGGCCCGGCGCGGGTGCGCATCCTGTGCATCGGCGCCGAGACGCGCTACGGCGAGATCGTGCGCTCGGTTGCCGAAGGCAGCCGCGGGCGCACGCCGCTGCAGGCGGCGATCGGGCAACTGGTGCACGTGCTGCTCGTGGCGGCATTGGCACTGTGCGTCGCGCTGGCGGCCGTGCGCTACGCGCAGGGCCACGGCGCGATCGACGCGCTGCTCAGCGCCATCACGCTCGCGGTGGCCGCGCTGCCCGAGGAGTTCCCCGTCGTCTACACCTTCTTCCTCGGCCTCGGCGTGTACCGGCTCGCGCGTCGCAAGGCGCTGGTGCGCCGTGCCGTGGCGGTCGAGAACATCGGCCGCGTGACCTGCATCGCGTCCGACAAGACCGGCACCATCACCGCCGGCGAGCTCGTGCTCGCGCACCGCGCGCCCGCGGCCGGGCACGACGACGCGTCGCTGCTGCGCGTCGCGGCGCTGGCCGCGCGCGCCGACAGCGGTGACCCGCTCGACCGCGCGATCGTCGCCGCCGCGGCTGGCGCCGGCAGCGTGCCGGCCGAGCGGCTGGCCGTGTTCCCGTTCACCGAGCAGCGCCGCCGCGAGACGGCGCTGTGGCGCCGCACCGACGGGACGCTCCTTGCCACTACCAAGGGCGCGCCCGAGACCGTGTTCGCGTCGTGCGCCATGCCAGCGCACGAGGCCGTGCGCTGGGCACGCACGGTCGAGGACTACGCCGCCGGCGCGCACAAGGTCATCGCCTGCGCGACGCGCGCACTGCCCGCCGGTGCGCCGGTCGACGTCGAGCCGGGCGACGGCTTCGAGCTCGCCGGCCTGCTCGCCTTCGAGGACCCGGTGCGCGAGGGCGTGCGCGACGCGGTGGCCGAGTGCCTCGGCGCCGGCATCCGCGTGATCATGGTCACCGGCGACCACCCGGCCACCGCCGCCGCGATTGCGCGCGACGTCGGGCTGGGCGGCGACGCGCCGGCGGTCGTCGTGCTGCGCCCCGACGACGACGCGGC
>JBBION010000166.1:0-7036 GCA_037443345.1 Rubrivivax sp. | reverse complement strand
AGATCTGGCCGACGGTGCGGTTGATGCCCCAGCGGCTGCCCATCTCGCCGAAGTGGGCGACGAAGCTGCGCACGAGCGGGGTGAGGTGGGTCATGGGCGGACCCGGGGATTCGGGACGAGATTGTTCGGAGTCTCAGAAACTTCTGAAAGCTGTGGTCTTTCGGTCCTTCGGTGGGCGGGCGCGCGGTCGCTCGGCGTGGCCGCCGCATGCCCTGCGGTACATTGCGCGCCACCATGAGCGACAGCGACGCGCCGGCCGATCTCGCCGCCCGTTCCGCCCCCGTCCCCGCCCCCGACGGCGACCTCGCCGGCCGCCACGTCGTGCTCGGCCTGACCGGGGGCATCGCCTGCTACAAGGCCGCCGAGCTGACGCGCGAGCTCGTGAAGGCCGGCGCCACCGTGCAGGTCGTGATGACCGAGGCCGCCGAGCAGTTCATCACGCCGGTCACGATGCAGGCGCTGAGCAACCGGCCCGTCTACACGAGCCAGTGGGACGCGCGCGCGTCGAACAACATGGCGCACATCAACCTGACGCGCGAGGCCGACGCGGTGCTCGTCGCGCCGGCCAGCGCCGACTTCATCGCCAAGCTCGCGCAGGGACGTGCCGACGAGCTGCTCAGCCTGGCGTGCCTCGCGCGGCCGCCGGGGCGCTGCGCGCTGCTGGTGGCGCCGGCGATGAACCGCGAGATGTGGGCGCATCCGGCGACGCAGCGCAACGTCGCGCAGATCGTCGCCGACGGCGCCGTCGTGCTCGGGCCCGCGAGCGGCGACCAGGCCTGCGGCGAGGTCGGCGACGGGCGCATGCTCGAGCCCGACGAGATCCGCGACGACGTGATTGCTTTCTTCCAGCCGAAGGTGCTCGCCGGGCGCAAGGTGCTCGTCACCGCCGGGCCGACCTACGAGCCGATCGACCCGGTGCGCGGCATCACGAACCTGTCGAGCGGCAAGATGGGCTTCGCCGTCGCGCGCGCGGCGGCCGAGGCCGGCGCCGAGGTCACGCTGGTGGCCGGTCCCGTCGCGCTGGCCACGCCGCGCAAGGTCCGGCGCGTCGACGTGCAGACCGCCCAGCAGATGCACGACGCCGTGCTGCCGCTCGCGCCGACGCACGACGTGTTCGTCGCCACCGCCGCAGTCGCCGACTGGCGCCCGGCGCAGGTGGTCGAGCGCAAGCTGAAGAAGGCCGACGGCCACGCGACGCCGACGATCGCGATGGCCGAGAACCCCGACATCCTCGCCGCCGTCGCGCGCCTGCCGCGCGCGCCTTACTGTGTCGGCTTCGCCGCCGAGAGCCACGACCTGGCGACCCACGCACGCGCCAAGCGCGAGCGCAAGGGCGTGCCGCTCCTCGTCGGCAACGTCGGCCCGGCGACCTTCGGCCGCGACGACAACGCGCTGCTGCTCGTCGACGCCCACGGCGAGCGCGAGACCGGCCCCGGCCCCAAGCTCGCGCTGGCGCGCGCGCTGGTGCGCGAGATCGCGACGCGCCTGGCGACATGGAAGACGCCCCGATGACGACGATTGCCCTGAAGGTGCTCGACGAGCGCATCGCCGACGCGCTGCCCGCCTACGCGACGCCCGGCAGCGCGGGACTGGACCTGCGCGCCTGCCTCGACGCGCCGCTGAAGCTCGACCCCGGGCAGACGGCGCTGATCCCGACCGGCATCGCGATCCACATCGGCGACCCGGGCCTGGCCGCGGTGATCCTGCCGCGCTCGGGGCTGGGCCACAAGCACGGCATCGTGCTCGGCAACCTGGTGGGCCTGATCGACAGCGACTACCAGGGCCCGCTGATGGTCAGCTGCTGGAACCGCGGCCACGCGCCGTTCGTCGTCGAGCCGCTCGAGCGCATCGCGCAGCTCGTGATCGTGCCGGTGGTGCAGGCACGGTTTCGCCGCGTCGAGTCGTTCGAGGCCTCCCACCGCGGCGAGGGCGGGTTCGGGTCGACGGGCCAGGCCTGATCCGTCGCTGCATCCGCAGTCGCCGGGCCGACGGGCCGGCGCCGCCTCGGCGTGGCCGGTGACCGACCGGCGTCAGTGCCGGAAGTGCCGCACCCCGGTGAACACCATCGCGATGCCGTGCTCGTCGGCGGCGGCGATGACTTCGTCGTCGCGCACGCTGCCGCCGGGCTGGATCACGCAGGTCGCGCCGGCGTCGACGACGACGTCGAGCCCGTCGCGAAACGGGAAGAACGCGTCGCTGGCCACCGCCGAGCCCTCGAGCGTCAGGCCGGCGTTCTCGGCCTTGATGCCGGCGATGCGCGCGCTGTCGATGCGGCTCATCTGCCCGGCCCCGACGCCCAGTGTCATGCCGTTGCCGCAAAACACGATGGCGTTGCTCTTGACGTACTTGGCCACCGTCCAGGCGAACAGCAGGTCGTCGAGCTGCTGCGGCGTCGGCTGCATCTTCGTCACCACCTTCAGCTCGGTGCGCGTGACGACGCGGTTGTCGGCCGTCTGCAGCAGCAGCCCCGAGCCGACGCGCTTGGCGTCGACGGCGTTGCGGCCGTTGGCCCAGTCGCTGTCGCCCCCGGGCGGCAGCGCGATCTCGAGCAGCCGCGTGTTGGCCTTGGCGGCGAACACGGCGCGCGCCTCGTCGCTGAAGCCCGGCGCGATCAGCACCTCGACGAACTGCTTCGCGACGAGCTTCGCACCTTCGCCGTCGAGCGGGCGGTTGAACGCGATGATGCCGCCGAAGGCGCTCGTCGGGTCGGTCTGGAACGCCTTCGCGTACGCCTCGGCGGGGCCGGCGCCGAGCGCGACGCCGCACGGGTTGGCGTGCTTGACGATCACGCACGCCGGCGCGGCGAAGCTCTTGACGCACTCCCACGCCGCGTCGGCGTCGGCTATGTTGTTGTAGCTCAGCTCCTTGCCCTGCAGCTGGCGCGCGGTGACCAGCGAGCCGGGGGCCGGGTACAGGTCGCGGTAGAACGCGGCCTGCTGGTGCGGGTTCTCGCCGTAGCGCAGGTCCTGCACCTTGACGAAGCGGCCGTTGCTCTGCGCCGGGAACAGGCTGCGCGAGCCGTCGGGCTGCAGCGACGACAGGTAGTCGCTGATCGCGGCGTCGTAGTTGCTGATGCGGTTGAACGCGGCCACCGCGAGCTTGAATCGCGTGGCCTCGCCGACGCGGCCGTCGGCCTGCAGCTCGGTGAGCACCTCGGCGTACTGCGACGCGTCGGTCAGCACCGCGACGTCCTTCCAGTTCTTCGCCGCGCTCCTGACCATCGCCGGGCCGCCGATGTCGATGTTCTCGATCGCCTCGTCGAGCGTGCAGCCGGCCTTCGCGACGGTGGCCTCGAACGGGTAGAGGTTGATCGCGACGATGTCGATCGTCTCGATGCCGTGCGCCGCCAGCGCCGCCATGTGCGCCGGCACGTCGCGCCGCGCGAGCAGGCCGCCGTGGATCTTCGGGTGCAGCGTCTTCACGCGCCCGTCGAGCATCTCGGGAAAGCCGGTGTGCTCGGCGACCTCGACGACCGGCAGGCCGGCGTCGGCGAGCAGCTTCGCGGTGCCGCCGGTCGACAGCAGCTTGACGCCGTGCGCGTGAAGGCCGCGCGCGAAGTCGACGATGCCGGTCTTGTCGGAAACGGAGATCAGGGCGGTGGTCATGGGGTGGCGACCGTCAGCGGTCGATGAGCTTGTGGTCGAGCAGCTTGCGCCGCAGCGTGTTGCGGTTGATGCCGAGCCACTCGGCGGCCTTGCTCTGGTTGCCCTCGGCGTGGCGCATCACGACGTCGAGCAGCGGCTTCTCGACGGCGTTCATCACCATCTCGTGCATCGAGTGCGGCTCGGTGCCGCGCAAGTCGGCAAAGTACTGCTCGAGCGTGTCGCGCACGCACTGCTCCAGCGGGTTCTTGCGGCTCATGCGCGCTGCCTGAGCGTGTGGTCGTTGGCGGCGCCGGCGAATGTGGCGGCCAGCCCGGCCGCGGCCGGCCAGTGCTCGTGGCGCTCGCCGAGCGCCGCGAGCCAGTCCGCCACCGCGCGCCACTGCGCGTCGGCGGTGTCGATCGCGTTCATGCGCTGGCGGAAGTCCTCGCCGCCGGGCAGCGCGCGCACGGCCCAGCCGATGTGCTTGCGCGCGCTGCGCACGCCGCTGGCCTCTCCGTACAGCGCGTAGTGGTCCTGCAGGTGCTCGAGCAGCCACTGCCGTGCGTGCTCGACGGCGGGCGGCGCGCGGTGCGTGCCGGTGGCCAGGAAGTGCGCGATGTCGCCGAAGATCCACGGCCGGCCCTGCGCGGCGCGGCCGATCATCACCGCGTCGGCGCCGGTGTGGTCGAGCACCGCCAGCGCCTTCTCGGGCGAGTCGATGTCGCCGTTGGCCACCACCGGGATCGACAGTGCCGCCTTCACCGCGGCGATCGTGTCGTACTCGGCGTGCCCGCCGTAGCCCTGCTCGCGCGTGCGGCCGTGCACGGTCACCAGCGCGACGCCGCTGTCTTGCGCGCGCCGGGCGATCGCCAGCGCGTTGCGCTCGTTCGCGCACCAGCCGGTGCGCATCTTCAGCGTCACGGGCACGCCCAGCGGCGCGCAGGCGGCGACGACCGCGTCGACGATGCGCGCGGCCAGCGCCTCGTCCTTCATCAGCGCCGAGCCGGCCCACACGTTGCAGACCTTCTTCGCCGGGCAGCCCATGTTGATGTCGACGACCTGCGCGCCGCGCTCGACGTTGTAGCGCGCGGCGTCGGCCATCTCGGCCGGGTCGACGCCGGCGATCTGCACCGCGATCGGCCCCGGCTCGCCCGCGTGGTCGGCGCGGCGCGACGTCTTCAGGCTCGTCCACAGCTCGCGCTTGCTCGTGACCATCTCGCTGACGGCGTGGTGCGCGCCGAGCTTGCGGCACAGCACGCGGAAGGGCCGGTCGGTCACGCCGGCCATCGGCGCGACGACGAGCGAGACCGCGCGCGGCGCACGCAGGCCGACAGCCGTCACGCCCGGCAACTCGACGTGGCCGATCCTCATCGGGATGGAAGGGGGGGAGGTGCTGAAAAAGGAGGCAAAAGTATAGCCCTCGCCCGCCCGGGGAGAATGGCGCCGATGGACCCACCGTGGCTGCAATCGCTGCTGGCGTGGCTCGCGCTGCCCGAGCACGGGTTGAGCACCGTGTTCGTGATGTCGCTGCTGTCGGCCACCCTGCTGCCGATGGCCAGCGTGCCGGTCGTCTACGGCCTCGTCGAGCTGAACCCGCAGCTGTTCTGGCCGGCACTGCTGGTGGCCACCGCGGGCAACACGGCCGGCGGCGCGATCACCTACTGGATGGGCTGGGGCGCCGAGCGCACCTACGAGAAGGTCGCGCAGCGCCCGCCGCGCGAGGCGCGCGCGCTGGCGTGGCTGCAGCGCTGGGGACCGCCGGCGTGCCTGCTGTCGTGGCTGCCCTTCGTCGGCGATCCGCTGTGCGGCGTCGCGGGCTGGCTGCGCCTGCCGTTCTGGCCGTGCGTGGCCTACATGGCGGTCGGCAAGTTCGCGCGCTATCTGGTCTACGTCGGCGGGCTCGTGTGGGCCTTGCCGTGGGGTGCCGGCACCTGAGCCGCGCCGCATCAGAATCGCCGCGATGGACACCGCCACCCCCGCCTACGACGCGCTGTGCGCGCGCCACCTGCGCCTGCACCGGCTGGGCCATCTGCAGGCCATCGCCGGCTGGGACCGCGCCGCGTGGATGCCGCCCAAGGGCAGCGAGGCGCGCGCGGCGGCGCAGGCCGAACTGGCGACGCTGCTGCACGACCTGCGCACCGAAGCCGCCGTCGGCGAGTGGATCGCGCGCGCGCACGACGAGCCGCTGTCGGACCTGCAGCGCGCGAACCTGCGCGAGATGCGCCGCGACTGGCGGCTCGCCACCGCGCTGCCGGCGTCGCTCGTGCAGCGGCGCGAGCTCGCCACCGCGCGCTGCGAGCACGCGTGGCGCACGCAGCGCGCGGCCAACGACTGGCCCGGCTTCCTGCAGAACTTCCGCGAGGTGCTCGCCGTCGCGCGCGAGGAGGCGACGCTGCTGGCCGAGGCCACGGGCCTGTCGCGCTACGACGCGCTGCTCGACCGCTTCGAGCCCGGCATGACCGCCGCGGTCGTCGACCGCCTGTTCGGCGAGCTGCGGCAGTGGCTGCCGGGGCTGATCCGCCGGGTGCGCGAGCGGCAGGCCGGCGAGCGCGTCGTGCGGCCGCGCGGGCCGTTTCCCGTCGACGCGCAGCGGCGGCTGTGCGAGCGCGTGATGCGCCGGCTGGGCTTCGACTTCGACGCCGGCCGGCTCGACGTCAGCACGCACCCGTTCTGCGGCGGCGTGCCCGAGGACGTGCGCATCACGACGCGCTTTCGCGACGACGACTTTCTCGGCAGCCTGATGGGCACGATCCACGAGACCGGCCACGCGCGCTACGAGCAGAACCTGCCGCGCGAGTGGCTCGGCCAGCCGGTGGCGTGGGCGCGCTCGATGGCGATCCACGAGAGCCAGTCGCTCGCGTTCGAGATGCAGCTCGCCGCCCACCCGGGCTTCGTCGCGCGTCTGGCACCGCTGCTCGTCGACGCGTTCGGCGCGCAGGACGCCTTTGCGCCCGACAACCTGCAGCGGCTGCTCACGCGCGTCGTGCCGGGGCGCATCCGCGTCGACGCCGACGAGGTCACGTACCCGGCGCACGTGATCCTGCGCTACGAGATCGAGCGGCCGCTGATCGAAGGCGAGATCGACGCCGACGACATCCCGGCGCTGTGGGACGCGAAGATGGCCGAGTTGCTCGGCGTCGACACGCGCGGCGACTTCCGCGACGGGCCGCTGCAGGACGTGCACTGGCCCGAGGGCCTGTTCGGCTACTTCCCGTGCTACACACTCGGCGCGATGTATGCCGCGCAGTGGTTCGCCGCGGTGCGCCGCGAACACGCCGACCTCGACGCACGCATCGCCGCCGGCGACCTGCAGCCGGTGTTCGACTGGCCGCAGCGCCACGTGTGGAGCCAGGCGAGCTTGTGGCCGACCGACGAGCTGGTGCGCCGGGCCAGCGGCGAGTCACTGAACCCGGCGCACCTCAAGGCGCACCTCGAGGCGCGCTACCTCGGCT
>JBBION010000165.1:0-7072 GCA_037443345.1 Rubrivivax sp. | reverse complement strand
CGCAACCTTGCCAAGGTTGAGGTCGCGAGTTCGAGACTCGTTTCCCGCTCCAGATCCTTCAAGGGAAGCCTCGGCTTCCCTTGTTCATTTCGGGCCCGCGCGTGCGTCGAACGCGTGTGCCAGAATGATCGCCACAAGGCGCGGTAGCAAAGCGGTTATGCACCGGATTGCAAATCCGTTCAGCCCGGTTCGACTCCGGGCCGCGCCTCCAGCACCGTCGAGGGCCCCTGAGGGGGCCCTTTGCATGGGTGCCCTCAGCGAGGTGCCGAAGGCAGCGCAACGCCGAGACCGGCGATCGCGAACGACGCCAGCACGAGCGCCGAGCCGCGATTGATGCGCCGCTGCCACCGTGCGTCGATGCGCTCGCGCAGGTGAGCGACGACGGCGGCCGGCAGCACCCACCACAGCATCGAGCCGACGAACACGCCGGCCACCATTGTCGACGGCGACGCGGGCGCCTCGCTGCGTGCCGCGAGCACGCCGAACACCGCGATGAACGAGACGATGGTGCTCGGGTTCGCGACCGTCAGTGCGAGCGCGCTCGCGAACGATCCCACCCAGTGCGGCGCGGCCGCCTCGTCGCGCCGCGGCGCCGACGGCTGGCGCCACAGGCGCACCGCGGGCACGGCCAGCACCACGGCGCCACCCAGCGCGAGCGGCACGCGCACCGCGCTCAACCACTCAATGGCGGCACCGACTCCGAACGCACCGAGCGCGCCGTAGCCGGCATCGGCCACGGCGGCGCCGAGTCCGGTCGCGATGCCGGCCGCGCGCCCGTGCTGCAGCGTGCGCTGGATCGCGAGCACGCCGATCTGCCCGACCGGGGCGGCGATCGACAGGCCGATCAGCATCGATTGCGCGAACAGCGACAGCGCGGGCGACATTGCTGGGTCAGCGGCGGGCGCCGACCGGTGCCGCCTGCATCGCGCGTCCGAATCCTGGCGCTGCCGGGGCGTCGCCACCGGCGCTCACGCGCACTGCGCAGTACTTCAGCTCCGGAATCTTGCCGAAGGGGTCGAGGGCCGGATTGGTCAGCCGGTTGATCGCCGCCTCGGCGTAGGCGAAGGACACGAAGACGGCGCCGCGCGCCATGCCGTCGTCGGCGCGCGCGTACAGCGACACGCGGCCGCGCCGCGACTCGAGCGTGACCACGTCGCCGCCGCGTGCGCCGACGGCGGCCAGGTCCAGCGGGTGCATCAGCGCCGTCGGCTCGGGCTCGATCGCGTCGAGCACGCGGGCGCGCCGCGTCATGCTGCCGGTGTGCCAGTGCTCGAGCTGGCGGCCGGTGATCAGCACCAGCGGGTAGTCGGCGTCGGGGCGCTCGTCGGGCGGTGCGACGTCGACCGGCACGAAGCGCGCCTTGCCGCCGGCGCGCGGGAAGCGCTCGGTGAACACGATCGGTTCGCCGGCATCGTCGTCCCGTGCGCAGGGATAGACGGCGGCACCGTCGCGCTGCAGCCGCTGCCACGGGATGCCGGCCAGGCTGGGCATCGTGCGGCGCATCTCCTCGTAGACCTCGCCGGGGCCGGCGTACGACCAGGGCAGGCCGAGGCGGCGTGCCAGCTGCTCGACGATCCACAGGTCCTGCCGCGCGTCGCCCGGTGGCGTGATCGCCTGCCGGCCGAGCTGCACGAGGCGGTCGGTGTTGGTCACGCTGCCCGTCTTCTCGGCGAACGCGCTGGCCGGCAGCACCACGTCGGCGAACGTGGCGGTCTCGGTCAGGAAGATGTCCTGCACCACGAGGTGCGCGAGCCGCGCCAGCGCGGTTCGCGCGTGGCCGAGGTCGGGGTCGGACATCGCCGGGTTCTCGCCCATCACGTACATGCCGCGCACACGGCCGTCGCGCGCGGCGTGCATCACCTCGACGACGGTCAGGCCGGGCTGCGCGTCGAGCCGCTCGGCGTCCACGCCCCAGACGTCGGCCACGGCCTGCCGCGCCGCGGCGTCGTCGACGCGGCGGTAGTCGGGGTACATCATTGGGATCAGGCCCGCGTCCGACGCACCTTGCACGTTGTTCTGCCCGCGCAGCGGGTGCAGCCCGGTGCCCGGGCGCCCTATCTGCCCGGTGGCCAGCGCCAGCGCGATCAGGCAGCGCGCGTTGTCGGTGCCGTGCACGTGCTGGCTGACGCCCATGCCCCACAGGATCATCGACGCCTTCGCGGTCGCGTACAGCCGCGCGACGTCGCGGATCGTCGCCGCGTCGATGCCGCACACCGGCGCCATCGCCTCGGGGTTGTACGGCGCGACGCGGCGCCGCAGGTCGTCGAAGCCCTCGGTGCGCGCGGCGACGAAGGCGGCGTCGACGAGGCCTTCGCCGACGATCACGTGCAGCATCGCGTTGAGCAGCGCGACGTCGGTGCCAGGGCGGAACTGCAGCACGCGGTGCGCGTGGCGCGCGAGGTCGCCGCGGCGCGGGTCGATCACGACGAGCTTCGTGCCGCCCGCGACGGCGTTCTTGATCCACGTCGCCGCCACCGGGTGGTTCACCGTCGGGTTGGCGCCGATCACGAGCACGACCTCGGCGTGCATCACGTCGCGCACCGGGTTGCTGACCGCGCCCGAGCCGATGCCCTCGAGCAGCGCGGCCACGCTCGACGCGTGGCACAGCCGCGTGCAGTGGTCGACGTTGTTGCTGCCGAAGCCCAGCCGCACCAGCTTCTGGAACAGGTACGCCTCCTCGTTGCTGCCCTTGGCCGAGCCGAAGCCGGCGAGCGCCTGCGGGCCTTGCCCGTCGCGGATCGCGCGCAGCCCGCCGGCGGCGGCGTCGAGCGCCTCGTCCCACGTCGCCTCTCGGAACCAGGTGCGCACCGTGGCCGGGTCGAGCGGCTGCTCGGCGTGCTTGGGCGGTGCGTCGGCGCGGCGGATCAGCGGCGCCGTCAGCCGCTGCGGGTGGTGCGGGTAGTCGAACCCGTAGCGGCCCTTGACGCACAGCCGAGCGGCGTTGGCCGGGCCGTCGCGGCCGTCGACGCGCACGATGCGCTCGTCCTTGACGTGCAGCGTCACCGCGCAGCCGACGCCGCAGTACGGGCACACCGTGTCGACGCTGCGGTCGGGCACGACCAGCGCCGCGTCGCCGGCCGGCGCCAGCGCGCCGGTCGGGCAGGCCTGCACGCACTCGCCGCAGCCCACGCAGGTCGACGCGCCCATCGCGTCGTCCATGTCGAACACGATCTTCGCGTGCTCGCCGCGCCACGCGAGGCCGATGACGTCGTTGACCTGCTCGTCGCGGCACGCACGCAGGCAGCGCGTGCACTGGATGCACGCGTCGAGGTTCACCGCGATCGCCGGGTGGCTCGTGTCGGCCGGCGGCTGGGCGCGCGCCGGCAGCCGCGCGCCTTCGACACCCAGCGCGCGCGCCCAGCGGCGCACCTCGTCGTCGCGCGTATGCGCCGTCGGCGGCAGGTCGGCCAGCAGCAGCTCGAGCACCGTTGCCTGCGCGCGCCGCGCCCGCTCGCTCGCGGTGTGCACCGTCATGCCCGGCGTCGGCGCACGGCAGCACGACGGCGCGAGCACGCGCTCGCCGTCGACCTCGACGACGCACGCGCGGCAGTTGCCGGCCGGCGCCAGCCCGTCCTTGTGGCACAGGTGGGGCACGGCGAGGCCTTCGCGCTTCGCGACGTCGAGCAGCGTCTGGCCGGCCTGGGCCTGCACGGTGCGGCCGTCGAGCGTGAACGTGACCGGGGGCAGGGCGGGGTCCATCGCGGCGGCAGGTCAGCGTCGTGGCGCGAGTTCGTGCGCGAAGTAGCGCACGACGCAGTCGATCGGGTTCGGTGCCGCGTGGCCGAGGCCGCAGATCGACGCGTCGCGCATCACGGCCGACAGGTCGGCCAGCAGCGTCAGGTCCCAGTCGTCGGTCTCGATCAGCACGCTGGCCTTGGCGGTGCCGCTGCGGCACGGCGTGCACTGGCCGCACGACTCGTCGCGGAAGAAGCGCATCAGGTGGCGCGCGGCGTCGACGGCGCGGTCGCGGTGGTGGTCGCTCTCGGTCAGCACGACGATCGCCGCCGAGCCGATGAAGCCGCCGTGCGGCTGCAGCGTGTCGAAGTCCAGCGGCACGTCGGCCAGCGACGCCGGAAAGATGCCGCCCGACGCCCCGCCGGGCAGGAACGCGTACAGCCGGTGCCCGTCGGGCAGACCGCCGCAGTGCTCGTCGACCAGCTCGCGCAGCGTGATGCCCGCCGGCGCGAGCTTGACGCCGGGCCGCTGGACGCGCCCCGAGACCGAGAAGGAACGCAGCCCGCGACGCCCGTGCCGCCCGTGGCCGGCGAACCACGCGGCGCCGTGCTCGACGATGTCGCGCACCCAGTGCAGCGTCTCGACGTTGTGCGCCAGCGTCGGCCGCCCGAACAGGCCGACCTGTGCGACGTACGGCGGGCGCAGCCGCGGCAGCCCGCGCCTGCCCTCGATCGACTCGATCATCGCCGACTCTTCGCCGCACACGTACGCGCCGGCGCCCCGGCGCAGCTCGATCGACGGCAGGTGGGCGCCGAGGTCGCCCGCGCGCAGCGCGGCCAGCTCGGCCTCGAGCATCGCGCGCAGGCCGTGGTACTCGTCGCGCAGGTAGACGTAGACCGCGTCGATGCCCACCGCCCACGCGGCGACCAGCGCCCCCTCGACGAAGCGGTGCGGGTCGCGCTCGAGGTACCAGCGGTCCTTGAACGTGCCGGGCTCGCCCTCGTCGATGTTGACCGCGAGCAGCCGTGGCGCCGGCTCGGCGCGCACCGCGCGCCACTTGCGCCCGGCCGGGAATCCCGCGCCACCGAGGCCGCGCAGGCCGGCGCCTTCGAGCGTCGCGATGACGGCGTCGGCGTCGAGCTCGCCGCGCAGGCAGCGCGCGTACAGGCCGTAGCCGCCGCTCGCGCGGTACGCCGCGAGGTCGACGTGGCCGCCGTGCACGTCGCGTGTCGCGCCGGTCGCGATCGCGTCGTGCACGGTCTTCACGGTCGCGGCACCGACGGGGCGTTGCCCGACGACGGCCACCGGCGCCTGCTCGCAGCGCCCGACGCACGGTGCGCCGATCACGCGCACACCGGCGCCGCAGGTCGCGGCCAGCTCGCGCTGCAGTGCCGCGGCGCCGGCGAGCTGGCAGCTCAGGCCGTCGCACACGCGCACCGTCAACGGCGGCGGGGGCGCCTCGCCTTCACGCACGACGTCGAAGTGGTGGTAGAAGGTTGCGACCTCGTAGACCTCGGCCTGCGACAGCCGCATGTCGTGCGCCAGCGCCGCGAGGTGCGCGGCGCTCAGGTGGCCCCACCGGTCCTGCAGCCGGTGCAGGTGCTCGATCAGCAGATCGCGCCGCCGCGGTGCGTCGCCCAGCAGTTCCCGCACCTGTTCGAGCGCCTGCGCGTCGACTCGGCGGCCCTTCGGTGCAGCGCGGCGGCGTCGCGAGTCGTGCGCGATCGCAATCACGGGGTGGTTCAAGTCGCGCTCCGATAATGGACCCCGCCCCCGGCCCGGATGGCGAAATTGGCAGACGCAGCGGACTTAAACTCCGCCGCCCCCTGACCGGGGCGTACCGGTTCGATCCCGGTTCCGGGCACCACCGGCGCCATGGTTCAGCGCCCCTGCGCCTTCAGGTACGCGGCGCGTGCGGCCTGCGACGGCGGGTCGGCCAGCGCATCGAGCAGGTCGCGCGCGTCGCCGGCGTCGCCCAGGGCCGGGCTCAGCGCCTCGACGGCCTGCGCCCAGCGCCGCTTGACGGCGCGCAGCACCGTCGGCGGCCGCGAGGCCAGGCGCCGGGCCCAGGCGGCGGCCTCGGCGTCGAGGTGTGCGGCATCGACGATGCGGTTGACGAGCTGCCATTGCAGGGCCTGCGCGGCATCGACCGGCGAGGCGTCGAGCACCAGTTCGGACGCGACCGCCGGCCCGACCAGGCGCACCAGCCGCGGCATGCCGCCCCAGGCCAGCGGCAGCCCCAGTTCGACTTCGGGCAGGCGGAAGCTCGCGTCGCGGGCCGCGATGCGCAGGTCGCAGGCGGCCGCCAGCAGCACGCCGCCGCCGATGCACGCGCCGTGCACCGCGGCCAGCGTGACCTGCGGCAGCGCGCCCCAGGCGTCGATCAGCCGGCGGCCGAGGTCGGCGCCTTCGGGATCGAGCGGGGCGTCGGCGCCCAGCGCGTCGAGGTCGAATCCGGCGCAGAACGCGCGCCCGTCGCCGCGCAGTTGCACGACGTGGCAGTCGTCGTCGAGAGTCAGGCGCTGGCAGGCGCAGAGCAGCTGCGCCATCGCCGGCAGCGACAACGCGTTCAGGCGCTCGGGGCGGCTCAGCGTCACCGTGGCCACGGGCGGGTCGCGCTCGATGCGCAGCGTGACGGGTGCGACGGCGTCCATCGCGCGATCGTAGACCGCAACCGGCGGCACGCGGGGGTGCGGGAAAAATTAGAACGACCGTTCGATTTTTTGCGCGATCGGCTCGGACGGCCCCTAGAATGCGGTCGATGTGAGCGTCAATTCCGAACGCAGGAGCAGCACGGCATGAAGATTCTGGTCCCGGTCAAGCGGGTCGTCGACTACAACGTCAAGGTGCGCGTCAAGAGCGACGGCAGCGGCGTGGACATCGCCAACGTCAAGATGAGCATGAACCCGTTCGACGAGATCGCCGTCGAGGAGGCGGTGCGGCTGAAGGAGAAGGGTGCCGCCACCGAGGTCGTCGCCGTCTCGTGCGGCGTCACTCAGTGCCAGGAGACGCTGCGCACCGCGATGGCGATCGGCGCCGACCGCGCGATCCTCGTCGAGACCGACGTCGAGCTGCAGCCGCTGGCGGTGGCCAAGCTGCTCAAGGCGCTGGTCGACAAGGAACAGCCGGGTCTGGTGATCCTGGGCAAGCAGGCCATCGACGACGATAGCAACCAGACCGGCCAGATGCTGGCGGCGCTCGCCGGGCTGCCGCAGGGCACGTTCGCGAGCAGGGTCGAGGTGGCCGAGGGTTCCGTCAAGGTCACGCGCGAGGTCGACGGCGGCCTCGAGACCGTGAAGCTCGCGCTGCCGGCCGTGATCACGACCGACCTGCGGCTGAACGAGCCGCGCTACGTGACGCTGCCCAACATCATGAAGGCGAAGAAGAAGCCGCTGGA
>JBBION010000164.1:0-7119 GCA_037443345.1 Rubrivivax sp. | reverse complement strand
CAACCCTGCCCGGGCTCGCTGTGCACCGCGATGCGCCCGCCCATGTGGTCGACCAGCATCTTCGCGATCGACAGCCCGATGCCCGTGCCCTCGACGCCGCTGCGCTCGGCGCCCAGGCGGTGGAACGGGCGGAACAGCTCGCCGATCTGCGCCGGCGTCAGCCCGGGCCCCTCGTCGGTGACGCGGATCACGCCCTCGCCGCCGGCCCGCGACGTCGTGACCCACACCCGTCCGCCGCGCCGGTTGTACTTGATCGCGTTCGACAGCAGGTTCAGCAGCACCTGGCGCAGCCGCACCGGGTCGCCCATGAGCACCGTGTGCGGCCCGGCCTCGACGTGCAGCACGACCTGGCGGTCTGACGCCGCGGCCGCCACCAGCGGCAGCGTCGAGGCGACGACCTCGTCGGCCGGCGTCGGCTGCATCGCCAGGCGCAGCTGGCCCACGTCGGCGCGCGCGAGGTCGAGCACGTCGTCGATCAGCGCGAGCAGGTGCCGCCCGGCCTCGTCGACGTGGGCCAGCCAGCGCGCGCGCTCGGCCGGCGGCGCCTCGGGCGACAGCTGCATCAGCTGCGTGAAGCCGAGCACCGCGTTGAGCGGCGTGCGCAGCTCGTGGCTCATGCGCGAGAGGAACTGAGTCTTGGCCTCGCTCTCGGCGCGGGCGCGCGCGCTCTCGCGCAGCGCCTCCTCGGCGACGTGCGCGTCGGTCACGTCCCAGTTGACGCCGAAGTGCCGCGCCGGCCCGGCACCGGGAGCGCCGACGGTGCGCGAGCGCGACGCGAGCCAGCGCAAGGTGCCGTCGGGCCACACGACGCGGTACTCGATCGTCCAGCCGCTGCGCTGCTCGTCGAACGTGCGGTAGGCGTCGGCGAGGCGGTGGCGGTCGTCGGGGTGGATGAACGACAGCGCCTCGTCGCGCCGCACCGCGCGCGCGGCGGACTGCACGCCGCGCAGACGGAACATCTGCTCGTCCCACCACGTCTCCCCGGAACCCACGGCGCCGTGCCAGAGGCCCAGTCCCAGCGCCTGCTGCGCGAGCACCATGCGGTCGACGGCCTCCGTCGCGTCGCGCGCCTGCTCGACGAGGCGCGTGACGTCGATCATCACGCCCAGGCACACCGTCGGCGCGCCGTCGGCCCGGTGGCGCAGGATGCGGCGCGTCAGCGTGTGGCGCCAGCCACCGCCGGGCGCGGGGTATCGGACCTCGGCCTCGCTGGGCTCGCCGCGGCGCACCGTCTTGTCGTACGACGCGAGCAGCGCCGGCATGTCGTCGGGGTGGGCCTGCGCGCGCGTGACCGCCATCGGATAGCCATCGGCACGGTACGGCAGCCCCAGCAGCTCGCAGCCGCGCCGGTCTGGCCAGACGTGGCCGGTCGCCAGGTCCTGGCGCCACAGCCCGATCTGCGCGAAGGCCAGCGCCGCCTCCATGTCGCCGAGCGTCTGCTCGGTGGCCTGCGCCTTCTCGAAGACCTCGGTGTCGTCGGTGTGGATGCCGACGACGCGCAGCGGGCGCCCCTGCGCGTCGTGCACGACGCGCCACTGCGCGTGCACGTGGCGCCAGCGCCCGTCGGGGTGCTGCACGCGGATGCGTGCGTCGTGCATGCCGGCGGTCTCGGTCGAGCGCATGAAGCCGCCCGGCTCGCGGTCGGCCGGGTGGATGCGCGCGACGAGCGACCCGTACGGCGGCGCCGGCGCGCCACCGTCGGTCGGCTCGGGCAGGCCCCACAGGCGGAACATGCGCGCGTCCCACCAGCCCTCGCCGGTGCGCGGGTCGCGCTCGAAGTAGCCGGTGCGGCCGAACTCCTCGATCAGCTCGAGCCGCTCGGCCAGGCGGCGGCGTTCGGCGTCCGGGTCGTCGTCGGCCGCGAGCGACAGCCAGCGCAGGCCATCCGTCGGCGACGACAGCACGAGGCGCCAGCGGCGTACCCCGGCGGCCGAGTCGGACGGCGCCGCGCCGTCGCCCGGCCGCTCGCGCACCAGCGCCCCTTGTGCGCACAGCGCCGGCCAGTCGGCGCCCAGCCAATGCCGGACGCTGTCGGGCCCCTGCCAGGCCGGCCCCAGCGCGGCGGCGAACGATGCCGTCGACCAGCGCACCGTGCCGGCGTCGTCGACGCAGGCCAGCGGCGGGCCGACGGCATCCAGCGAAGCCAGCACGGGGCCTTCGGCGGAAACCGCATCGGACGACGGGGACACGTCGGCGATTGTGAGCGCGCGCCGTCGGCGGCGGTAGCGGGTGCGCCCCCGGGCACGACGGTCGTGCCGACCGGTCGTCCCGGTCAGTCGTGCAGGTGCGCCGCGACGAGCCCGCGCAGCATCGGCAGCAGGTGCGCCTCGGCACGGCCAGCCAGCGTCACGAGGCCGAAGCGCGCGTGCGCGTCGAGCCGCGGCGCGAGCTCGAGCTCGACGAGCTCGCGCGCAGCGCGCCGGATCGCGAGCAGCACCGCGTCGGTGTGCAGCGCGACCTGCACCAGCGGTGCGATCTCGTCGCCGCGCAGGCGCACGCACTCGTCGGGGTGCGCCTGCGGGCCGTAGCGCTCGACGAGCAGCCGCGCGATCTCGGCGCTCAGCGGCGACGACGCGATCGGGTACTGCACCACCTCGTCGAATGTCGGCGGCCGGCGCCGGCGCGCCAGCGGGTGGCCCGGGCGGCACAGGAACGCGCCGCGCAGCTCGCCCACCGGCTCGACGTGGAGGTCCGGCGCCGGGTCGAGCGAGCGCGCGTCGATGACCAGCGCGTCGAGCCGCCGCTCGCGCAGCGCCTGCTCGAGCAGCGTGATGCCGCCGCGCGCGAACTCGATGCGCACGCCCGGCAGCCGCGTCGCGACGTGCGCGAGCACCGGCACCGTCAGCACCGCGCCGGGGCCCGAGCCCAGCCCGACGCGCAGCGTGCCGGCCAGCCCCTGGCCCAGCCGCGTCGCGGCCTCCTTCATGCTGTCGGCCTCGTCGACGAGGCGGCGCGCGCGGCCGAGCAACTCGCGGCCGAACGGGGTGAGCTGCGTCGTCCAGCCGACACGGTCGAACAGCGGCTGGCCGAGCTCGTCCTCGAGCGCCTTGATGCTGCGGCTGAGCGCCGGCTGCGTCAGGAACGACGCCTCGGCGGCGCGGCGGAACGAGCGGGCGTCGGCGAGCGCAAGAAAGTGCCGCAGCTGGACCAGGGTCATCGGCAGTCGATGCGTTTCGCTCATCGTATCGCATACAAGAATGCAATAGACATGCAGCATCGTGCCGACGACGATTCGTGTCATGACGGCGCCGTCGCGCCGCCGAACCACGAAGGACGGAGACCACGATGAAGCGATCCACTGCCCTGAAGGCCGTTCTCGCGCTGGCGCTCGCCGCCGCCGGCCTTGCACCGACGCTCGCCGCCGCGCAGGCGGTCAAGCCGGTCAACCTGATGGTGCCGTACCCGGCCGGCGGCCTGTCCGACGCGATCGCGCGCGTCGTCGAGCGGCCGCTGGCCAAGGCGCTGGGCCAGATGGTGATCGTCGAGAACCTCGGCGGTGCCGGCGGCTCGATCGGCGCGCAGAAGGTGCTCGGCGCGCCGGCCGACGGCGGCTACCTGTACCAGGGCTCGCCGAACGAGCTGATCCTCACGCCGATGGCGCTGGCCACCGTGCGCTACAAGGCCGAGGACTTCCGCTTCGTGCAGATGATCGGCACCTTCCCGCTGGCGGTGCTGGCGCGCAAGGGGCTGCCGGCCAACAACGTCGACGAGCTCGTCGCGCTGGCGCGCAAGCAGGCCGCGGCCGGCAGGCCGCTGACCTACGGCAGCGTCGGCGTAGGCTCGCTGTACCACGTCATCGGCGCGCACTTCGCGCAAGTCGTCGGCACCGAGATGACGCACATCCCCTACAAGGGCATGGCACCGCTGCTGACGGACCTCGGCGGCGACCAGGTCGACGTGTCGTTCCTCGTCGTCGGCGACTCGACGATCGCACTGGCCGACCAGGGGCGCCTGAAGGTGCTGGCCACGCTCGCGCCCAGGGGCCAGGTCGAGGCCGAGTTCCTGCGCCGCTACCCGTCGATCAACGACAGCAAGTCGATCCAGGACTTCGCGTTCAACACCTGGACCGGCTACTTCGTGCGCAAGGACACCCCCGAGCCCGTCGTCGAGGCGCTGCACAAGGCGCTGAGCGCGACGATGGCCGACCCCGAGGTGCGCACGCAGCTCGAAAAGATCGGCGGCCGCGTGCCGGCGCCGCTGTCGCTCGCGCAGGCGACGCAGGAGTACCAGGCGCAGACGCAGCGCTTCCGCACGATCGCCCGCAACATCAAGCTCGACGCGCAGTGAGCCACCCCGTCCTCGAGGCGATGCGGCGCGACGCGGCCGAGTTCGTCGGCATCCGCCGGCAGTTGCACCGCTACCCCGAACTCGCGTTCGACGAGCACCGCACCGCGGCGCTGGTGGCCGACAGCCTCGAGGCCTGGGGCTACGCCGTCGAGCGCGGCGTCGGCGGCACCGGCGTGGTCGGCGTGCTGCGCCGCGGCATCTCGCCCAGGCGCCTGGGCCTGCGCGCCGACATGGACGCGCTGCCGATCGACGAGGCCGGGGACCGCCCGTGGAAGAGCGAGCGAGCGGGGCTGATGCACGCCTGCGGCCACGACGGCCACACCGCGATGCTGCTCGCCGCCGCGAAGCACCTGGCCGAGCACGGCGGCTTCGACGGCACGCTGGTGCTGGTCTTCCAGCCCGCCGAGGAAGGCGGTGGCGGCGCGCTGAGGATGATGACCGACGGCCTGTTCGAGCGTCACCCGGTCGACGCCGTGTTCGCGATGCACAACATGCCCGGCGTGCCGTTGGGCCACCTGTGGCTGCGCGACGGCCCGGCGATGGCCTCGAGCGACTACGCCACGATCACGCTGCACGGCACCGGTGGCCACGGCGCGATGCCGCACCACACGGCCGACCCGGTCGTCGCCGCGGCGAGCCTCGTGATGGCGCTGCAGACCGTCGTGTCGCGCAACGTCGACCCGCAGCACACCGCCGTCGTCACGGTCGGCGCGCTGCACGCCGGCGAGGCCAACAACGTGATCCCGCACCACGCGCGGCTCGAGCTCAGCGTGCGCGCGCTCGACCCCGGCGTGAGGCGGTTGCTCGAAGCGCGCATCCGCGAGCTCGCCGACGCGCAGGCCAGGAGCTTCGGCGTGCGCGCCGAGGTCGACTGGCGCAGCGGCTACGCGGTGCTCGTCAACGATGCGGCGCAGACCGACTTCGCCGCCCGCGTCGCCGAGGAACTCGTCGGTGCCGGGCGCGTGCGCCGTCAGGCGCCGGCGCTCACCGGCAGCGAGGACTTCGCCTTCATGCTCGAGCGCGTGCCGGGCAGCTACCTGCTGATCGGCAACGGCGACGGCCCCGGCAGCTGCATGGTGCACCACCCGGGCTACGACTTCGCCGACGACAACGTCGCCACCGGCGGCGCGTACTGGGTGCTGCTCGCGCGCCGCTTCCTGGCGCTCCACGACGAAAGGGCCGCCTGACCGCGACACCACCGTTTTGATCCGTGCAGGAGAGCGCCGGCATGGCTCCACGCCACGCCGGCCACCGAAGGCGCAAGCTCCCATGAACGCTCAGGTCCCGTACTGCACACCCACATCGCCGTCTGGAGAGACCTCACGCCCGACGTGAGGCACCGAAGGAGCAAGGCGCGGCCCGCGGGGCCGTCGCCGAATCTCTCAGGTAAGCAGGACAGGGGGAGCGGCACACCAGCGGCGCACGCGCGGCGCCGGTGCCACGTTCTCACCCTGGAGTCCTGCCATGAAAGTCATCGTCCTCGGCGCCGGCCTGCTCGGCGTCACCTCGGCCTGGTTCCTGCGCCAGCAGGGCCACGACGTCGAAGTCATCGACCGCCAGGCCGCCTGCGCGGCCGAGACCAGCTTCGCCAACGGCGGCCAGATCTCGGTCAGCCACGCCGAGCCCTGGGCCAACCCGAGCGCACCGCTGAAGGTGCTCAAGTGGCTGGGCCAGGACGACGCGCCGCTGCTGTTCCGACTGCGAACCGACGCCCGGCAGTGGCTGTGGGGGCTGCAGTTCCTGCGCGAGTGCACGCCGGCGCGCACGCGGCACAACATCCGCCAGATCGTCAACCTGGGCACCTACAGCCGCGGCGTGCTGCGCCAGCTGCGCGAGCAGCTCGGCCTGCAGTACGACCAGCGCACGCAGGGCATCCTGCACTTCTACACCAACCCGCGCGAGTTCGACGCCGCGCTCGCGCCGGCCGAGCAGATGCGCGCCCTGGGCTGCGAGCGGCGCGTGATCAGCGCCGCCGAAGCGGTCGCGATCGAGCCGGCGCTGCGCCACGTGCAGCACCGGCTGGCCGGCGCCACCTACACCGCCGACGACGAGTCGGGCGACGCGAACCGCTTCGTCACCGAGCTGGCGCGGCAGTGCGCCGAGCACGGCGTCGTGTTTCGCATGTCGCACACGGTCACGGCGCTGCGCGAGGCCGGTGGCCGCCTCGACCACGTCGAGGTCACCGACGCGAGCGGGCGCTACCAGCGCCTGAAGGCCGACGCCTTCGTCGTCGCGCTGGGCTCGTTCAGCCCGTTGCTGCTGCAGCCCCTGGGCATCCGGCTGCCGATCTACCCGGCCAAGGGCTACTCGGTGACGATCCCGGTGGCCGACGCGTCGCGCGCGCAGCAGGTGTCGCTGACCGACGACGAGTACAAGCTCGTGTTCTCGCGCCTGACGGGGCCGAACGGCGACCGGCTGCGCATCGCCGGCACCGCCGAACTGAACGGCTACGACCGCCACCTCGACGCGGTGCGCTGCCAGGCCATCGTGCGCCGTGTCGAGGAGCTGTTCCCCGGCGCCGGCGACACGGGCCGGGCGCAGTTCTGGTCGGGCCTGCGCCCGGCCACGCCGAGCAACGTGCCGGTGATCGGCCGCTCGCGGCTGACTAACCTGTTCCTCAACACAGGCCACGGCACGCTGGGCTGGACGCACGCCTGCGGCTCCGGGCGCAGCATCGCGCGCATCGCCAGCGGCCTCGAGCCCGAGGTCGACTTCGCGTTCGCGGGCATGCCGGCGCGCGCGACGGCGCTCGCCGCCAGCGTCAGGCCGGCCTGAGTCGCTGCGGGCCGGCCGCGAGCCGGCCACCGCGCGGCGACGCGCTACAGCGCGGCC
>JBBION010000163.1:0-7119 GCA_037443345.1 Rubrivivax sp. | reverse complement strand
CCCTCGCCGTGCTCGGCCTGCGGCGCTTCCACGCGCGCCAGCCGCCGCCGATCCACCCCGGCTTCGACGCCGGCGTGCTCGCGATCGCGTTGCTGGCAACGCTGGCCGACGGCGCGACGCAGGCACCCGGCACGGCGTGGATCGGCGCGATGGTGCTGGTGCACGCGCATGCGGCGTGGACCCTCGCCGGCACGCCGGCGCGGCGCCACAGCCCGGCGCTGCGTCGGCTCGTCGCGCTGGTCGGCGTCGCGGCGGCCGTGCACGGCGCCGCCTGGCTGGCGAGCCTCGCGGCCGACGCGTCGCCGGACGGCGCGATCGTCGCGCTGTCGATGGTCACGTCGGCGCTGACCGTGGCCGGGATGGCGTTCGCGACGATGGGTCTGACGCACGAGCGCACCGTCGACGAGCTGCGCGAGTCGCGTCGCAGGCTGCGCTACCTCGCCAACATCGACATGCTGACGCAGGTGCCCAACCGCCGCCACTTCGGCGAGCTGGCCCGCCGCGTGCTGCAGTCGGCCGGCACCCGCAGCGCCGCGGTGCTGATGTTCGACATCGACCACTTCAAGCGCATCAACGACGAGCTGGGCCACGCCGCCGGCGACCGCGCGCTGCGGCTCGTCGCGCGATGCGTGCAGGAGACGCTGCGCGCCGACGACGTGGCCGGCCGCCACGGCGGCGACGAGTTCGCGCTGCTGCTGCCGGGCACCGACCTGCGTGACGCGATGGCGGTGGCCACGCGCATCGTGCAGCGCGCGCAGCGCATCGCGCACGAACAGGCCGTGCCGCAGCTGTCGCTGAGCTTCGGCGTCGTGCAGATGCACGACGACGAGTCGCTCGACGAGGCGCTGCGCCGCGCCGACCAGGCGCTGTACGAAGCCAAGCGACAGGGTCGCGGGCGCGCCGTCAGCGCCGACGGCGACGAGTTGCACCCGGTGTTCGTCGAGAGCCGGCGCCTCGGGCTGGTGTAGCGCGGCCAGCCGCGGCGCGAGGCGGTGGCCTCAGCCGAGCAGGTTCGCCAGCGTCAGCAGCGCCAGCAGCAGCAGCCACAGCACGACGCCGCGCCACACGAGCCCGACGACGCTTTGCAGGTGGCCGAGTTGCGGCGGCACGCCGGGCGTCGAGCCCGAGGCGCCCTCGGCCTCGGCACCGGCGCCGCGCGTGAACGTCTTCGACCGGTCGGGGGTAACGCCCGGCGCGGCACTGCCGCCAAGCTGCACACCCACCGCACCGGCCGCGGCCGCGAGGATGATGCCTTCGTTGGGATGCGCCCACAGCACGGCGTCGCGCCGCCAGCCGCCCACCGCCTCCTCGAAGTTGCCGACGACGGCGAAGCCGAACGCCGTCAGCCGCGCCGGCAAGTGGTCGACGAGGCCGAACAGCCGCTGCGACAGCTCGCGCAGCCGCTCGTTGACCGGCACGTCGAGCGTGCGGCTGCGAAACGCCCAGTAGCGGCTCGCGAACTCGGCCATGCGGTACAGCACTGCCCCCGCCGGACCGAGTCCCAGTGCCGACAGCACGACGAACCAGAAGAACACGCCGAAGACGTGGCGGTGCGCGGCCAGCAGCGCGTGCTCGATGACGTGGCGCAGCAGCTCGGTGCGCGGCATCTCGCTCGCGTCGAGGTGGCGCCACTCGGCGAGCAGCGCGCGCGCACCGGCCTCGTCGCCGCGCTCGAGGTGGTCGCGGATGCCGGTGAAGTAGTGGCTGAACTGGCGAAAGCCGAGCGTCACGTACAGCACCGCGACGTCGAACGCCAGCGCGGCGATCAGGCTCCACGGCGCCAGCAGCAAGTGCACCGCGGCGGCGAGCAGCGCCGGCAGCACCACGGCGATGGCCCACACCAGCACCGCGTGGTGCGCACGACCGGCGTCGAAGTTGCGCCCGGTCCAGGCGACCCACCCGATCAGCGCGTCGTGCACGCGGTTGTCGCGCGGCAGCGGCTTGAGCTGCTCGAGCACGAGCGCGATCACGACGGCCAGCAGACTCATCGCCGGCGATGATAGCGGCGCGGGTCGCGCGCTCAGGCCGCGTCGGCGAGGAAGCGGTACAGGTTGCGCAGCATCGCGGCCGTCGCGCCCCAGATGAAATAGCGCCGCGTCACGCCGTCGGCGTCGGGCGCGGTCCACGGCATCGACAGGAACTGCCGCCGCTGGCCGCCGAACTCGAACGCGTGCCGCCGGTGGTGCGCCGGCGTCATCAGGAACGCCAGCGGCACCTCGAACACCTCGGCGACCTCGAACGGATCGGGCGCGAGCGCGAAGCCGGGGCGCACCAGCGCGACGACCGGCGTCACGCGGTACGCGGTGATCGTCGTGTAGACGGGCAGCGTGCCGACGACCTCGACGTGCGCCGGTGCCAGGCCGACCTCCTCGTGCGCCTCGCGCAGCGCCGCGGCCACGGCGTCGGCGTCGGTGTCCTCCTGCCGGCCGCCGGGAAAGCTGATCTGGCCGGCGTGGTCGCGCAGGTGCGCGGTGCGCCGTGTCAGCAGCACCGACAGGCCCTCGTCGCGCTCGACGAGCGGCACCAGCACCGAGGCCGGTGCCGGCGCGCGGTCGAGATCGACGCGCGCGTCGCCGGGGATCTCGGGTTGCCACCCGGTGGCACCCGCGAAACGGGCGCGCACCGCCGGCGCGACCAGGCGCTGCGGCGGGATGGCGGACAGATGGTGGTCGGTGCCGACGACGGGCACCGCTTCGGGGTCGGTGATGCGCGGCGTGGTCACGTCGCGCTCACGCCGCCCGCGGCATCAGGCGAGCTTTTCCTTGATGCGCGCCGACTTGCCGCTGCGCTGACGCAGGTAGTACAGCTTGGCGCGACGCACGTCGCCGCGGCGCTTGACCTCGATGCTCGAGATCAGCGGGCTGTACAGCTGGAACGTGCGCTCGACGCCCTCGCCGCTGGAGATCTTGCGCACGATGAAGCTGCTGTTCAGGCCGCGGTTGCGCTTGGCGATGACGACGCCTTCGTAGGCCTGCACGCGCTTGCGGGTGCCTTCGACGACGTTGACGTTGACGATCACCGTGTCGCCGGGGGCGAACGCCGGGATGGTCTTGTTCAGGCGAGCGATCTCTTCCTGCTCGAGGGTGGCGATCAGATCCATGGGGGCTCCGAGGCGATCTTGCGGGCGGGTGGGTCGGATGTTCGATGGCCGTGGCCGCCGGTGACCGGCGCGTACCATGGCGACCCGCAGAGGATCGAAAAGCCCCAGATTATAGCCCGAGCGACGACAGGAAGCGCTCGTCGTCGGCGTCCAGCCGCCCCTGGGCACGCGCCGCGGCAATCAGGTCGGGCCGGCGGCGCGCCGTCACCTCGAGCGCGCGCTCGCGCCGCCAGCGCGCGATGCGCGCGTGGTGGCCCGACAGCAGCACCGGTGGCACCGCCAGATCGCCACGCGCGGTGCGCAGCACCTCGGGCCGGGTGTAGTGAGGCCCTTCGAGCAGGCCACCGGCCGCGTCGAAGCTGTCGTCGGCGTGCGACTGCTCGTCGCCGAGCACGCCCGGCTGCAGCCGCGCGACGGCGTCGAGCAGCGCCAGCGCCGGCAGCTCGCCGCCGGAGAGCACGAAGTCGCCGAGGCTGACTTCGAGGTCGACCTCGGTGTCGAGCAGGCGCTGGTCCATGCCCTCGTAGCGCCCGCACAGCAGCACGGCACCCGGGCCGGCGGCGATCTCGCGCACCAGCGCCTGGTCGAGGCGCCGGCCGGTGGGCGTGAAATGCACCACCGGCGCCCCATCGGCCGACGCGGCGCGCGCAGCACGCACGTCGGCCAGCACGCGCTGCAGCGGCTCGGCCAGCATCACCATGCCCGGCCCGCCGCCGAACGGGCGGTCGTCGACGCGGTGGTACGGGCCCTCGCCGTAGTCGCGCAGCGGCCACAGGCGCACCTGCACCGGCCCGCCGGCGTCGAAGGCGCGCCGCGTCACGCCGAACTGCAGGTGGGGCGCGAACAGCTCGGGAAACAGCGTGACGACGTCGAAGCGCATCGGTGCGCGCCGCCGGTCAGTCGTCGACGGCCCAGTCGACGCAGATGCGCCGCGCGGCCACGTCGACGTCGTCGACGTAGGCCGCGACGAACGGGATCAGCCGCTCGTCGGCCTGAGGATCGTCGGGGCGCACCTGCAGCACCGCGTGCGGTCCCAGGTCCATCAGGTCGTGCACCTCGCCGAGGTCGACGCCGTCGCGGTTGACGACGCGACAGCCGATCAGGTCGACCCAATAGTACTCGCCGGCCTCGGGCGTGGGGAAGCTGCCGCGCGAGACGAAGATCCGCGCGCCACGCAGCGCCTCGGCGGCGTCGCGGTCGACGACGCCATCGGCGGTGGCGACGATGGTCTCCCCCTGCTCGCGTGCCGACGTGATGCGCAGCAGCGACGGCGGCGCCGCCGCCGGCCGCGACCCGTCGGCCGCCCGCAGGAACCAGCGGCGCGAGCCGAACAGCGCTTGCGGAGAGGCGGCGTAGGGGTGCACGCGCAGGGCGCCCTTGACGCCCCACGCACCGGCGATGCGGCCGACTTCGACCGCGTCGGCGGGAAACGGCGGCGCGTCGTCGTCGCTCGGCGCGGCCATCATGCGCTCGCGCCCGGGCCGGAGGAGGTCGACGGGGCCGGCGACGACGGCGTCAGGCCGCGGCCTTGGCCTTCTCGACCAGGCGGGCCACCGTGGGCGACAGCTGCGCGCCGACGCCGGTCCAGTAGCCGATGCGGTCCATCGCGACGCGCAGGCCTTCCTCGTTGGCCGCGGCCACGGGGTTGTAGAAGCCCACGCGCTCGATGAAGCGCCCGTCGCGGCGCGAGCGGCCGTCGGCGACGACGATGTTGTAGAAGGGGCGCTTCTTCGCGCCGCCGCGTGCGAGTCGGATGACGACCATGAACGAAACCTCGAAGTGTTCGATGCATCCGCCGCGCCAGGAGACACGCAGGCCGGCCGGATCAAATCCGCGGCCGGCGCCAAGCGCCAGACCGCGGGCAGCCTCGGTGCCGTAGATACGCCGCCGGCATGCCGGGGCCGTCACCGAAACCGCGCATTATAGTCTCGCGCTCCTTTCGTCACCCCTTGCCGATGACCGCCCTGCTGATCCGCCCGAGCCACGACGACGACGTCGACCCCGTCACCGCGATCTACGCCCATCACGTGCTTCACGGCACCGGCACGTTCGAGCTCGACGCGCCCGACGCGGCCGAGATGGCGCGCCGCCGCGCCGACGTGCTGGCCAAGGGCCTGCCGTGGCTGGTGGCCGAGTCGCAAGGCCGGGTGATCGGCTACGCCTACGCGAACCACTTCAGGCCGCGCCGGGCGTACCGCTTCTGCGTCGAGGACTCGATCTACCTGCACCCCGAAGCCGCCGGGCGCGGCGTCGGGCGCGCGCTGCTGGCCGAGCTGATCGGGCGCTGCACCGCCGCCGGCGCGCGGCAGATGCTGGCGGTGATCGGCGACAGCGCCAACGTCGCGTCGATCGGCGTGCACCGCGCCTGCGGCTTCGAGCCTTGCGGCCGCTTCGAGGCGGCCGGCTGGAAGTTCGACCGCTGGCTCGACGTCGTGCTGATGCAGCGCGCGCTCGGCGAAGGCGCCGCCACGCCGCCGGTCGACCGCGCATGAGCGCGCCGACGCACGAGCGTTCGAAGACGCTGGCGACGTGGATCGCCGTCGTCGGGGGCGTGCTCGGCCTGCACCGCTTCTACCTGCACGGCTTTCGCGACGTCGTGGGCTGGCTGCACCCGCTGCCGACGCTGCTCGGCCTGTGGGGCGTGCAACGCGTGCAGACCTACGGGCAGGACGACCGCCTCGCGTGGCTGCTGCTGCCGCTGCTCGGCATCATGGTCACGGTGGCGATGGTCAGTGCCATCGTCTGCGGCCTGACGCCCGACGAGAAGTGGGCGGCTCGCTTCCACCCCGGCGAGCCGCCGCGCGCCACCGGCTGGGGGCCGGTGCTCGGCGTCATCCTCGCGCTGATGCTCGGCGCCGCGGCGCTCACGAGCACGATCGCCTACAGCGGGCAGCGCTACTTCGAGTGGCAGATCGAGCGGTCGCGCGCCGACAGCCGCTGAACGAGCGCCTCGAGCGCGTCGTCGTCGCGCGTGTAGTCGGCCTGCTCGGCGTCGACGACGTGCACCGGCAGCGCTGGGTGGCGCGCGAAGTGGTCGACGTAGGCCTGCGTGATCTGCTCGACGTAGTCGGCCGTGATGCCCTGCTCCATCGCGATGCCGCGGCGCGCGATGCGCGCCAGCAGCGTCGGCGTCGACGCCTGCAGCCACACGACGACGTCGGGCGGCGGCAGCGCCGGTGCCAGCGCGCGGGCCACCTGCACGTACAGCCGGTGGTCGTCGTCGCCCAGCGTCAGGCGCGCGAACAGCGCGTCCTTGTCGAACATGAAGTCGCTGACCACGCGCGGCGCGAACATGCCCGGCTGCGCCAGCTCGCGGGCCTGCTCGACGCGCTGGAACAGGAATGCCAGCTGGGCCTGCAGCGCGTAGCGGCCGCCCTCGGCGTAGAAGCGCTCGAGAAACGGGTTGTCCTGCGGGCGCTCCAGCAGCACGTGCGCCCCGAGGCGCTGCGCCAGCCGGCGTGCCAGCGTCGTCTTGCCGGCGCCGATCGGCCCTTCGATCGCGATGTGGCGCAACGGCACGCTCATGCCGGCAGCGGCTCGATCGCCTGGCCAGCCACCGCTGCCAGCAGCCGACGCGCGGCCCCGTGGCCGGGGACGACGGCGTCGGGCCACACGTCGAGCAATGGCACGAGCACGAAGGCGCGCGCGTGCATGCGCGGGTGCGGCACCTGCAGACCGGGTGCATCGATCACGGCGTCACCGTAGAGCAGCAGGTCCAGGTCGAGCCGGCGCGGCGCGTTGCGGTACGGGCGCTCGCGCCCGTGCGCGTGCTCGATGGCGTGCAGCTGCGCGAGCAGTTCGCGCGCCGGCAGTGTCGTCTCGAGCACGGCCACGGCGTTGACGAAATCGGGCCCATCGGCCTCGACAGGCGCACTGCGGTACAGCGGCGACAGCTTGCAGCGCTGCACGCGGGACAGCGCTGCGAGCGCCTTCGCCGCGGCAAGCACCGCCGCACGCGCATCGCCCAGGTTCGCGCCCAATGCAACGGCAGCGCGCACCGGGGCCGTCATGCCGCTGCG
>JBBION010000162.1:0-7161 GCA_037443345.1 Rubrivivax sp. | reverse complement strand
ACCGCCACCGGCACCGACGCGTCCTTCAGCGTCAGGTGCGCCGGCTGGTTCTCCTCGTGGTTGGTGTTGCTCAGGTACACCGAGCTCAGCCGGTCGAAGGTCAGCACGCCGTCCGGCTTCGGGTAGCGGATCGGCTCGCACGCGGCGGCCCCGCTCAGGCGCGCGTGGTCGGGCGTGTGGCGGTGGATCGTCCACGGCGGGCTCTTGACGCCGAGCCTGGGCAGCAGCCACTGCTCGACGCCGGTCATCATCGTGCCGACCAGCCGACCCTTCTTGAACCACTGCTTGAAGTTGCGGCTCGCATCGAGTTCCTCGTGCAGCCAGCTCTTGGCGAACGCGTCGGGGTACGCCGCAAGTTCGTCGCCGCTGCGCCCGGCGGCGATCGCGGCCGCGGCCGCCTCGGCGGCGAGCATGCCGCTCAAGATCGCCGCATGGCTGCCCTTGATGCGCGATGCGTTGAGCGTGCCGGCGTCGCAGCCCACGAGCGCGCCGCCCGGGAACGTAAGCTTGGGCAGGCTCAGCAGTCCGCCGGCCGTAATCGCGCGCGCCCCGTAGCCGATGCGCTTGCCGCCCTCGAGGTGCACGCGGATCGACGGGTGCGTCTTCCAGCGCTGCATCTCGTCGAAGGGGCTCAGCCACGGGTTCTGGTAGTCCAGCCCGACGACGAGGCCGAGCGTGACGCGGTTGCCCTCGAGGTGGTAGAGGAAGCCGCCGCCATAGGTGTTGTCGTCGAGCGGCCAGCCGGCGGTGTGCACGACGAGCCCCGGCTTCGCCTTCTCGGGCGGCACCTCCCACAGCTCCTTGATGCCGATGCCGTAGGTCTGCGGGTCGCGGCCCTCGTCGAGCGCGAAGCGTGCGATCAGCTGCTTGCCAAGGTGCCCGCGCGCGCCCTCGGCGAAGATCGTGTACTTGCCCAGCAGCTCCATGCCGAGCTGGAAGTTCCCGGTCGGCTGCCCGTCCTTGCCGATGCCGAGGTTGCCGGTGGCCACGCCCCGCACGTGAACGTGACCGCTGCCGTCGTCGCCGTAGAGCACCTCGGCCGCGGTGAAGCCGGGGAAGATCTCCACACCGAGCGCCTCGGCCTGCTCGCCGAGCCACTTGACGACCGTGCCGAGGCTGATCACGTAGCAGCCCTCGTTGCGCATGCAGTCGGGAATCAGCGCCTGCGGCGTCGCGCTGGCGCGCTTCTCGCTCAGGATCAGCACCTCGTCGGCCGTCGCCGGCTGGTTCAGCGGCGCCCCGCGCTCCTTCCAGTCCGGGAACAGTTCGGTCAGCGCGCGCGGGTCCATCACCGCGCCCGACAGGATGTGCGCGCCGGGCTCGGAGCCCTTCTCGAGCACGACGACCGACAGGTTCGCGTCCAACTGCTTGAGCCGGATCGCGGCGGCCAGCCCGGCCGGGCCGGCGCCGACGACGACGACGTCGTACTCCATCGACTCGCGCGGACCGAACTGCTCGAGGATCTCCTGCGGCGTCATCGGACGGGTCTCCTTGGCTGGAAAGCCCGGCATTCTACGGGGCGCCGGCCAGAAATCGAACGGTCGTGCTTTTTTGGGCGATCGGCGGCCGGGTGCGTGCTATCGTCGCCGCGACGAGTCAGGAGTCAGGCATGAGTTACCAGATCGACCTGTCGGGTCGCGTCGCGATGGTCACCGGCGCGTCGAGCGGGCTGGGCGCACAGTTCGCGCGCACGCTGGCGCGCGCGGGGGCCGGCGTGGTGCTCGCGGCGCGCCGCGTCGAGCGGCTGAAGACGCTGCGTGCCGAAATCGAGGCCGCCGGCGGCGACGCGCACGTCGTCGAGCTCGACGTGACCGACCCCGACAGCATCAAGGCCGCGGTCGCGCACGCCGAGACCGAGATGGGCACGCTCGACATCCTGGTCAACAACTCGGGCGTCAGCACGACGGGCAAGCTCGTCGACGTCACGCCCGACGACTACGACCACGTGATGGACACCAACACGCGCGGCGCGTTCTTCGTCGCGCAGGAGGTCGGCCGGCGCATGATCGCGCGCAGCCGCGGCGCGGCGCCGGGCACCTTCACCGGCGGGCGCATCGTCAACATCGCCTCCACCGCCGGGCTGCGCGTGCTAAGCCAGATCGGCGTGTACTGCATGAGCAAGGCCGCGGTGATCCACATGACGCGCGCGATGGCGCTCGAGTGGGGGCGCTACGGCATCAACGTCAACGCGATCTGCCCCGGCTACATCGACACCGAGATCAACCACCACCACTGGCAGACCGAGGCCGGGCAGAAGCTCATCGGCGTGCTGCCGCGCAAGCGCGTGGGCCAGCCGCAGGACCTCGACGCCGTGCTGATGATGCTGTGCGCCAACGAGAGCCACTTCGTCAACGGCGCCGTGATCTCGGCCGACGACGGCTTCTCGGTGTGAGCTCGGACCACCCCCGTAGCGCCTTCGGCGCTCCCCCTCCAGGGGGCCGAGCCCGGACACGACAGGTGCGGTGGACCTGTCGTGCCTGGCGAAGAGCCGGGCCGCAAGGCCCGGCGCGGCCTGCAGGGCACGCCAGCGGACCGGCCGAGCCGGGTCCGCGGCGGCCGCGTGCCGCCTGCGCTGCTCAGCGGGTGTCGGGGGGCCTGTGCGGGCGCTGACGCCGCTCGAGGCGCGCCTGCTCGGCGTGCTCGTCGAGAAGCAGGCGACGGTGCCCGACACCTACCCGCTGAGCCTGAACGCGCTGGTGGCGGGCTGCAACCAGAAGACGGCGCGCGAGCCGGTGATGGCGGCCGGCGACGCCGACGTGCTGGCCGCGGTCGAGGGCCTGAAGGACCTGAGCCTCGTCGTCGAGGTCAGCGGCAGCCGCGTCGTGCGCTTCGAGCACAACGCGCCGCGCGCGCTCGGGCTGCCCGGCGCGGCGGTCGCGCTGCTCGCGGTGCTGATGCTGCGCGGGCCGCAGACCGCGGCCGAGCTGCGGCTCAACGCCGAGCGGCTGCACCGCTTCGCCGACCTTTCGTCGGTCGAGGCCTTCCTCGACGAGCTCGCCGCCAAGGATCCGCCGCGCGTCGTGCGTCTGCCGAAGGCGCCGGGCGAGCGCGAGCACCGCTGGGCACACCTGCTGTGCGGCGACGTGGCGCTGCCGGCGAGCGCCGTGGCGGCGACCGATGGCGGCATCGGCGCGGGCGAACTCGTCGCGCTGAAGGCCGAGCAGGCCCGCCTGGCGCGCGAGGTGGCCGAGCTGCGCGCGCTCGTGCAGCGGCTGGCGCGCGAACTCGGCGTCGACCCCGACACCCCGACGAGCTGATCGATGCGCTTCGACCTGCCCGAACACAAGACGCTGACGCACCAGACGGTGATCCCCATCCGCTGGGGCGACATGGACGCGATGGGCCACGTCAACAACACGGTCTACTTCCGCTACATGGAGATCGTGCGCATCGAGTGGCTGCACGCGCTCGGCGGCGCGCCCGACCCGCAGGCCACCGGGCCGGTGATCGTCAACGCGTTCTGCAACTTCCACCGCCAGCTCGAGTACCCCGGCGACATCCTCGCGAAGCACTACGTCGCCAAGCCGGGGCGCAGCAGCTTCGAGACCTACATCACCCTCGAGCGCACCGACGATCCGGGCGTGATCTACGCCAGCGGCGGCGCGAAGACCGTGTGGGTCGACTTCCCGGCGGGCAAGTCGGTGCCGCTGCCGGACTGGCTGCGTGCGAAGGTGGGGTGAGCGCGGCGCCGGATGCCCGGCGAACCTCCGCTCAGTCCGCGAAGGAGTACGGCCCGCCGCGCTCGAGCGCGCGCCGGTACGCCGGCCGCGCGTGGATGCGCGCGAGCCAATCCTGCAGTTTCGGGTAGCGCGCGTCGAGCCCGGCGCGCTGCGCGGCCGCCTCGAGTGGGAAGCTCATCATCACGTCGGCGGCGCTGAACTCGGCGCCGGCGAACCATGGCCGCTGCGTCAGTTCACCTTCCATGAAGGCGAGCTGTCGCTCGACGTTGGGCATCACGAAGCCCGACGTGACCTTGTCGGCGATCGCGCGCGCGATCGGCTTGACGAAGAACGGCATCGGCGTCGACTTGATGCGGTCGAACACCAGTTTCATCAGCAGCGGCGGCATCGCGCTGCCTTCGGCGACGTGCAGCCAGTAGGTGTAGCGGCGCGCCTCGGGCGTGCCCGGCGGCGGACGCAGCTGCGGGCCGTGCGTCTCGGCGAGGTACTCGACGATCGCGCCCGACTCGGCCACCGTGACTTCGCCGTCGGTGATCACCGGGCTCTTGCCCAGCGGGTGCACGCGCACCAGCTCGGGCGGCGCGTACATCGTCTGCGGGTCGCGCGCGTAGCGCTTCACCTCGTACGGCACGCCGAGTTCCTCGAGCAGCCACAGCACGCGCTGCGAGCGCGAGTTCTCGAGGTGGTGGACGGTGATCATCGTCAGGTGCTCAGCAGTTTGTGGACGAGCTCGGGCGTGGTCGCCGCGCCGACCTTGCGCATCAGCCGCGCGCGGTAGACGTCGACGGTGCGCGGGCTGATCGCGAGCTTCTTGCCGATCAGCTTGCTGGTGAGGCCTTCGATCAGCAGCGCGGCGATCTCGCGCTCGCGCGCCGTCAGGTCGAGCTTGAGCGCGCGCCGCGACGACAGGTCCTCGAAGGCCCAGATGCCGGCGGCGTGCGGGTGCGCCGGGTCGAGCGCGCGGCCCGAGACGTGGCACCAGAACAGCTCGCCGCGGCGCGGGCCGTCGAGGCGCTTCATCACGCGCTCGTCGGCGTACCAGCCCTGTTCGTCGAGGCTCGCGACGATGCGCTGCCCGGTGCGCTCGAACTCCTCGTGCGTCGGGTACAGCACCTCGAACGAGCGGCCGACCATCTGCTCGCGCTCGGCGCCGAACATCTCGAGCACGCGCCGGTTGCAGTCGACCATCAGCCGGTGGCGCGACAGCACGAGGCCGATCGGCGCGAGGTCGAACGCGGTGCGGTAGTCCAGCGGCGGCGCGGCGTTCACCCGGCGCTCCCGCCTCCGATCAGCGCATACGTCGTCGTCGCGTGCGCGAACAGCGTGCCGTCGGGCAGCGCGAGGTCGACCTCGCCGAACGCCAGCGACTTGCCGCAGCGCAGGATGCGGCACGTGATGACGGCCTCGCCGGCGTCGGCCGGCACCGGGCGCAGGAAGCTGGTCTGCAATTGCACCGTCGTCATCGGGCGGAACCCGCCGAACCATGCCGAGAGTGCCAGCACCATCGCGGTGTCGGCCGCGGCGAGCATCGCCTGCCCGCACAGCACGCCGCCGCCGTGCACCAGGTGCGGCGTGATCGGCATCGCCAGCGTCGACACCTCCTTGCTCGCCGAGACGACGCGCAGTCCCAGCGAGCGCACGAACGGCGCGGCGACCTTCGCGTACGTCGCCTCGAGGGTGGGGATCAGGTCGTCGAGCGGCTGGGCCATGCGGCCTCCCTGGCGTGGCGGTGGACGGCGGGACGCGGCGCTGGGGTTCGCCGGTAATTGATTCTACGTAACGCCTACTTAACGCCTTACGTAGTATCTTCCCGGCTCGCGACTTTTCCTGGTCGCCTGGAGGCACCCCATGAACAAGCTGTACCCGAGCGCCGACGCGGCGCTGAAGGGCATCGTGCGCGACGGCCAGCTGCTGGCCGTCGGCGGCTTCGGCCTGTGCGGCATCCCCGAGGCGCTGATCGACGCGCTGCGCGACAGCGGCGCGAAGGACCTGACCGTGGTCTCGAACAACGCCGGCGTCGACGGCTTCGGCCTCGGCAAGCTGCTCGAGACGCGGCAGATCCGGAAGATGATCTCGAGCTACGTCGGCGAGAACAAGGAGTTCGAGCGCCAGTACCTGGCCGGCGAGCTCGAGCTCGAGTTCACGCCGCAGGGCACGCTGGCCGAGAAGCTTCGCGCCGGCGGCGCCGGCATCCCGGCCTTCTTCACGCGCACCGGCGTCGGCACGATGGTCGCCGAGGGCAAGGAGACGCGCGACTTCGACGGCAAGCTCTACGTGATGGAGCGCAGCCTGCTGCCCGACGTGAGCCTGGGCAAGGCGTGGAAGGCCGACAAGAGCGGCAATCTGATCTTCCGCCGCACCGCGCGCAACTTCAACCCGGCCGTCATCATGGCGGGCAAGATCAGCGTCGTCGAGGTCGAGGAGATCGTCGACACCGGCACGTTCGACCCCGACGCGATCCACCTGCCCGGCATCTACGTGCACCGTCTCGTGGTCAACGCGAACCCCGAGAAGCGCATCGAGAAGCGCACCACCAAGCAGAACCCGAAGGGAGTCTGACATGACCATCCCCGCGTTCACTTCGTTCACTGCCCCCCGAGGGGGCGCGGCCTCCCTCGGGGCGGCCCGGCAGGAGGCCTGACATGCCCTGGACCCACGACGAGATGGCCGCGCGCGCGGCCAAGGAACTGCAGGACGGGTTCTACGTGAACCTCGGCATCGGGCTGCCGACGCTGGTGGCCAACTTCGTCGACCCGTCGATCGAGGTCTGGCTGCAAAGCGAGAACGGCATGCTCGGCATCGGCCCGTTCCCGGACGAGAGCGAGGTCGACGCCGACCTCATCAACGCCGGCAAGCAGACCGTCACCACCATCCCCGGCTCGTCGATCTTCGGCAGCCACGACAGCTTCGCGATGATCCGCGGCGGCAAGATCAACCTGTCGATCCTCGGCGCGATGCAGGTCAGCGAGAAGGGCGACCTCGCGAACTGGATGATCCCGGGCAAGATGGTCAAGGGCATGGGCGGTGCGATGGACCTGGTCGGCGGGGTTAAGAGCGTCGTCGTGCTGATGGAGCACGTCGCGAAGAAGAAGGACGGCGGCTTCGACCTGAAGATCCTGCCCAGGTGCACGCTGCCGCTGACGGGCGTCGGCGTCGTCGATCGCATCATCACCGACCTCGCGGTGCTCGACGTGACGCCGCACGGGCTGAAGGTCGTCGAGATGGCGTCCGGCGTTACGCGCGACGAGCTGCAGAGCAAGACCGGCGTGCCGCTGCAGTGACGCCGCGCGCCGGCGGTCTCGCGGCCGTCGCCGCGGTGGCGCTGCTGGCCGGCTGCGCCCTCGTGCCGCCCGCCTCGGCGCCGCCACCCGGTACCGGTGCGCCGACGACGATCGCGTTCGGCCGTTTCGAGTTCGGCGGCGAGGCGCTCGACACCGAGTGGCACCTGCCCGCCGGCGAGCCGGCAGGCCTGGTGCTCGTG
>JBBION010000161.1:0-7187 GCA_037443345.1 Rubrivivax sp. | reverse complement strand
TCGCCGACGAGCCGACGACCGCGCTCGACGTGACGATCCAGGCGCAGATCCTCGAGTTGCTCGACGACCTGCAGCGCGAGATGGGCATGGCGCTGCTGTTCATCACGCACGACCTGAACCTGGTGCGCCGCTTCACGCACCGCGTCGGCGTGATGGAGCGCGGCCGCCTCGTCGAGACCGGGCCCACCGCCGCGGTGTTCGACGCGCCGCAGCACGCCTACACGCAGCGCCTGCTCGCGAGCCGCCCGCGCCGCGTCGCACCGCCGCTGAGCGCCGACGCGCCGACGCTGCTTCGCGGCGACGGCGTCGACGTCACGTTCCCGATCCCGCTGGGCTGGTTTCGCAAGCGCGACTTCGCCGCGGTGCGCCAGGCCACGCTCGAGCTGCGCCGCGGCGAGACGCTGGGCATCGTCGGCGAGTCGGGCTCGGGCAAGACGACGCTGGGCATGGCGCTGCTCGCGCTGCAGCCGATCGCCGCGGGCGAGGTGCGCCTGGGCGACGTGCGCCTCGACGACGCGCCGCGCGAGACGCTGCGCCGGCTGCGCCGGCGGATGCAGGTCGTGTTCCAGGACCCGTTCGCGAGCCTGAGCCCGCGCATGACGGTGGGCCAGATCGTCGGCGAGGGGCTCGCGCTGCACCGCCCGGAGCTGACGCCGGCCGAGCGCGAGGCCGCGGTGCTCGCGATGCTCGACGAGGTGGGCCTGTCGGAGCGCCACGGCGTGCCGCTCGTGCTGCAGCGCTACCCGCACGAGTTCAGCGGCGGCCAGCGGCAGCGCATCGCGATCGCGCGCGCCGTGGTGCTGCAGCCCGAACTGCTCGTGCTCGACGAACCGACGTCGGCGCTCGACGTGTCGGTGCAGCAGCAGGTGCTCGCATTGCTGGCCGACCTGCAGCGGCGCTACGGCATGAGCTACGTCTTCATCAGCCACGACCTCGCCGTGGTGCGCGCGATGTCGCACCGCGTGCTGGTGATGAAGGACGGCGCCGTCGTCGAGCACGGCGACGCCGAGCACGTGTTCGCCGCGCCGCGCGAGGCCTACACGCGCGAGCTGCTCGCGGCGGCGCAGCTCGCGTGAGGCCGGGCCGGCGATGCTGACGATCGCCGACGTGCGCGCGGCCGCCGCGACGCTGCAGGGTGTCGCGCACCGCACGCCGGTGCTGACGTCGCGCACGCTGGACGAGACGCTCGGCGCGCGGGTGTTCCTGAAGGCCGAGCACCTGCAGCGCATGGGCGCGTTCAAGTTCCGCGGCGCGTACCACGCACTCGCGTCGCTGTCGCCCGACGCGCGCGAGCGCGGCGTCGTCGCGTTCTCGTCGGGCAACCACGCGCAGGCGGTGGCGCTCGCGGCACGGCTGCTGGGTTGCCGTGCGACGGTGGTGATGCCGCGCGACGCGCCGCCGAACAAGATCGCCGCGACGCGCGGCTACGGCGCCGAGGTCGAGCTGTACGACCGCTACCGCGACGACCGCGCCGCGATCGCGCACGCGATCGTCGAGCGCAGCGGCGCGACGCTGATCCCGCCCTACGACCACCCCGCCGTGATGGCCGGCGCCGGCACCGTGGCGCTCGAACTGATCGAGGACGCCGGGCCGCTGGACGCGCTCGTCGTCTGCGCCGGCGGCGGCGGACTGCTCGCGGGCTGCGCGGTGGCGGCGCACGCTGTGTCGCCGGGCATCGAGGTCTTTGGCGCCGAGCCCGAGCGCGGCGACGACCTGCGCCAGTCGCTGCACGCCGGGCATATCGTGACGATCGCCGTGCCGCGCACGATCTGCGACGGCCAGCAGACGACAAGCGTCGGCGTGCGCCCGTTCGAGGTCATCCGCAGCCACGTGCGCGACGTGCTGACGGTGCCCGACGCCGCCGTCGTCGAGGCGATGCGCTTCGCGTTCGAGCGGCTCAAGCAGGTGCTCGAGCCGTCGGGCGCGAGCGCGCTGGCGGCGCTGATGTACCACCGCGAGCGCTTCCGCGGCCGGCGCGTCGGCGTCACGCTGTCGGGCGGCAACGTCGGCGTCGAGCGCTTCGTCGCGTTGATGACGGGCGCCGAGCCGGTCGAATGAGCGGCCGGCCGCGGCGATCCGGGTTACCGTACGCCCCATGGACGCTGGAGACGACACGATGACGATGCCTCCCCCCGCGGGCGCGCCGGCGCGGCGCGACACCCGCGCCTGGCGCGCGTCCGGCTGGGCCGCCACCGCGTCGGTGCTGCTCGGCCTCGCCGGCTGCGCGGTCGAATGGACCAACCGCAGCGTGGTCGAGCAGGAGACGCAGCGCTTGGCGCCGCCGGGCTCGGTCTACACCGGCTGGCGCGTGTTCCAGGACAAGTGCGCGAGCTGCCACGGCCCGGCGGCCACCGGCACCGCCGGCGGGCCCGACCTGCTGCCGCGCGTGCGCGAGATGAGCGAGCGCCGCTTCGTCGGCCTCGTGCTGCAGCGTTACGACTGGGGCATGCCGGGCGAGGCGGCGCGCTCGCGGGGGCCGGCGCAGGACGCGCTGATCGAGGACATCGTGCAGCGCCGTGCCGGCGCCCTCGTGATGCCGGCGTGGCAGAACGAGCCGCGCGTCAACGCGCACATCGTCGACCTGTACGCGTACCTGTCGGCGCGCGCGGCCGGCACGCAAGGGCCGGGGCGGCCGCAACCGTAGCACGGCGCCGCGGGCTCACGCGGCCGGCTTCGCCCACGCGAACAGCGCGACGCACGAGCGTGCCTCGACGTGGTGGCCGTCGCCGGCCACCGCCTCGGCGTCGGCCAGCTCGACGATGTCGTGCGGCGACGGGCGGGCGGTGTCGATCACGCGCCGCCAGCCGCTGGTGGCCCACGGCGGCAGTGCCGGCAGCGCGAAGTCGAGCGGGTGGTACCAGGCGTTGAGCGCGAAGTGCATCAGCGGGTCGCCCGCGAGGCTGCTGGCCGTGATCGCCAGGCTGTGCGAGGTGTGGCCGACGTCGGGCTCGCCGATGGCCACGCCGTGCAGCTGCACCTGCGCGCGCGCCGTGACCTCGGCCAGCGTCAGGCGGTGGTCGGTGCGCACCGACTCGCGCCGCGCGCGCAGGCGGATCAGCATCTGCACGAAGCGGCGCAGGTCGGCGTGGCGCTCGAGCGCCGTCCAGTCGAACCAGCCGATGGCGTTGTCCTGGCAGTAGGCGTTGTTGTTGCCGCGCTGGGTGCGCAGCACCTCGTCGCCCATCAGCAGCATCGGCGTGCCCAGCGCGAGCACGTTGATCGCCAGCAGGTTGCGCACCTGGCGCGCGCGCAGCGCGAGCACGGCCGGGTCGTCGCTCGGGCCCTCGACGCCGCAGTTCCAGCTCAGGTTGTCGTCGCTGCCGTCGCGGTTGCCCTCGAGGTTGGCCTCGTTGTGCTTGCGGTCGTAGGCGACGAGGTCGGCGAGCGTGAAGCCGTCGTGGCTGGTGACGAAGTTGATGCTCTGCGCCGGCTCGCGCGGGCGCTCGCCGTACAGGTCGGGGCTGCCGAGCAGGCGGTTGGCCAGCGCGGCGACGCGGCCGCGGTCGCCGCGCACGAAGGCGCGCACGTCGTCGCGGAAGTGGCCGTTCCACTCCTTCCAGCGCTCGCCGACGAAGCGGCCGACCTGGTTCAGGCCGCTGGCGTCCCAGGCCTCGGCGATCAGCTTGGTGTTGGCCAGCACCGGGTCGGTCTCGATGTCCCACAGCACCGGCGGGTTCGCCAGCGGGCAGCCGCTCTCGTCGCGCGACAGGATCGCGGCGAGGTCGAAGCGGAAGCCGTCGACGTGCATCACCTTGACCCAGTAGTGCAGGCTGTCGACGATCATGCGCCGCACGACGGCATGGTTGGCGTTGAGCGCGTTGCCGCAGCCCGAGTGGTTCGCGTAGCGCCCGCCGGCGTCGAGCAGGTAGTAGGTGCGGTTGTCGAGGCCGCGCAACGCCAGCGTCGGGCCGCCGTCGCCGCCTTCGGTGGTGTGGTTGAAGACGACGTCGAGGATCACCTCGAGCCCGGCGCGGTGCAGCGCCTTGACCATGTCGCGGAACTCGTCGAGCACGGCCCGCGGGTCGCCGTGCGCCGCGTAGCCGGCGTGCGGCTGGAAGAAGCCCACCAGCGCGTAGCCCCAGTGGTTGACGAACCCGGGCGGGGCGTCCTGCGGGTCGAACGCGAACACCGGCATCAACTCGACGGCGGTGACGCCGAGGTCGACCAGGTACGGGATCTTCTCGACCAGCCCGGCGTAGCTGCCGCGCCGCCCGAGCGCGACGCCCGAGCTCGCGTCGGCGGTGAAGCCGCGCACGTGCATCTCGTAGATCACGGTCTGCGCGAACGGGCGCCGCGGCGGCGCGTCGTGGCCCCAGTCGTAGGCGTCGACGTCGGTGACGACGCTCTTGAGCGCGTGCGCGTCGTTGCGCCCCGGCGCGGCCGCCGCGAGGCGCCGGTACGCCGCGGGCACCGCGACCGCGCGGCCGTACGGGTCGAGCAGCACCTTGTCGGCGTCGAAGCGCAACCCCCGCTTGGGGTCGAACGGCCCGTGCGCGCGCCAGGCGTAGAGCTGGCCGGCGGACAGCCCCGGCACGAAGACGTGCCAGTAGCCGGCGCTGCGGTGACGCGGTGCGTCGAGCGTGACGACGCGGGCCGGCGCGGCCGCGTCGACGTCGTCGTACAGCAGCAGGTCCAGCCGTGTCGCGTCGTGCGAGTAGACGCTGAAGTTGACGCCGCCGTCCGCCAGCCGCGCGCCGAGCGGGCTCGGCGTGCCGGGGGCGACGGCGTCGGGCGGGCGCATGGACACGGGCATGGGCGCGAGCATGCCGCCGCCGCCCGCGGCCGCGTTGACCGCGGTCAAGCGCGCGCCGGCGGGCGCGCGGCTACTTGAGCAGGCCTTCGGCGCGCAGCGCGGCCTGCACCGCCGGGCGCGCACCGACGCGCGCGACGAAGGCGGCCAGGTTGTGCAGAGGCGCGATGTCGACGCCGACGTACTTGCCCCAGCTCGCGACGACGAACAGGTAGGCGTCGGCGACGCTGAACGTGTCGCCGAGCACGTAGGGGCGACCGGCGAGTTCGCCGTCGACCCACTGCAGCCGCTGCAGCAGGCGGGTGCGCGCGGCGTCCTTCACGGCGTCGGGCATCGCCGGGTTGAACAGCGGGCTGAAGCCGCCCTTGTGCAGCTCGGTGGCGGTGAAGTTCAGCCACTCGATCAGCCGGTAGCGCGCCATCGTGCCCCAGGCCGGCGCGAGCTGTTTGGCGGGCACCTGGTCGGCGACGTACTGCACGATCGCCGGGCCCTCGCGAAGGCGCTGGCCGTCGTCGAGTTCGAGCAGCGGCACGTAGCCCAGCGGGTTGATCGCGGTGTAGTCGCTGCCGTCGGGCAGCTTCTTGGTCTTCGTCGGCGCGAGCACGGCGTCGAAGGGCAGGCCCGACTCGTGCAGCACGATGTGCGGGCTGAGCGAGCAGGCGCCGGGGCTGTAGTACAGCTTCATCGGTCGTTTCGGGCGAGTGTGGAAGGGAATGCGAAGATAGTGCAAACCGCGGCGCCGCGCCGGCGCGCGCGGTTTTGGTGACGATGCCCAGGAGAGCTGCATGCCGCGCGCGGTCCTCGACGAATCGAAGCTCCACCCCGCGATCCGCGAGCGCGTGGCCGCGCTGCACGCCGACCTGGTGCGCGAGGTGCAGGCGGCGGTGGCGGCGCACGCGGTCGTCGTCGTCGGCATGGGCGGCAACCCGTTCGTGCGCAAGGCGCGGCGCGCGCTCGACGCCGCCGGCATCGCGCACCACGACCTCGACTACGGCAACTACTTCGGCCTGTGGCGGCGGCGCAATGCGCTGAAGATGTGGACCGGCTGGCCCACGTTCCCGATGGTGTTTGTCAAGGGCACGCTGATCGGCGGCGCCGCCGAGACCGAGGCGCTGCTGGCCAGCGGCGAACTGCGGCGCCTGCTCGCGTGAGCGGCGCCAGGCGCGCCCCGGGCGGCCTGCGGCGGACCCTCGCCGCGGCTGCGGCACTGTCCGCCGGTGCGGCCGCCGCGCAGACGATGACGCTCGCGCCGTGCCGCCTGCCCGGCGTCGAGCACGAGGCGCGCTGCGGTCGGCTCGTGCGAGCGCTCGACCCGGCGCGCCCCGACGGGCCGACGATTGAGCTGCACGTGGCCGTGCTGCCGGCGCTGGCGCGCCAGCCGCGGCCCGACCCGGTGCTCTTCATCGCCGGCGGGCCGGGGCAGAGCGCGATCGAGCTGGCCGGCCACGTGCAACGGCTGCTCGGCCCGCTGGGGCGGCGGCGCGACCTCGTCCTCGTCGACCAGCGCGGCACCGGGCGCAGCGCACCGCTGGCGTGCCCACGCGGCCCTGGCGAGCTGGCCGGCGTCGACGCGCAGGTCGCGCACCTGCTGGCGTGCCGCGACGAACTGGCGCGGCGGCCCGAGCTTGGCGGCCTCGACGGCCTGCGCCACTTCACGACGCCGCGCGCGGCCGAGGACCTCGACGCGGTGCGCCGCGCGCTCGACGCCGCGCAGGTCAACCTGGTGGCGGTGTCGTACGGCACGCGCGTCGCGCTCGAGGTGATGCGGCGCTTTCCGCAGACGGTGCGCCGCGCGGTGCTCGACGGCGTCGCGCCGCCCGACATGGCGCTGCCGCACTCGTCGGCGCTCGACGCGCAGGCCGCGCTCGACTCCCTGTTCGACGCCTGCGCCGCCGACGCCGCATGCCGCGCGCGCCACCCGGCACTGCGCGAGCAATGGCAGCGCGCGCTCGCTCGCCTGCCCGAGACGGCGACGCTGGCCGATGCGCTGACCGGCGCGCCGACGACCGCGACGCTGACGCGCGAGTCGGCGGTGGCGGCGGTGCGGCTGGCGCTGTATGCGCCGCTGCTGAGCTCGGCGCTGCCGTTCGCGATCGACGAGGCGGCGCAGGGTCGCTGGCAGCCGTTGCTGGGTCTCGGGCAGGCGCTGACGGCGGGCTCGCGCGAGCCGGTGGTGGCCGCAGGCGCGCACTTCGGCGTCGTGTGCGCCGAGGACGCGCCGCGCGTGGCGGCGCCCTCGGCCACGCAGACGGCGACGACGGCGTTCGACGCCGCGTTCGGCCGCCTGTACGCGCAGGTCTGCGCGGCGTGGCCGCGCGGCGACGTGCCGCCGGACTTCGCCGTGCTGCCGCCGAGCCCGGCACCGGTGCTGCTGCTGTCCGGCCGGCTCGACCCGGTGACGCCGCCGCGGCACGGCGAGCGCGTGCGCGAGGCGCTG
>JBBION010000160.1:0-7320 GCA_037443345.1 Rubrivivax sp. | reverse complement strand
GCGCGCTTCGACGAGACGCGCGCCGTGAACCCGGCCACCGACCGCGCGCGACGGCGTGTCGATGCCGAGGCGCGCGTGCGCTGGTTCGGCCGCACCACGGGCGCGGCGGCGAGCGTGCTGCGCATTCCCGGCATCTACGCGTTCGACCGCGACGGCGGCGACCCGCGCGAGCGCGTGCGCCGCGGCACCCCGGTGCTGGCCGCGGCCGACGACGTCTACACGAACCACGTCCACGCCGACGACCTCGCCCGCGCCTGCGTCGCGGCGCTGTGGCGCGGTGCGCCGCAGCGCGTGTACCACGTGTGCGACGACGGCGAGCGGCGCATGGGCGAGCACTTCGATCTCGTCGCCGACCTCGCCGGGCTGCCGCGCCCGCCGCGGCTGTCGCGCGACGAGGCACGCGCGCAGATGTCGCCGATGCAGCTGAGCTTCCTCGGCGAGTCGCGCCGCCTCGGCAACGCGCGCCTGAAACGCGAGCTGCGCGTGCGGCTGCGCTACCCGAGCGTCGAGGACGCGTTCAGATCCCTCGCGAGCGGCTGAGCGTCGACATGCGGTCGACGCTGCGCAGCTTGAGCGTGTGCGTGCCGTCGGCGCGGCGCACCTCGAGCGTGACGTCGCGCTCGGGCCCGCCGCCGGCCCACAGCGTCTTCCACAGCGTATCGAGCGAGCGCACCTCGGTGCCGTCGATGCGCACGATGCGGTCGCCCGGGCGCACGCCGCCGGCGGCGGCCGGGCTGTCGTCGCTGACGCGCACGACGCGCACCTGGTCCATCTGCTGCGTGCAGTTCAGCCCGAGCCACGCACGCCGGCTGGCCGCCGAGCTGCCTCGCGCGAGCAGCTCGCCGAGGATTGGCTCGAGCAGCGTCACCGGCACGAACATGTTGCCCGGCACGCTGCGCGGGTCGTCGGCCGGCAGCGTGTCGGCCAGCGCGAGCGAGCCGATGCCCACGAGTTCGCCCTTCAGGTTGAACAGCCCCGCGCCGCTGTGCTGAGGCAGCGGCGGCGCGGTGAACAGCGCGTCGTCGATGTGGTACTCCCAGTAGCCCGAGAACGCGCGCTGCGACATCAGCCGCGCGACGCCGACGGCGGCGTCGCTGCCGCCGCTGGCGGCCATCAGCGGTGCGTCGGCGTCGGGCTTGCCGCGCGCCAGCGGCACGGGCTCGATGCGCAGCGGCACCAGGGGCCGCACGAGGCCGAAGCCGGTCGCCAGGTCGTAGGCGACGACGCGCGCCGGCACCTCGCGGTCCGGCTCGATCTCGAGCGTCACCGACTCGGCTTCGAGCACGAGGTAGCCGATCGTCAGCACGAGTCCCTCGCGGTCGATGACGACGCCCGAGCCCTCGCGTTGCCGGCCCAGCGTGGCATTCGACCGGGCGTCGTCGACGGCGGTGGCGGTCACGCCGACGACGGCGCGCGCCGCGCGCTCGAGCGCGCGCACCGTGTCTTCGTCAGGCCGGCTCGTCGCCTGGGCCTGCGCGGCGACGGCCCACGCGGCGGCGAGCAGCACGAGACCCGTCTGGCGAATGCACCGCGACCAGCGCGACATGGCCCACCTCCCCCCCGACGACACGACGGGTGCAAGGATGCGACAGCGCGCGCGACCGACCGCGCGGCAGGGCTATTCTTGGCCGGCGGCTACCAGCGGCGCCGGCCGCGGAACGGCGACTGGCCGCGCCAGTAGCGGATCATCAGGAAGCCGCCGAGCATGCCGCCCAGGTGCGCGAAGTGGGCGATGCCGCTGCGCCCCGTCAGACCGAGCACGAGTTCGAGCACGCCGAACACGATCACGAACGTGCGCGCCTTCATCGGAATCGGCGGGAACAGCGGCACGATGGTGCGGTTCGGGAACAGCATGCCGAAGGCCAGCAGCAGGCCGTACAGCGCCCCCGACGCGCCCACGGTGGGCACGTTCGACCCCATCACGAACGTGACCAGCAGCTGCGTCAACGCCGCCGTCAGCAGGCTCGCGAGCAGGAACTGCAGGTACCGCCGCTCGCCCCACAGCCGCTCGATCTCGCTGCCGAACATCCACAGCCCGAGCATGTTGAAGAACAGGTGGAACTCGCTGCCGTGCAGGAAGCCGTAGGTGACCACCTGCCACGGCATGAAGCGCCCGCTGTCGAGCGGCCACAGCGCGAGCATCGCCTCGACGGGCCCGAACACGCCGGGCAGCAGCAAGGCGGCGAAGTAGAGGGCGACGCAGACGATCAGCAGCGTCTTGGTGACTCGCGGGATCGGTGGCATGGCGGATGACGAGCGGTCGCGACGCTCGGCGCGGCGGTCGGTTCGGGGGGTGGTGCCCGGGGCCGGACTCGAACCGGCACGCCTTGCGGCGGGGGATTTTGAGTCCCCTGCGTCTACCGATTTCGCCACCCGGGCCGGTGGATGCGAAGGCAGCTTCGCGTCGAGTCATTATCACACGCGAGCTTCGTGCCCCGCGCCGCGCCGCGCTGCGACAATGCGCGATCGTCCGGAGACCGTGCGATGCCCGCCTACAAGACCCTCGAAGACGCCATCGGCCACACGCCGCTGGTACGCCTGCAGCGCGTGAGCGGCGCCGACCCCGCGCGCCGCGGCAACGTGATCCTGGGCAAGCTCGAGGGCAACAACCCCGCCGGCTCGGTGAAGGACCGTCCGGCCATCAGCATGATCCGCCGCGCCGAGGAGCGCGGCGAGATCAAGCCCGGCGACACGCTGATCGAGGCCACCAGCGGCAACACCGGCATCGCGCTGGCGATGGCCGCGGCGATGCGCGGCTACTGCATGGTGCTGATCATGCCGGAGGACTTGTCGATCGAGCGCGCGCAGACGATGAAGGCCTTCGGCGCCGAACTGATCCTCACGCCCAAGTCGGGCGGCATGGAATACGCGCGCGACCTTGCCGAGCAGATGCAGAAAGAGGGCAAGGGCCGCGTGCTCGACCAGTTCGCCAACCCCGACAACCCGCGCATCCACTACGAGACCACCGGCCCTGAGATCTGGCACGACACCGAGGGCACGGTCACGCACTTCGTCAGCGCGATGGGCACCACCGGCACGATCACGGGCGTGAGCCGCTTCCTGAAGGAGAAGAACCCGGCGGTGCGCGTCGTCGGCGCGCAGCCGAGCGAGGGCTCGCGCATCCCGGGCATCCGCAAGTGGCCGCAGGAGTACCTGCCGAAGATCTACGACCCGAAGGCGGTCGACGAACTGGTCTACGTCACGCAGTCCGACGCCGAGGCGATGGCGCGGCGGCTCGCGCGCGAAGAGGGGTTGTTCTGCGGCATCTCGGCCGCGGGCGCGTGCTGGGCCGCGCTGAAGGTCGCCGAGCAGGTCGAGAACGCGACGATCGTCTTCGTCGTCTGCGACCGCGGCGACCGCTACCTGTCGACCGGCGTGTTCCCGGCCTGAGCGCCTCGCGGTGAGCGTCGCCGAGTACCGCTACTGCCCGCGTTGCGCGACGCCGCTGGCCGCGATCGAGGCCGACGAGGACGCGGGGCGCCGCACGCGGCTGCGCTGCCCGGCCTGCGGCTTCACGCACTGGAACAACCCGACGCCGGTGCTGGCCGCCGTCATCGAGTGCGCCGACCGCGATGGCCGGCTGCTGATGGCGCGCAACGCCACGTGGAGCGGGCGCATGTTCGGGCTCGTGACGGGCTTCATGGAGGCCGGCGAGTCGCCCGAGGACGGCATCCGGCGCGAGGTGGCCGAGGAGACGGCGCTGGACGTCGAGCGGCTGAGCCTGATCGGCGCCTACGACTTCCGCCCGATGAACCAGGTCATCATCGCCTACCACGCGCTCGCGCGCGGCGAGATCCGCCTGTCGCCCGAACTGGCCGAGGTCCGCCTGTTCGCACCGGCCGAGGTGCGCTGCTGGCGCGCCGGCACGGGGCTGGCGCTGGCCGACTGGCTGCGCTCGCGCGGGTTCGAGCCGCGATTCTTCGAGCCGCTGCGCGACTGACTAGAATCGCGCCCTCCGCAGTTCGGGAGCCATCATGCAAGCCAACATCCAGGTGCACCGCGAACTCGACACGCGCGGCCTGAACTGCCCGCTGCCGATCCTGAAGGCGAAGAAGGCGCTTGCCGAGATGCAAAGCGGCGAGGTGCTCAAGGTCACGGCCACCGACCCGGGCTCGGTGCGCGACTTCAAGGCCTTCGCGCGCCAGACCGGCAACGAGCTGGTCGAGCAGACCAGCGGCGCGGCCGAGTTCGTGCACTACATCCGCCGCCGCTGAGGCGCCCCTTGCGGGGCGCGCGTCACAGCGCGAGCGTGCGCAGGAACTCGCGAAAGCGCGCCCCGACCTCGGGGTGCTTCAGCGCGAGTTCGACGTTGGCCTCCAAGAAGCCCTCCTTGCTGCCGCAGTCGTAGCGCCGGCCCTCGTAGCGGTAGGCGAACACCTTCTCGCGGCGCAGCAGCCCGGCGATGCCGTCGGTGAGCTGGATCTCGCCGCCGACGCCGCGCGGCTGGTTCTCGATCTCGTGGAACACGCCGGGCGTCAGGATGTAGCGCCCCGCGACCCCCAGGCGCGACGGCGCCGCCTCGGGTGCCGGCTTCTCGACGATGCGCGTGATGTCGATCAGCCGGTCGTCGACCGGCGTGCCGGCGACGATGCCGTAGCGCCGCGTGTGCTCGGCGGGCACTTCCTGCACCGCGATGATCGACGCGCGCCATTCCGTGAACTGCTCCACCATCTGCTTGAGCACGGGGGTGTCGCCGACCATCAGGTCGTCGGCGAGCAGCACCGCGAACGGCTCGTTGCCCACCAGCCGCCGCCCGCACAGCACGGCGTGGCCCAGCCCGAGCGCCTGCGCCTGGCGCACGTAGATGCACTCCATGTCGGCCGGCTTGACGCTGCGCACGACCTCGAGCAGCTCCTGCTTGCCCGCCTGTTCGAGGGCTACCTCGAGCTCGAAAGTCATGTCAAAGTGGTCTTCGATCGGGCGCTTGTGCCGGCCGGTGACGAAGATCATCTCGCGCACACCCGCCGCATAGGCCTCCTCGACCGCGTACTGGATCAGGGGCTTGTCGACGACCGGCAGCATCTCCTTCGGCTGCGCCTTCGTCGCGGGCAGGAAGCGGGTGCCGAGGCCGGCCACAGGGAAGATGGCTTTGTTGACTTTCATCGATCGGCCCACGGGCGGCAGGACATTGCGCTCATTCTGGCACGCAGGCCCCACGCATCGCCGTGACGCAAGACCGGGGACGGCATGGACGTCCTGATCGTCGAGCCGATCGACGCCCAGGTGTTGCAGTGGCTGCACCAGCGCCACGCCGTGCACTTCGCACCGGAGCTGGCGCGCGACCCGCGCGCGCTGCGCCGCGCGCTGTACAACGTGCGCGCGCTCGTGGCGTCGCCGTCGCTGCCGTTCGACGCGTCGATGCTGCACCAGGCACCGGCGCTGCGCGCGGTGGGCATCGTCGGCCACGGCATCGAGATGGTCGACACGACGGCATGCCAGCGCATGGGCGTCGAGGTGGTGCGCGCCGGCGCCGCCAGCGCGCCGGCCGAGGCCGAGTTCGCGATCGGCGCGCTGCTGTCGCTGCTGCGCCGCGTGCCGGTGGTGACCGAGGACGGCGCGCAGGTCGGGCGCGAACTCGGCGGCGTCACCGTCGGTCTCGTCGGGCTCGGTGCCGCGACGCCGGCGCTGGTGCCGCTGCTCGCGGCCTTCGGCTCGCGCGTCGTCGGCTACGACCCTGCGGTGCACGCGACCGACGCGCTGTGGAGCCGCTGGGGCGTGCTGCCGCTGCCGCTGCGCGAGCTGATCGAACTCAGCGACGCGGTGTGCGTGATGCTGCCGTACTTCACGCGCTACCGCGGCCTGCTCGGCGAGCGCGTGCTGCCGTACGCCAAGCCCGACCAGGTGCTGGTGAGCCTGTCGCGCTCGAGCCTGTTCGACGACGCGAGCCTGGCCGACGCGCTGCACAGCGGGCGCATGGCCGCCGCGTGGCTCGACAGCGTCGAGCCGGGCACGCTCGAGCCGGGGCGCCCGCTGTATGGCATCGAGACGCTGCAGGTCACGCCGCGGCTGGCCGGCATCACGCGCGAGTCGCGCCGCCGCAGTGCGTGGACGGTGGCGCGCCGGCTCGACGAACTGCTCGGCGAGCAGCCGCCGGCGCCACCCGGCTTCAGGTCGACGGTGCCAAGCGCGCCGCTTGATCTCGCAGACGACTCAGCGTCTGCGTGAAGCCGGCCACGCGCTGGCGTTCCTGCTCGACGACGGCCGCCGGCGCACGCTCGACGAAGCTCGCGTTGCCGAGCTTGGCCTGCGCCTTCGCGATCTCGCCTTCGAGCCGCGCGATCTCCTTGGCCAGGCGCGCGCGCTCGGCCTCGACGTCCATCTCGACGTGCAGCGCCACGCGCAGGTCGCCGACGACCGACACCGGCGCCGCGGCGGTGGCCTGTGCGAACGCGGCGTCGTCGGCGATCACGCGCACCTCGGCCAGCCGCGCCAGCGCGGCCAGCACGGCACCGGCCTCGGCGACGAAGCCGGCGTCGGCCGCGCCGGCGTGCACCAGCAGCGGCACGCGCTCGCCGGGCGACAGGCTCATCTCGCTGCGCAGCGTGCGGCAGGTGCCCGCGAGCGCCTTCAGCCGCGCGATCCACGCGTCGGCCGCGGCATCGACGCGCGACAGGTCGGCCCGGGGGTACGGGGCCCGCGCGATGCCGCCGTCGAAGGCGCGACCGGCCGCCGGCGCGACCTGCTCCCACAGCTCGGCGGTCACGAACGGCGTCAGCGGGTGCAGCAGCCGCAGCACCGCCTCGAGCACGCGCAGCAGCGTGCGGCGCGTCGCGCGCTGCTGCGCCGGCGTGCCCTTCGCGAGCTGCACCTTCGCGATCTCGAGGTACCAGTCGCAGTACTCGTCCCAGACGAAGGCGTAGATCGCGTTGGCGACGTTGTCGAGCCGGTAGTCGGCGAAGCCCTGCGCCACCGTAGCCTCGACGCGCTGCAGCTCGTTGACGATCCACTTGTCGGCGGGCGAGAAGTGCAGCGTCGCGTCGGGCCCGCAGTCGCCCGCGCACTCGACGATGCCGCGCTCGACGTCGGTGAGGCCCTGCACCTGCATCAGCACGAAGCGCGTCGCGTTCCAGAGCTTGTTGCAGAAGTTGCGGTAGCCCTCGCAGCGCTTGGTGTCGAAGTTGACGTTGCGCCCCAGCGTCGCGTAGCTGGCCATCGTGAAGCGCAGCGCGTCGGCGCCGAACGCCGGGATGCCGTCGGGGAACTCCTTCTCGGTCTCCTTGCGCACGCGCGGCGCCGTCTCGGGGCGGCGCAGCCCGGTGGTGCGTTTGGCCAGCAGCGGCTCGAGCGCGATGCCGTCGATCAGGTCGACCGGGTCGAGCA
>JBBION010000159.1:0-7389 GCA_037443345.1 Rubrivivax sp. | reverse complement strand
GAGGAGAACTCGCCGGCGGTGAAGACCGACAAGTGCCTGGTCAGCCACGTCGCCACCGAGCTCGAGGTCGAGTGCCTGGCCTCGCAGCTGCCGGAGTTCATCACGATCGACCTGTCGGGCCTGGTGAAGAACCAGTCGCTGCACGCGAGCGACCTGAAGCTGCCGCCGGGCATCAAGTACGTGCGCCGCGGCACGCTCAACCCGGTGATCGTCGCCGTGACGGTGCCGAAGGCCGAGGAGGAAGAGGCGCCAGCGCCGGCCGCGCCGAAGGCCGAGAAGGGCAAGCCGGTCAAGGCCAAGAAGGACGAGAAGCAGAACAAGAAGTGAGCCGCACCGCGGCACCCCTCTTCAGGAGCCCCACCCCGGTGGGGCTTTTTGTTGCCCTGCCGCTTCGATAATCGACCGCATGCTGCGACTCCTCGTCGGCCTGGGCAACCCGGGCCCCGAATACGAAGCCACCCGCCACAACGCCGGGTTCTGGTGGATCGACGCCGTCGCGCGCAAGCTCGGCGCGACGCTGGTGGCCGAGCGCGGCTACCACGGCCTGGTCGCGCGGGCGAACCGGCGCGAAGGGCCGCTGTGGCTGCTCGAGCCGCAGACCTACATGAACGTGTCGGGCAAGTCGGTCGCCGCGCTGGCGCGCTTCTTCAAGATCGCGCCCGAGGAGATCCTCGTCGCGCACGACGAGCTCGACCTGCCGCCGGGGCAGCTCAAGCTCAAGCTCGGCGGTGGCCACGCAGGGCACAACGGGCTGAAGGACATCGTCGCCCAGGTCGGCAGCGCGGAGTTCTGGCGCCTGCGGCTGGGCATCGGCCACCCGGGCGTGCGCGCCGAGGTGGTGCACTACGTGCTGAAAAAGCCCGCACCGGAGCAGCGCGAGGCGATCGAGCAGTGCATCGCGCGTTCGCTCGACGCACTCGACCTGCTGCTGGCCGGCGAGATGGACCGCGCGACGATGCGCCTGCACGCCAAGCCGCCGCGCCCGAAGCCGGCCGTGCTGCCGCCTGCGCCACCCGCGTCATGAACGCCCGGCGCACGGCCGCCTTCGTGCTGCCGCTGGCGGCCGCGTTCGGTGTCGCCGCGCAGACGACGGTCTACCGCTGCGGCGACGGGCGCACGTTCTCGCAGGTGCCGTGCGCCGAAGGTCGCACCCTCGTCATCGACGGCCGCACCGACGCCGCGGCCCACGACGCGGCCCGTGCCGTCGCGGGCCGCGACGCCTCGCTCGCCGAGCGCCTGGCGCAGGAGCGCCGCGCGCGCGAAGCCGAGGGCTTCGCGCAGCGGCAGGCCGCCGGCTTCGCGATGGCGCCGCGAGCCGACGAAACGCCTGCCGAGGCGCGTCGCGAGACCCGGCGCGTCAAGGCGCCCAAGGCGCCGTCGACGACGCCGAAGAAGAAGACGGCAACTGCAGCCGCCGACGACTGACGCGCCTCAGGTCGCCGCGGCCTGCGCCTGCAGCCGGCGGTACCGGGCCCACAGCGTCTCCTTCGACTCGACGCGCGTCGGGTCGACCGGGATGCACGCCACCGGGCAGACCTGCACGCACTGCGGCTCGTCGAAGTGGCCGACGCACTCGGTGCAGCGCTCGGGGTCGATCTGGTAGATCTCGGGGCCCATCGAGATCGCCTGGTTCGGGCACTCGGGCTCGCAGACGTCGCAGTTGATGCACTCGTCGGTGATCATCAACGCCATCGGGGGTCCTTCGTGGTCAGGTGGACGCCGCGACGCGTCCGTTCAGCCGCTCGAGCACGGAGGGTGACACGAACTTGGAGACATCACCGCCCAAGGTGGCAATCTCGCGCACGAAGGTGCCGCTGACGAACTGGAACTGGTCGCTCGGCGTCATGAACACGGTCTCGACGTGCGGCATCAGCTGGCGGTTCATGCCGGCCATCTGGAACTCGTACTCGAAGTCGCTGACGGCGCGCAGGCCGCGCACGACGACCTTCGCGCCGTTGTCGACGACGAAGTCGCGCAGCAGCCCGCGAAACGGGATCACCTCGACGTTGGGGTACGCGCGCGCGGCCTCCTTCGCGATCTCGATGCGCTCCGAGATCGTGAACATCGTGCGCTTGTGGTGGCCCGCCGCGACACCGACGATCAGGCGCTCGAACAGCGCACTGGCGCGGCGCATCAGGTCCTCGTGGCCGAGCGTCATCGGGTCGAACGTGCCGGGATAGACGGCGGTCAGGCGGGTCGTCGAGGTCACGGCTCGCTCCTGCGGTCGGGTTGCGAATCAGTGTAGCGTCGCAGCACGTGGTAGTGCACCGCGCCGGCCCGGCCGTGGCGGTGCAGCGTCCAGCCCGCCGGCGGCGGGTCGAACGCGCGCGGCGCCTCGAGGTAGACGACGCAGCCCGTGCGCAGCAGCCGCGCCGACGCGGCGAGCGCGGCGTCGAACAGGCCGGCGTCGAACGGCGGGTCGACGAACACAAGGTCGAACGACGCCGGCGCCGCACGGGCCATCCACGCCAGCGCGTCGGTCGCGACGACCTGCACCTGCGTCGCGCCGAGCCGCTGCGCGCTCGCGCGCAGGCTCGCGGCGAGTGCCGTGTCGCGTTCGAGCAGCACGACCTCGGCGGCGCCGCGCGACGCGGCCTCGAAGCCGAGCGCGCCGCTGCCGGCGAAGGCGTCGAGCACGCGCCAACCCGACAGGTCCTGCCCGAGCCAGTTGAACAGCGTCTCGCGCACGCGGTCGGGCGTGGGTCTGAGGCCCGGGCGGTCGGCCACCGGCAGCTTGCTGCGCTTGAGGCGCCCGCCGATCAGCCGCACCTCGCGCGGCGGCGCGTGCGCGCGCGCCGGCTTCACAGCCGCACGGGGATGCCGTCGCGCGCGAGCAGCGCCTTGGCCTGCGCGACCGTGAACTCGCCGTAGTGGAAGATGCTCGCCGCGAGCACCGCGTCGGCGCCGCCGATGAGGATGCCCTCGCTCAGGTGCTCGAGCGCGCCGACGCCACCCGAGGCGATCACCGGCACCGGCACCGCGTCGCTGACGGCGCGCGTGAGTTCGAGGTCGAAGCCGCTCTTGGTGCCGTCGCGGTCCATGCTCGTGAGCAGGATCTCGCCGGCGCCATGCTCGGCCATCTGGCGCGCCCAGTCGACGGCGTCGAGGCCGGCGTTCTTGCGCCCGCCGTGGGTGTAGACGTCCCACCCCGGGCCGCGCGCGGCGAGGTCGTCGCCGCGCCGCCGCTTCGCGTCGATCGCGACGACGATGCACTGCGCACCGTACTTGTCCGACGCGTCGCGGATGACCTGCGGGTTGGCGACGGCGGCCGAGTTGAAGCTGACCTTGTCGGCGCCCGCGTTGAGCAGGCGCCGCACGTCGTCGACGCTGCGCACGCCGCCGCCGACCGTCAACGGAATGAAGACCTGCGACGCGACGGCCTCGACGATGTGCAGCATCAGGTCGCGCCCGTCGCTGGTCGCGGTGATGTCGAGGAAGGTCAGCTCGTCGGCACCCTGCTCGTTGTAGCGGGCGGCGATCTCGACCGGGTCGCCGGCGTCGCGCAGTTCGACGAAGTTGACGCCCTTGACGACGCGCCCGCCGGTGACGTCGAGGCAGGGGATGATGCGCTTGGCGAGCATCAGGGCGCGCCGTTGAGTTCGTCGGCGCGCGCCTGCGCGGCGGCGAAGTCGAGCGCGCCGGTGTAGATGCTGCGCCCGCAGATCACGCCTTCGACGCCCTCGTCCTCGACGGCGCACAGGCGCTCGACGTCGGCGAGGTCGGACAGGCCGCCCGAGGCGATGACGGGGATCGTCAGCGCCTGCGCCAGCTTGACGGTGGCCTCGATGTTGATGCCGGTGAGCATGCCGTCGCGGCCGATGTCGGTGTAGATCACCGCCTCGACGCCGTAGTCCTCGAACTTCTTCGCGAGGTCTACGACCTCGTGGCCGGTGAGCTTGCTCCAGCCGTCGGTGGCGACCTTGCCGTCCTTCGCGTCGAGGCCGACGATGATGTGGCCACCGAACGCGGTGCACGCGTCGCGCAGGAAGCCGGGGTTCTTCACCGCCGCGGTGCCGATGATGACGTAGCTCAGTCCGTCGTCGAGGTAGCGCTCGATCGTGTCGAGGTCGCGGATGCCGCCGCCGAGCTGCACCGGGATCTCGTCCCCGACTTCCTTCAGGATCGCCTTGATCGCCGGTTCGTTGACCGGCTTGCCGGCAAAGGCGCCGTTGAGGTCGACCAGGTGCAGACGGCGCGCACCGGCGTCGAGCCAGCGGCGCGCCATCGCGGCCGGGTCGTCGCCGAACGTCGTCGACGCGTTCATGTCGCCTTGCTGCAGGCGCACGCACTTGCCGTCTTTGAGGTCGATGGCCGGGATCAGCAACATGGCTCGATCGGAGCGGGGGTGGACGAACGGGGCGCGAGAAGCGCGAGGCGGACCGCAGGAGGAGGGTCAGGGCTTCCAGTGCAGGAAGTTGCGGTACAGGGCCAGGCCGTGATCGGCGCTCTTCTCGGGGTGGAACTGCGTCGCGAAAATATTATCCCGCGCCACGGCACAGGTAAAGCGCAGGCCGTACTCGGTTTCCCCGGCGCTGTCGCGCGCGTCGGACGGCTGCGCGTAGTAGCTGTGCACGAAGTAGAACCACGCACCGTCGGGCACCCCCGCCCACACCGGGTGCGCACGGGTCTGGAACACGCGGTTCCAGCCCATCTGCGGCACCTTGTAGCGGCTGCCGTCGGGTTGACGCTGCCCCTCGAGCCGGAAGCGCCTGACGCGCCCGGCGATCAGGCCCAGCCCCGGCGTGTCCTGTTCCTCGCTGTGGTCGAGCAGCATCTGCATGCCCACGCACACGCCCATCAGCGGCTTGTTCGCCGCAGCGTGCAACACGGCGTCCTTCAGCCCGGAGTCCTGCAGCTCGCGCATGCAGTCGCGCATCGCGCCCTGCCCGGGCAGCACGACGCGCTCGGCGGCGTAGACCTCCTCGGGGTTGGCCGTGACGACGACCTTCACGTCGGCGTCGCGCGCGACATGCGCCACCGCCTGCGACACCGAGCGCAGGTTGCCCATGCCGTAGTCGACGACGGCCACCGTGCGCGTCATCGCGCCGCCTCCGACGCGGTCCCCGTCATGGCCTACAGCGTCCCCTTGGTCGACGGCACGACGCCGGCGGCGCGCGGGTCGATCGCGGCGGCCATGCGCAGCGCGCGCCCGAACGCCTTGAACACGGTCTCGCACTGGTGGTGCGCGTTGACGCCCTTCAGGTTGTCGACGTGCAGCGTCACCAGCGCGTGGTTCGCGAAGCCCTGGAAGAACTCGTAGGTCAGCTGCGTGTCGAAGCCGCCGACCATCCCGCTCGTGAACGGCACGTGCAGGTGCAGCCCCGGGCGGCCGGAGAAGTCGATCACGACACGCGACAGCGCCTCGTCGAGCGGCACGTAGGCGTGGCCGTAGCGCACGAGCCCCTTCTTGTCGCCCACCGCCTTCGCCACCGCCATGCCGAGCGTGATGCCGACGTCCTCGACCGTGTGGTGGCCGTCGATGTGCAGGTCGCCCTGGGCCTCGACCTCGAGGTCGATCAGGCCGTGGCGGGCGACCTGGTCGAGCATGTGGTCGAAGAAGCCGATGCCGGTGGCGAGCTTCGACGCGCCGGTGCCGTCGAGGTCGACCCGCACCCGGATCTGCGTTTCCTTCGTGTCGCGCCGGACTTCGGCGATGCGGTTCGTCGTCATAGGCTGGCCTTCAGCGCATCGAGCATCAGCGTGTTCTCGTCGGGCGTGCCCACCGTCAGGCGCAGGCAGTTCGCCAGCAGCGGGTGCAGCGCCGACACGTTCTTCACCAGCACGCCGCGCTGCTTCATGCCGGAAAAGGTGCGCGCGGCATCGGGCACGCGCACGAGGATCATGTTCGCCTCGCTCGGGTAAGCGCGCACGCTGCCCACGTCGCGCAGCGCGCGCTGCAGCCGCTCGCGCTCGGCGCGCAGCAGCGTGGCCTGGCGCGCGTACTCGTCGGCGTGCTCGAGCGCGAACAGCGCCGCCTCGGCATTGAGCACGCTGATGTTGTAGGGCGGGCGCACCTTGTCGATCTGCTCGACGAGCGCCGCCACGCCGGCCAGATACCCGAGCCGCACGCCGGCCAGTCCGAACTTGGACAGCGTGCGCATCACGAGCACGTGCTCGCGGCCGGGCTCGGCCAGCCGCGGCATCCAGGTACGGGACGCGAACGGTTGGTACGCCTCGTCGAACACCACCAGCCCGTGCTGCTGCGCGACCGCGTCGACGACGCGCTCGAGCACGGCGTCGTTCCAGAGGTTCGCAGTCGGGTTGTTCGGGTACGCGAGGTACGTGATCGCCGGGCGGTGGCGCTCGATCGCGGCGAGCATCGCCGCCTCGTCGAGCTCGAACTCGGCAGTGAGCGGGACGCCGACGAAGTTCAGGCCCTGCAGCTTCGCCGACATCTCGTACATCACGAAACCGGGCACCGGCGCGAGGAGCGTCGCGCCGGGCACGTCGCAGGCCAGCGCGAGCAGCGAGATCAGCTCGTCGGAGCCGTTGCCCAGCATCAGCTTGCAGCCGGCGGGCAGCGCGACGTGGCGCGCGAGCGCGTCGACCACGTCGACCACGCACTGCGTCGGGTAGCGGTTGATCGCCACGCGCGCGAGCCGCTCGCCGAGCTCGTGCTGCAGCGCGGGCGGCAGACGGAACGGGTTCTCCATCGCGTCGAGCTTGACCAGCCCGGCGCTCGGCTGGATCGCGTAGGCGTGCATCGAGCGCACGTCCTGGCGGATCGTGCGCGCGATGCGCTCGGCCAAGGTCGGCATGCCGCTCATCGAAGCCTCATCCCCCGACCCTATCCACGCAGCCTCATGCGCGCCGCCTCGGCGTGCGCCGGCAGGCCCTCGCCGTCGGCGAGTTCGCCGGCGACGGGCCCCAGCGTCTTCGCGCCGGCCTCGCTGACCTCGATCAGGCTCGAGCGCTTGACGAAGTCGTAGACGCCCAGCGGCGAGCTGAAGCGCGCCGTACCCGACGTGGGCAGCACGTGGTTCGGCCCGGCGCAGTAGTCGCCCAGGCTCTCGCTGGTGTACGCGCCGAGGAAGATGGCGCCGGCATGCCGCAGCAGCGGCTCCCAGCGGTGAGGCTCGGCGCTCGAGACCTCGAGGTGCTCGGGCGCGATGCGGTTGCTGATCGCGCACGCCTCCTCCATCGAGCGCGTGTGGATCAGCGCACCGCGGCCTTCGAGCGACGCGCGGATGATCTCGGCCCTGGGCATCGTCGGCAGCAGCCGCTCGATCGCCGCCTGCACGCGGTCGATGTAGCCGCCGTCGGGGCTGAGCAGGATGCTCTGCGCGAGTTCGTCGTGCTCGGCCTGGCTGAACAGGTCCATCGCCACCCAGTCGGGCGGCGTCGTGCCGTCGGCCAGCACCAGGATCTCGCTGGGGCCCGCGATCATGT
>JBBION010000158.1:0-7394 GCA_037443345.1 Rubrivivax sp. | reverse complement strand
GCGGACCGGCCAAGCCGGATCCGCGGCGGCCGCTTGAACGGTGGGGCTGCCATCGGCCGCAGCGGACGATGGTGCGACAGGTGTGACGTGCGCGGCCTCAGGCCCGGCGCAGCCGGTGCAGCGTGACCTCGGGCGGGCAGTTCAGTCGCACGTCGACGATCGACGCGCCGCAGCCCACCGACGTGTAGCCGCGCATGCCGTGGTGCTGCCACGGCCCGCGCGCGAGCGCGCGCGGCGCGTCGGAGTCGGTGAGGATCGGCACGCCGCCGGGCAGGCAGATCTGGCCGCCGTGCGTGTGGCCGCTGAGCATCAGCGCGAAGCCGGCGTGCGCGGCCAAGCGGTACGGCTCGGGCGTGTGCGACAGCAGGATCGCGCAGTCGTCGGCGTGCACGTCGGCGGCCGCCGCGTGCAGGTTGTGCGTGCGGAAGTAGTGCGCGTCGTCGATGCCGGCCAGCACGATCGACGCGCCGCCGCGCGCCAGGCGCACCGACTCGTTCATCAGCACGCGGATGCCCAGCGCCTCGATGCCCGGCACCATGCGGATCGTGTCGTGGTTGCCGAGCACGGCCCACACGCGCTCGCCCAGGTGCGGGCGCAGCCGCGCGAGCGCCGCGAGCGTGGGCGCGTAGGGGCCGAAGGTGCGGAAGCGGAAGTCGCCGGTGAGCACGCACGCGTCGTGCGCCAGGCCCTGCACGCGCGCGATCAGGCGGTCGACGAAGGCGTCGCTCAGGTCCAGGTGCAGGTCGCTCAGCTGCAGCAGCGTGAAGCCGTCGAACGGCGACGGCAGCTGCGGCAGCGCCACGTCGTGCTCGCGGCAGCGGATGTCGAGCACGTTGCGCCGCCCGCGCCCGTGCAGCCCGGCCAGCGTCAGCACGGCGCGGATCAGGCCGTGGACCGAGTACCAGTTCTCGAGGTGGAAGAAGTGCGTGCCGGGCCGCACGACGTGCGCCTCGTGCTCGCCCTCGAGGCCCAGGCGCTGGCGCAGGTGCGTGCGGCCGATGCGCGCCTCGAGGCGCGCGAGGCCTTCGCGCTCCTCCTCGCTGCAGTCCGACAGTTGCATCGTTCGACGCCGCGGCGTCGCGGCCGCGGCGGTCGCGCGACTCTACCGGACGGCACCGCCGCGTCGGGCCGCGACGCAGCAGGCATCATCGGCGCACCGGTTCCGGAGGTGACGCATGCGCCAGTCGCACACCACGCTCGACGTCGCGACCCGCGGTCGCGGCCTGACCGACGTCACCGACGCCGTCGCGGCCTGGGTCGCCTCCACCGGCATCGCGCAAGGGCTGCTGACGCTGTTCATCCGCCACACGTCGGCCAGCCTGCTGATCCAGGAGAACGCGGACCCCGACGTGCAGGCCGACCTCGAGCGCTTCCTCGCGCGCCTCGTGCCCGACGGCGACGCGCTGTTCCGCCACCGCAGCGAGGGCCCCGACGACATGCCGGCGCACGTGCGCAGCGCGCTGACGGCGACGCAGCTGTCGGTGCCGGTCGTCGCCGGCCGGATGACGCTGGGAACGTGGCAGGCGATCTACGTCTGCGAGCACCGGCGGCGCGCACACGCGCGGCAGGTGGTGCTGCACCTGATGGGCGAGTGAGGCGCTGCCGCCGCGTCAGCCCTCCCGCCCCTCGAAGCGCAGGCACTGCCGGCGCACGACCTCGGGCAGGTAGTGCTCTTCGGCCTGGATCGCGCGCAGCCAGTTGGCGTCGGTGCCGTGGTGGCTGGCCAGCTGGTCGCGGATCAGCGCGAGCCCGCGCTCGGCGCGCAGCTCGATGGCGTGCATCTCGACGTCGCGCAGCGTCTGCGCGATCAGCGCCCGCAGCGTCTGGTGCCCGGCGGTGCGCGGGTCGACGACCTCGCCGTCGAGGCCGAAGCGGCAGGCCTGGAAGCGGTTGTAGGTGTAGGCGAGGTAGTCGTCCTCGTGCGGCTCGAACGGCCGCTCGAGCACGAGCCAGCGCGCGACGCACTGCAGGTACACCGCGATCGCGGCGGCCTTCTCGACCGTCAGCGGCGTGTCCATCACGCGCACCTCGATCGTGCCGAACTCGGGCTTCGGGCGGATGTCCCAGTAGAAGTCCTTCATCGACTCGACGACGCCGGTGTGCGTCATCTTCTCGAAGAAGGCCTTGAAGCCGTCCCAGGTCAGCACGTAGGGCGCGCGGCCCGACATCGGGAACGCGAACACCGAGTTCAGCCGCGCCGAGTGGAAGCCGGTGTCGTAGCCCTGCACGTACGGTGAAGACGCCGACAGTGCGATCACGTGGGGCACGAAACGGCTCATCGCGTGCAGCAGCCACAGCGCCTGGTCGGGGCTCGGGCAGCCGATGTGCACGTGCTGGCCGAACACGGTGAACTGCTTCGACAGGTAGCCGTACAGCTGCGAGACCTGGTGGAAGCGCGGCGTGTCGAAGATGCGCCGCCGGCTCCAGTCCTGGAACGCGTGCGTGCCGCCGCCGCACAGGCGCAGGTTCTGCTGCCCGGCGCACTCGACGAGCACGTCGCGCACCTCGTGCAGCTGCTCGACGACCTGCGGGTGGCGCTCGCACACGCCGGTGGACAGCTCGATCATGCTGCTCGTGATCTCGGGCTTCACGTCGGCGGCCATCTTGTGGCGCCCCACCAGGCGCAGCAGGTCGGCCGCGCCGGGCGTCAGGTCGTAGTCGTGGCGGTTGACGATCTGCAGCTCGAGCTCGACGCCGAGCGTGAACGCCTTCGAGGTCGCGAACTCGCCGAGGCTCATGCGGTGCTCCGTGGCGCGGCGCCGGCGTCGGCGAGGTCGAGTTCGCGCGCGGCGCGCAGCGCGTACCACAGCACCAGCGGGCCCGCGAGCTCGACGAGCGCGAGCAGCGTCAGCAGCAGCGGCATCAGCACGTCGGCGGTGCCGGCGTGGGTGGCGGCGAAGTCGAGCGCGAGCACCCACGCGGTGGCCGACATCGGCAGCAGCCCGGCGCTCAGGCTCGCCGCCTGCCGCCAGGCCAGCCCCGACGGCCGCGCGAGCGCGAACACCGCGACCGCCTTGGCGGCCCACCGTGCTGCCAGCAGCGCCAGCGCGAGGCCGACCAGCGCCGGCGCCTCGGCCGGCGACCACGCCGAGCTCACCGCGACGAACAGCGCCAGCACGAGCACGCCGCCGGCGCTGCCGAAGTGGCGCGGCCAGACCCACGGCCGGTCGGTGCGGTTGCGCAGCCACATGCCGGCGAGCAGCGGCACCAGCAGCGTCGACAGGTGCAGCGCCTTGGCGGCGACGATGGCCAGCAGCACGAAACCCAGCAGCAGCACCACGGCGTTCTCGTTGCGCAGGTCGAGCCGGCGCGCGAACCACGCGATTGCCGAGCCGAGCGCGACGCCGAGCAGGAACGAGCCCGCCAGCGAGATCGTCACCGCCGGCAGCGCGGCCTGCCAGGTGTCGGGCTGACTGAGCAGCAGCCCGGCACTGAGCGCCTTCATCGCCAGCACCGCGAGCAGCGTGTTGAGCGCCGTCAGCGCGAGCAGCCGCTCGGTGACCTGCCCCGCCGCACCGCTTTCGCCGACGACGCGCTGCACCACCGCCGGCGACACGCTCATCGCGATCAGCGCCAGCACGGCCGAGACCTGCACGCCGAGCCCGAACGCGCGCGCCGTCAGGTACACCGCGACCGCCGACAGCACCGCCTCGAGCACGCCGGTGGCCAGCAGCCACGGGTTGCGCGCCAGCCAGCGCAGGTTCAGCCGCGCGCCCGTCTCGAACAGCAGCACGGCCAGCGCGACGTCGATCACCAGCCGCACCGCCGGCTCGTCGGGGTCGGCACGCACGCCGGCCAGCGCGAGCACGACGCCGACGACGACGTAGCCCATCAGCCGCGGCCAGCGCAGCGCGCGCCACACCAGTTCGCCGAGCAGCGCCGCGAGCACGAGCAGCAGCGCCGCGCCGAGCAGCGTGTCGGGGCGCAGCGACCAGGGGCTCGCGAGCCAGGTCGACCACAGCTCGCCGGCCGTCATCGCAGGCGCTCGCGGCGGCGGCCGCGCGGAGGCGTCGATCGAACGGCAGGCAGTGGCATCGCAGGCGGGGCTCGGCAGCGGGGTGGGGGTGCGACCATACACTGCCTCACGGCGCGCGCGCACGATGCCCCCGCGTCGCGTTCGGGCCGCGCCCATGCCGCCAACGGCACTCTACTGGCATCGAATTCACGCGAACGGCCCACTTTTGCAACCATCGTCGGGACGCCGCATCATCTGCGTGCGCACCCCCTCGGCTGCGTCCGGCGAAGGCGCGTTCGGATAATCAGCCGCCCCGCCGCAGCGATCGCTGCCAACGCCCCCCGAGGACGACCCATGACCCCCAGCACGCGCACCCTGCTTCGCATCTTCGCCACCGGGCTGCTCGCCGCGCTGCCGCTGGCCGCGACGATCGTCATCTTCGGGTGGGCGGCCACGCTGCTGCTGGCCTGGCTGGGCCCGGGCAGCCTGTTCGGGCAGGTGCTCAAAGCGATCGGGTTCGGCGTCACCGGTTCCGAGGTGATCGGCTACGTCGTCGGCGTGGGCATCGTCGCCGCGGCGATCTTCGGCCTGGGGCTGCTCGTCGAGGCCGGCCTGCAGCGCGGGCTGGCGCGGCTGGTCGACGCGCTCGTCACGCGCATCCCGCTCGTCAACACCGTCTACGGGCTGATCCGCCGCATGGTCGAGCTGGTGTCGCAGCGCGGCAGCGCCGGCGACGGCGGCCTGAAGTCGATGCGCCCGGTGTGGTGCCACTTCGGCGGGCCGGGCGGCGCGATCGCGCTGGGCCTGCTGTCGAACGCCGACCCGGTGCTGATCGACGGCCGGCGCTGCATCGCGGTGCTGGTGCCCACCGCGCCGGTGCCCGTCGGCGGCGGGCTGCTGTGGGTGCCCGAGCACTGGGTGACGCCGGCCCAGGTCGGCGTCGAGGCGCTGACCAGCATCTACGTCTCGATGGGCGTCACCTCGTCGCAGTACCTGCCGCGCGCGACGCCGCCGCAGGCGGCCGACCATCCCGCCTGAGCGCCGCCGCCCGGGTGCGCGGCGATGCGGCTGGCGGTTCCGAGCGCCCCCAGGGCCGGGCTGCGCCCAGCCCGCCCCCCGACGGGGTCAAGTCGTCTTGGGGCGGCCCGGCGACAACTTGAGAGTAGAGAGCCCTCTCGGCACGCGCCGGCGATCGCCGGCGGCGCGGCGCGGTCCAATGCGCTGTGTTTGGAAGTCCTTCGATGAACACGACCGCGTGCACCCCGGACCTGCTCGACTGGGTCGACTTCAAGTGGCTCATGGCCGGCGCCGGGCACCCGGTGCACCTGGAGCGACTGCAGTCCGACCGCGAGTACGCGCGCCGCTGCCTGCAGGTCGGCGCCACCTCGCGCTGCTCGACGCTGCGCGAGCGCGCGCGCCGTCTGCTGGCCGCGATGCACGACTGACCGGCCGGCCGGCCACCTCGCATCAGGCCCCGCCGGGGCCCTGGAAGCCGCCGGCGCGGCAGGTCAGCACGAGCGTGTCGCGATGGCCGGGCCGTGCCGCATCGAGCGGCTGGATCGGCGTCGTCTCGTGGATCACGCGCGCGTCGTCGAGCCACAGCACGCTCCACGGCTGCGCGAGCGTGAAGCGCTCGCCGCGCGGGCCGTCGGCGTCGAAGACGCGCGTCTCGCCGCCCTTGACGCCGACGCGGTGCACGAGGATCACCGCCACCAGGTCGACACCGTCGCGGTGCGCGCCCTCGGGCGTCGGACGCCCGATGCCGGCCGCCGTGTCGATGCGAAACGGGTGCGCCTCGACGTGCCAGCGCTGCACGCCGCGCAGTGCGCTGGCGCGCGCGGCGGCCACCGCGAGCAGCCGCGTCCACAGCGGGTCGGCCGTCAGCGCCGGCTCGAGCGGCTCGAACCAGCGCTCGATGCCGCCGTGCAGCGCGTTGTACTCGACCGGCTGCCAGTGCGCGCGGTGCGGCACCGGCTGCACCGCGTCGCCGTCGACGACGAAGCACGAATGGCGGCGGAAGCGGTAGCGCCCGCCGTCGCGCAGGTGGGCGTCGGGCGGCAGGCGGTCCCAGAACGGCCCCCACGCGTCGAGCCGCGCCGGCGTCACGTCGGCTCCGAGCAGCGCGCACAGCCCGGCGGCGTCGAGCACCGCGAATCCGCGCTCGCGCAGCACCGCATCGACCCGTGCCGGCTCGACCGTGCGCGGGGTCAGCACGGCGCTCATCGGCCCGACAGCCGTTCGCGCGCCAGCGCGGCGCCTTGCACCATCGCGCGCAGCTTGGCCTCGGCCACGGCGCGGTCCATCGGCGCCATGCCGCAGTTCGTGCACGCGACGAGGTGACGCGGCGGCACGTGGCGCAGCGCGGTGGCGATCGTGTCGGCCACCTCCTGCGGCGTCTCGACGCGGTCGCTGGCGACGTCGATCACCCCGACCATCACGTCCTTGCCGGCGAGCAGCGCCATCAGCTCCGGCGGCACGTGCGAGTGGATGCACTCGAGGCTGACCTGGTCGATCGTGCTCTTCGCGAGCGCGGGGAACACGCGCTCGTACTGGCGCCACTCGTCACCGAGCGTCTTCTTCCACTGCACGTTGGCCTCGATGCCGTAGCCGTAGCAGATGTGCACCGCGGTCTTGCAGGTCAGGCCTTGCGCCGCGCGCTCGAGCGCCGCGACGCCCCAGTCGGCCGCCTCGGCCAGGTAGACGTTGAACGCCGGCTCGTCGAACTGCACGATGTCGATGCCGTCGGACTGCAGCGCGAGCGCCTCCTGGTTCAGCAGTTCGGCGAACGCGAACGCCATCTTGACGCGGTCGCCGTAGAAGCGGTCGGCCACCGTGTCGACGATCGTCATCGGCCCGGGCAGCGTGAACTTCGTCGTGCGCGTCGTGTGCGCGCGCAGCAGCCGCGCCTCGGCCGCGTGCACGCGGCCCTTCAGGCGCAGCGGCGCGACGACCTGCGGCACCATCGCCTTGTAGCGGTCGGCGCGGATGCCCATCTCGACCTTGTGCTCGAAGTCGATGCCTTCGACCTGCTCGAGGAAGCCGTGCACGAAGTGCTGGCGCGCCTGCTCGCCGTCGCCGATCACGGTGAGGCCCGCGTCCTCCTGCGCCTTGATCGCGAGCAGCGTCGCGTCGAGCCGGGCCTCGGCGAGCGCGTCGCCTTCGAGACGCCACTTCGGCCACAGCTTGTGGGTTTCGGCCAGCCAGCCGGGCTTGGGCAGGCTGCCGGCGATCGCGGTGTCGAACATCGTCGGGTCTCCTCGGGGGCCCGCAGCATAGCCGCTGCGGCGGCCGGCCCCGGCGCAGCGCCGGCATCGAGCGCGCGCGGCCGCGGCCCGTGACCCACCGCACGGGCCGCGCCGCTGCCGGCGCGGCCGCGCGACACCCCGGCTAGGAGTCTGCGCGGCAGAGGCTCAGCGCACGAGGCACTCTCGGTTGGTAG
>JBBION010000157.1:0-7397 GCA_037443345.1 Rubrivivax sp. | reverse complement strand
TCTACGGCAACGGCGACTTCCCGCTGCGCGCCGACGCGCACACCTACCCGCTGCCCTGGATCGTCGGCGACGTGCGCGTCGAGGACGCCGACGCGCTCGCGCCGCCGCCGCAGCCCTTCACCCGCCCCGCCGACGCGGGCGGGGTGGCGTGGCGCATGGCCGAGACCGGCGAGAAGGGCGAGATCGTGATCGCCGCGCCCTACCCCTACCTCGCGCGCACCGTGTGGGGCGACGCCGAGGGCTTCCGCGTCGAGGCTGCCGGCCCGGGCGGCGTGGGCCGGCGCGTCGTGCCCGGCTGGCGCGGCGACGGCGAGCGCTGGACCACGACCTACTGGGCGCGCTGGAAGGGCGCCTGGGCCTACACGCAGGGCGACTTCGCGGTGCGCTACGCCGACGGCGGCTTCTCGCTGCACGGGCGCAGCGACGACGTCATCAACGTCAGCGGCCACCGCATCGGCACCGAGGAGATCGAGGGCGCGATCCTGCGCGACAAGCAGCTCGACCCCGACTCGCCGGTGGGCAACGTCATCGTCGTCGGCGCGCCGCACCGCGAGAAGGGGCTGACGCCGCTGGCCTTCGTCAAGCCCGCGGCCGGCCGCCGAATCACGCAGGAGGACCGCCGCCGCCTGTCGGACCTCGTGCGGCAGGAAAAAGGCGCCGTGGCGGTGCCGGGCGACTTCATCGAGGTCACGCAGTTTCCCGAGACGCGCAGCGGCAAGTACATGCGCCGCATGGTGCGCGCCCTGGTCGAGGACCTCGACGTCGGCGACGCGACGACGCTGAAGAACCCCGAGTCGATCGACGAGCTGTCGCGCGCGATCTCGGCCTGGAAGCGCGCGCAGCAGCTCGCCGACGAGCAGCAGCTGTTCGAGCGCCACCGCTACTTCCGCGTCCAGTACAACGAAGTCGTGCCGGGCAAGCGCGTGGCCACGGTGTTCGTGACCAACCCGCCGGTCAACGCGCTCAACGAGCGCGCGCTCGACGAGCTGAACATCGTCGTCGACCACCTCGCGCGGCGCGACGACGTGGCCGGCGTCGTCTTCACCGGCGACGGCTCGAGCTTCGTCGCCGGCGCCGACATCCGCCAGCTGCTCGAGGAGGTGCGCAACCTCGAGCAGGCGCGCGTGCTGCCGAACAACGCGCAGCTCGCGTTCAACCGCATCGAGGCCATGTGCCACGCCGGCAAGCCGTGCATCGCCGCGATCAACGGCGTCGCGCTCGGCGGCGGCATGGAGTTCGCGCTGGCCTGCCACTGGCGCATTGCCGAGCCGGTGGCGCGCTTCGGCCAGCCCGAGATCCGCCTGCGCCTGCTGCCCGGCTACGGCGGCACGCAGCGCCTGCCGCGGCTGCTCGCGTCGCGCCGCGGGCTCGACGGCCTCGTCGACGCGCTCGAGCTGGTGCTGGGCGGGCGCTCGATCGACGCCGACGCGGCCAAGGTGATGGGCATCGCCGACGAGGTCGTCGAGGGCGCCGACGACGCGCTGTCGCTGGCGCATCGGCGCCTGCGCGAATACATCGCGCGCGGCGAGGACTCGGTGCTCGGGGCCGGCTTCGCCGAGCGCCGCGCGATGACGGCGTCGTGGTCCACGCCGCTGCCGTCGATGCTCGAGGCGGCGATGACCGACGCGCACCTGCAGATGATCCACGCCCAGCTCGCCTGGGCCGGCCGCGCCGGCGCGCGCGACCGCGCGCTCGACGCCATCGCCACCGGGCTGCGCGAGGGCATCGCCGCCGGGCTGGCGCGCGAGGCCGAGCTGTTCGCGCAGGCCATCGTCGACCCCGAAGGCGGCAAGACCGGCATCGCCGAGTTCATGGACAAGCGCAGCCCGCCGCTGCCGATCCGCCGCGGCGGCGTCAAGCGGCTCGCGCGCGAACCCGGTCTGGCCGCCGCACTGCAGGCGCAAGGCGAGCTGCTGCCGCTGGGCGCGCCGTTCTTCCCCGGCGTGACGAAGATGCCGACGTACCAGGTCGGCTTCGGCGTCGAGCGCGACCCCGCCACCGGCGCGCCGCGCTTCGGCCCGCCGAAGGACAGCGAGGTCGAGCTGATCTTCCCGGTGCCCACCCCGGGGCCGAACGAGGCCGTCGTCTACGTGCTCGCCTCCGAGGTCAACTTCAACGACATCTGGGCGCTCACCGGCATCCCGGTGTCGGCCTTCGACGGCCACGAGGAGGACATCCAGATCACCGGCTCGGGCGGCATCGCGCTCGTCGCGGCGCTCGGCAGCGAGGCGCGCAAGGAAGGCCGGCTGCGCGTCGGCGACCTGGTGTCGATCTATTCGGGCCAGACCGACCTGCTGTCGCCGCAGGCCGGGCGCGACCCGATGTTCGCGGGCTTCCGCATCCAGGGCTACGAGAGCGAGACCGGCAGCCACGCGCAGTTCCTGCTGGTGCAGGCGCCGCAACTGCACCCCGTGCCCGGCGACCTGACGCTCGAGCAGGCCGGCGCCTACACGCTCAACCTCGGCACCGTCAACCGCGCGCTGTTCACGACGCTGAAGGTGCGCCCGGGGCAGACGATCTTCGTCGAAGGCGCGTCGACCGGCACGGGCCTCGACGCGCTGAAGACCGCGATCCGCGCGGGCCTGGCGGCCACCGGCCTGGTGTCGAGCCCGGCGCGCGTCGAAGCCGTCAAGCGCGAAGGCGCGGTCGGCGCGATCGACCGCAAGTCGCCCGGGTTCGAAGCCCTGTTCACCGCCGTGCCCGAGGACCCCGAGGCCGCCAAGGCCTGGGAGGCCGCCGGCGCCCCGCTGCTCGCCGCCTACCGGGCGATGAACGGCGGCAAGCTCGCCGACTGCGTCGTCTCGCACGCCGGCGAGACGGCGTTCCCGCGCAGCTTCCAGCTGCTCGCCGAGGGCGGCGCGCTCGCGTTCTACGGCGCGAGCTCGGGCTACCACTTCAGCTTCGTCGGCAAGCCGGGCGCCTGCGGCGCCGAGACGATGCTCGCGCGCGCGAATGCGCAGGGCGGGGAGTCGGTGCTGCTGTACTACGGTGTCGAGGGCGACGCGCTGCTCGACGCCGTCGGGCTCGAGGTGATGGAGGCGCTGCGCGCGCTCGGCGCGCGCACCGTCGTGGCCACCGCGACCGACGCGCAGCGCGAGTTCGTGCAGTCGCTCGGCTTCGAGGACGCGCTGGCCGGCGTCGTCTCGCTCGAGGAGATCCGCCGCCGCGTCGGCCACGCCTTCGACTGGCCGAAGACGATGCCGCGCCTGCCCGACGCGAAGGCCGACATCGAGGCCTTCAAGCAGGCGGTGCGCGACTTCCAGGAAAAGACGCTCAAGCCCTTCGGCAACGCGGTCGGCGCGGCGCTGCGCAGCCCCGACAACCCGCGCGGCGCGCCCGACCTGGTGGTCGAGCGCGCGGGCCACGACGCGCTCGGCGTGTCGACCTCGCTCGTCAAGCCGTTCACCGGGCGCGTCGTCTACTGCGAGGACATGGCGGGCAAACGCTACACGTTCTACGCGCCGCAGGTGTGGACACGCCAGCGCCGCATCCTGATGCCCACCGCGTCGATCCTCGGCACGCACCTGTGCAACGCCTACGAGGTCACGCGCATGAACGACCGCATCGCCGCCGGGCTGCTCGAGGTCACCGAGCCCACCGTCGTGCCGTGGTCGCAGCTGCCCGGGGCGCACCAGTCGATGTGGGACAACCGCCACGCCGGCGCAACCTACCTCGTCAACCACGCGCTGCCGGCCACCGGCCTGCGCGGCCGCGACGCGCTGTTCGAGCGCTGGGCCGCCGGCGAGCGCGCCGCGCCCTGACCCGGCGGTCGATCCCGCCGCCACCGACCGCGACCCCTTATCCGCCATTGCCCCACCGGAGTCCCAGATGAACGCCGTTGCCGACGCCCCCGCCCTGCTCGCCACCACCGCCGGCCGGCTGGCCGGCAAGGTCGCCCTCGTCACCGGCGCCGCCGGCAACCTCGGCAGCGAGATCGTGCGCGCCTACCTGCGCGAGGGCGCCACCGTCGTCTTCACCGGCCGCGACCCGGCGCGGCTCGACGCCGCGATCGCCGCCGCCATCGCCGACACCGGCGTGCCGGCCACGCGCGCCAGCGGCGTCGTGATGAACGCCGCCGACCCCGAGCAGGTGCGCGCCGGCATCGCCGCGGCGGTCGCGCGGCACGGGCGCATCGACGTGCTCGTCAACAACGCCGGCTCGGCCGGTCCGCGCCAGCCGCTGGCCAAGGTGCCGCTGACGCGCGACGAGCTCGACGCGCTGCGCGCCGAGGGCTTCGCCGACACCGAGACGCTCGGCGACGCCGTGCGCAACATCCTGTGCGTGGCGTGGAACGTCGTGCGCGCGGCAGCGCCGTCGCTCGCGCCCGGCGCGTCGGTGATCAACGTCTCGACCGTGTTCTCGCGCACCGACTACTACGGCCGCGCCGCGTACGTCGTGCCCAAGGCGGCGCTCAACGCGGTGTCGCGCGAGCTGTCGTTCGAGCTCGGCGCGCGCGGCGTGCGCGTCAACACCGTGTTCCCGGGGCCGATCCGCAGCGAGCGCATCCGCAACGTGTTCGCCGCGATGGACAAGCTCAAGGGCCAGGAGCCGGGCACGACGGCGCAGGAGTTTTTCGACCGCATGACCCTCACGCGCGCCTTCGAGGGCGAGGCGCCGGCCAAGACGTTCCCGGTGCCGGCCGACGTCGCCGCGATGTGCGTGTTCCTCGGCAGCGACGAGTCGGCCGCGCTCAACGGCCACGACTTCGAGATCAGCCACGGCATGCGCGTGCGCAAGGAGAGCCGCTCGCACCTGATGTCGCGCCCGACGCTGCGCACCGTCGACGCGTCGGGCCTGACGGTGCTGGTCGCCGCCGGCGACCAGCTCGACGAGGCGCTGGCCCTCGCGCGCATGCAGGCCGAGGCCGGCGCGCAGGTCGTGCTCGGGCTGGCGCGCGCCGACGACGTCGCCGACGCGACGAAGCGCCTGGGCAGCCAGCGGCACGACCGCCACGTCGAGGTGCGGCGCTTCGACCGCACCGACCCCGACTCGATGACGGCCGTGCTCGACGAGTTCGCCGCCGCCGGCCACCCGATCTTCGGCGTCGTCGCGCTGCCGGCGCACGGCGCGGGGCGCTTCACCGGCTCGATGGTCGACGCCAGCGACGACGACGTCGACGCCTTCATCGACGACGAGGTCGGCGGCGCGCTGGCGCTGGCGCGCACGCTGTCGCGCCACTGGCGCGAGCGCAGCGACCTGCCGCAGGACCCGCGGCTGGTGTTCGTCACCAACGGCGACGACGGCGCGGGCAACACCTGGGCCAACTGCCTGCGCTCGGCGATCGAGGAGCTGATCCGCGTCTGGCGCGGCGAGGCCGAAGTCGACGTGCGCAACGGCCGCGCGGCGCGGCTCGAGTGGAGCAACCAGATCGTGCGCTTCGACAACCGCGAGGCCGAGAACGTGCCGTTCAGCGCCGGGCACGCGGCGCGGCTGCTGTTCAAGGAGCGCCAGGTCGAGCAGATCAACCTGCACGTGCCCGACTCGATCGTCGAGGCCACCGGCGCGCGGCGCTCGACGCTGGGCTTCACCGAGAACCTCACCGGCCTGCACACCGGCAAGGCGGTGCTGATCACCGGCGGCTCGGCCGGCATCGGCGGCCAGGTCGCGCGGTTGCTGGCCATCGGCGGCGCGCGCGTGATGATGGTCGCGCGCCGCGCCAGCGAGCTCGACCACGCGCGCGAGCGCATCGTCGGCGAACTCGAGGACATCGGCTACAGCGGCGCCGGCAAGCGCGTGCGCACGCTCGCCGGCATCGACGTCGGCAACCTCGCGTCGCTCGAGAGCGCGGTGCGCGAGACGGTCCAGGCCTTCGGCCGCATCGACTACCTGATCAACAACGCGGGCGTCGCCGGCGCCGAGGAGATGGTCGTCGACATGGGCGTCGACGCGTGGCGCTACACGCTCGACGCCAACCTCGTCAGCAACTACGCGCTGATGCACGCCGTCGTGCCGCAGATGCGCCAGCAGGGCAGCGGCTACATCCTCAACGTGTCGAGCTACTTCGGCGGCGAGAAGCACCTCGCCGTCGCGTACCCCAACCGTGCCGACTACGCCGTCTCGAAGGCCGGCCAGCGCGCGCTCGTCGAGGCCTGCGCGCGCTCCCTCGGCCCCGAGATCCAGATCAACGCGATCGCGCCGGGGCCGGTCGAGGGCGACCGCCTCAAGGGCGTCGGCGGACGTCCCGGCCTGTTCGAGCGGCGCGGGCGGCTGATCCTCGAGAACAAGCGGCTCAACGCGGTGCACATGGCGGTGGTCAAGAGCCTGCGCCGCGGCACGCGCATCGAGACCGTGCTCGCGCGGCTGGCCGCCAACGACGCCCCGGGGTTGGCCATCGACAGCGACGCGCCGCACGAGCTGCGACAGCTCGCCGTGGCCTGCAACCGCGAGGGCGACGACGAGTGCACGTGGGGCCAGTTCCTTCTGTCGGAGAAGGTCGCCGAGCGGCTGGTGGCGCGGCTGCGCACCGGCGGCCACCTTCTCGACAGCGACGAGTGGCGTCGCCGCCCCGACGGCGGCTGGCTGGCCAAGCTGCCGCCCGACGACAAGCCCTGGCTGCCGCCGCAGCAGATCGCGCGCGAGGCGGCCAAGGTGCGCAACGGCGTGCTGTCGCTGCTGCACCTGAAGAAGATGCCCACCGAGACCGAGGTCGCGCTGGCCACGGTCTACTTCCTCGCCGACCGCGCCGTCAGCGGCGAGACCTTCCTGCCCTCGGGCGGCCTGAGCGTCGAGCGCTCGATCACCGAGCGCGAGATGTTCGGCAGCCCCAAGCGCGAGCGGCTGGACCAGATGCGCGGGCGCACCGTGTGGCTGCTCGGCGAGCACCTCGTCGACCACGTCGCAGAGGCCGCGCGCCAGCTGGTGCACCAGTGCCAGGTCGGCAAGGTCGTGCTGATCACCGCCACCGAGGCCGGCGCCACCGCGATGCGGCGCGCGCTGCGCGACGTGCGCGTCGACGCGCTCGAGGCGATCGCCCTCGACGCCATCGGCGGCAGCGTCGAGGCGGCAATGGATGACGCGCTGCTGCGCTTCGGCCACCCGACGACGATCGTCAGCACGCCGTTCGCGCCGCTGCCCACCGTGCTGTTCGGCCGCGACGACGCGCCGATGCTCTCGCCGGCCGAGTTCCGCGACCTCGTCGAGGCCAACCTGACGCAGCACTTCCGCGTCGCGCGCAAGGCCTCGCTGATCGACGGCGCGCAGCTCGTCCTCGTGACGCCCGACGTGCCCTACGGCCGCGACGGCGACGGCACCGGCTTCGCGCTGGCCAACTTCGTCAAGACGACGCTGCACGCGTTCACCGCGACGCTGGCGGTCGAGAACGAGCGCCTGGCGCACGACGTGCCGGTCAACCAGATCAACCTCACCCGCCGCGTGCGCAGCGAGGAGCCGCGCAACGA